>JAJYLI010000143.1:0-1372 GCA_021787855.1 bacterium | reverse complement strand
GCGGGACGAGTCGCGGCGAGGCGCGCCTACGGCCCGCGGACGCTATACTCCTGTCATCGAACCGCGCTCGACGCTTCCCCTGATCATTCAAGGCGGGATGGGTGCCGCCGTCTCCAACTGGAGGCTGGCCAACGCCGTAGCCCGCACCGGGCAGCTGGGGGTGGTCTCCGGCACCGGCCTCGACACGGTGCTCGTGCGCCGCCTGCAGGATGGCGATCGGGGCGGCCACATGCGCCGCGGGATGGAGCTGTTCCCGATGCGGCGCGCGGCGGACGAAGCCCTGCGCCGCTACTACCGGCCTGAAGGCCGGCCGCCGGGCCAGCCGTACGCGATGCTCCCGGTGTACCGCCAGGTGGTGGCTCCCGCTCGGCAGGAGCTGACCATGCTCGCCGCGTTCGTCGAGGTGTGGCTCGCCAAGCAGGGACACGACCGGCCGGTCGGCATCAACCTGCTCACCAAGATTCAGATGCCCACGCTGGCGACCCTGTACGGCGCGATGCTCGCCGGGGTGGACTTCGTCCTCATGGGCGCCGGCATCCCGCGCGAGATCCCGGGGGTGCTCGACGGGTTGGCGGCGCACCAGCCGGCCCGGCTCCGCTTCGACGTGGAGGGGCTCTCGGGCGATGCCGTCGAATACCTCGAGCTGGACCCCGGCGCCCATTGGGAGAAGCCGCCGGCGGGGCTGCCGCGGCCGAAGTTCATCCCGATCGTCGCGAGCAACTCCCTGGCGACGATGCTCGCGCGCAAGGCGAACGGCCGGGTGGACGGATTCGTGATCGAGGGGCCGGCCGCCGGCGGCCACAACGCCGCGCCCCGTGGGGAGCCGCAGTTCAACACGCGCGGCGAGCCCATCTACGGTGCACGCGACGTGGTGGACCTCGCCAAGCTGGGCGAGCTGGGCCTGCCGTTCTGGGTGGCGGGTGGGGCCGGTCACCCCGACCGCATGCGCGCGGCGCGTGAGGCGGGGGCGGCCGGACTCCAGGTCGGAACGCTGTTCGCCTTCTGCGACGAATCGGGGCTGGCCGAACCGCTCAAGCGCTCGGTGCTCGCCCACGCGGCCCGCGGCGAGGTGGACGTCCGCACGGAGCCCCGCGCGTCGCCTACGGGCTATCCGTTCAAGGTCGTGGATTGGGCCGCGAATCCCGCCGTCGGCGCGGCGCGGGAGCGGGTGTGCGACCTGGGGTATCTGCGCGTCGCCTTCATGACGCCGGATGGGAGGGTGGACTACCGGTGTGCCAGTGAGCCCGAGGCCGCCTACGTGAAGAAGGGCGGGAGGATGGAGGACACGGTCGGCCGCCGCTGCCTGTGCAACGCCTTGCTCTCCGTCATCGGCCACCCTCAAGTCCGTCGCGACGGCGCCCTCGAGCCGCCG
>JAJYLI010000142.1 GCA_021787855.1 bacterium | reverse complement strand
GGCCGCGGCCGCGGCTTCGCCGCCGGCGCGGCGACGCCGGCCGGCCGGCCCATCGAGGCCGACGCGCGCGGCAGCGGCGTGGTGGCGGCCGAGGCGAGCGCCGCCACCCCGGCGGGCGCCTTGACGGCCTCGGTCGGCCGGGTGGCCACGTCCGCCGGCATCGCGCCCGCGATGCCCCCGCTGGCCTCGAGCGCGCCGACCAGCTCTTCGGCCGTCTGGAAGCGGTCCTCCGGCTTCTTGGCCATCATGCGCTGGATGACGGCGAACATGCCGCGCTGCTCGGCCGTCTCCAGCGGCGGCGTCGGCAGCTCCTCCATGATGTGCTTGTAGCCGATGGAGAAGCTGTCCTCGCCGTCGAAGGGCACGTGCCCGGTGAGGCACTGGTAGCCCACCACGCCCAGCGAGTAGATGTCGCTGCGCCCGTCCAGCGGCTGCGCGCGGGCCTGCTCGGGGCTCATGTAGTGCGGCGTGCCGATGGACATCCCGGTGCCCGTGAGCCGCGCGCCCGACTGCGCCTTCGCGATCCCGAAATCGGTCACGATGGCCTGGCCCAGCTCGTCGAACATGATGTTGTCGGGCTTGATGTCCCGGTGCACGATGCCGTGCTTGTGCGCGTACCCCAGGGCGCGGGCGGCCTCGGCCAGCACCCGCTTGATCTCCGGGACCGGCAGCGCCCCGCGCGCCTCGATCACGTCCGAGAGCGGCTTGCCGCGCAGGAACTTCATCACGAAGTAGATGACGCGGCCCGACTTGCCGACCCGGTAGATGGGGATGATGTTCGGGTGCTCGAGCTTGGCGGAGGTGCGGGCCTCGCGCTGGAACCGCTCCACGAACTCCGCGTCGAAGGAGAGCGAGAACGGCAGCACCTTGATCGCGACCTCGCGCTCCAGCGCCTTGTCCCGCGCCTTGTACACGATGGCCATCCCGCCGCGCCCCAGCTCCTTCTCCAGATCGTATTCGTCCTTCAGCGCCTCGCGCACGGCGACCGCGTCGTCCGGCGGCGCCGCCGGCGCCGGCGTGGCGCTGGCCGCGCCGGCCTGCGTGGCGGCGCTCAAATCCAGTCCACATGTCGGGCAGAACCGGTTGCCGGATTGGACTTCGGTGCCGCACCTGGAGCAGAACATGCGCGCTCACCGCTGGGGATGTTACGCCTTGGGCGCCGTCAACTTAGGACGCGCGCGGAGGGGGTGTCAAGGCGCCTTGGCGTGGCCGATGACGAATTCCTCCTCCCGCTCGACGGGGCGGCCCCCGGCGCGGTCGCGGAAGGTCACCGTGAGCCGATAGCGACCCGGACTCAGGCCGCCCAGCACGATGCGCTGGCGCACGCCCACCCGGCCCGCCGTGTCCGTCACGGTGGTGTACTGCAGGCTCGCGCCCCGGGCGCCGCCGAACAGCCGCTGGAAGAACGAGCGATCCAGCGGCTTCACGCTGACCCGGGTGGAGACCGCGGCCCCGCGCGGCAGCCCGTACAGCTCGTAGTACAGCTGCGCGGTGCCGTCGCGCGGGAAGCGCCCGAGCGGGTTCAAGGGGATGTCGCCGCCCGGCACCGGGAGCACCAGGTGGCTGTCCTGGCGGCCCAGCACCAGGTCGCTCGCGGTGAACCCGGAGTCCGTCCGCGGCACGTCCACCGGCTGCGCGCGGACCACCGCTCCGGCGCCGGCCTGCAACTCGCTCACCACGAAATGGTAGTGGTAACGCCCGGGCGGCACCGGCACGCTGAGCTGCTGGGTGAGATAGCTCCCGTCCGGCACCGGCTCGGGGCTGCGGAACACCCGCATGGTGTCCAGGCCCGCGACCCGGCGGTACGCCGAGTCGTAGACGATCACCCGGAACTCGAACGGGTACCCCGCGCCGCCGGGCGCGGGGTACGCCGTGAGGCGCGCCCCGGGCAGCGCGAACACGACGTGCAGCACCGGGTGGCGCGCGCTGTCGGCCAGCACGAACGACGAGACCAGCGGATCGAGATCGCGCGCGAAGCGCAGCGGGTAGTCGTCCGTGGTCGTCCCGATGCGGATGTCCCGCCGCCCGTCCTCCCGCTCCTGCGCGAGCAGCGGGCCGCGCCCCGCCGGCCCCTCCGACTCGAGCCGCTGGTAGATCGGCGCGATCTGCGCCCGCGAGTCGAGCAGGCCGCTGACCACGCTGGTCGGAATGTCGTTGCGGGTCTGCAGGATGACCGCCGTGCTGAACCCGTACGCGTCCAACAGGCTCTCGACGAGCCGGTAGTCCTGCACGTGCCCGGTGGCGACGAAGTGGAACACGAGATCGCCCTCGGGCGGCGGCCGGCGGTACAGCCAGGTCTCGTTCGGCTCGACGGCCTGGTCGCTGTAGGTCACCCGGGCGTCCGGGGCGCCGTGGCGCATGTAGATCACCCCGCGGTCGTCGAACTCCCGTTGCGTGGTATCGCGGAAGACGTCCGCGATGCCGTAGTAGCGGTGCGGCGAGATCAGCGCGTAGTGCGCCCGCGCGTACGCGTAGCGGCGGAACTGCTCGACCAGGCGCGCGCCGGGACGCCGCGCGTCCTCCACGTCGCGCTCCCCCCAGAAGCGCCGCAGCCAGGGCGCGAGGGAATCGGCCGGGAGACCGTCGTAGGCCTTCAGCTCCTCGGGGGTCGCGATCCACACCAGGTCGCGCCGGAACGACGCCCGGCCCGCCGGGGTGAGCCGGCTCCGCGCCGCCCCGAAGTAGGCGGCCACCGCCGAGTCCGGCTGGCCCAGCAGCGCGAAGGCGCGCGCCAGCTCCACGCCGCCCACGCCGCTGTCGCCCCCCGCGGCCAGGTAGTCGCGAAACGCCACCAGCGCCGAGTCCTTGCTCCCATGGTCCAGCTCGATCCGCCCGCGCGCCAGCAGCACGGCCCGCTCCCGCCCGGCGGGCGTCGCCGCCGCCAGCCGCAGCGCCCGGAGCGCCACGTCGAGCCGCGGCGCGATCCGTTGCCGCAGCGCGGTGGTGGCGAGGTCCACCAGGGCCCGCCCGAAGGAGGGATCCAGCGCCACCGCGCGCGCGAACGCCGAGGCCGCCAGCGACAGATTGTCCGTCCCGAGGACCTCGCGGAGGTTCTGCAGCGGGATGAACCTGCTCTCGCCGATGGCCAGCTGCGTGCGGCCCATCCAGTACCACGGGTAGGGCCACTCGGGCCGCAGGTCCGAGGCCCAGTCGAACTCGCCGGTGGCGTCGTCGAAGTGGCTGGTCCCCACCGTCACCTCGCCCAGCCGGTAGGCGAGCATTCCCAGCGCCAGGTGCACCAGCGGATCGTCGCGGTGCAGCTTGGCGTACGCGATCCGCGTCCGCTCCATGGCGAGCAGGGTGGTGGAATCGGAGATGGCGTTGAACGACGCGCTCAGCGAGTCGAGCCGCGCGCGGTCCGCGGGCTGCTGCGCGGCGAGGCGCGTGGCCCCGGCGGTCACGGCCAGCCAGGCCGTGGCGGCGAGCAGACGCGTCACCCGGGGCATCTTCCTGCGTATCCTACCCCCGCGGCGCGCCGCCGGTCCGCGTGCCCCGCGCGGCTCACCGCGGCGGCGCCAGCGAGCGCAGGTAGGCGGCGATCCCGGCCTCGACGCCGCGGGCGTAGGCGCGCTGGAAGGCCGGCGTGCGCAGGGCGCTCTCCTGCGCGGGGATCATGAGGAAGGCGCCCTCGGTGAGGATGGCGGGCATCCAGGAGCTGCGCGCCAGCGCGAAGTCGGCGCGCCCGATGCCCAGGTCCGCCAGCCCGAGGCGCGCGGCGAGGGCCCGCTGCGTCAGCCGCGCCAGGCGCTCCGCGCGGGGATAGAAGTAGTAGGTGCTCGTCCCGTTGTTCACGAACGGGTTGACCCCGTCCGGCAAGGCGTTGTTGTGGATGGACACCAGGATGTCGGCGTCCGCCCGCTCCGCGATGCGCACCCGCGGATAGAGACCCAGCGGCGTGTCCGCGGTGCGCGTCATCACCACCCGGGCCCCGTCCCGGATCAGCAGGGCGCGCAGGGCCAGCCCGACCGCGAGGTTGGCGTCCGCCTCCTGCAGCCCGGTGGGCCCCATCGCCCCGAGGGGGGGATGTCCCGGATCCACGGCGATGGTCATGCCCGCCAGCGGGTGCGCGCGGTTGATCGCCGGCGGCCGGCGGATCTCGAGCAGCAGGTCCGGCCCGTCCCAGCTCACCCGCCAGCCGAACACCGGCGCGGAGAGCTCGAACGTGACCGTGCACACGTCCGTCGAGGGCTGCGCCCAGATCACGCGACGGACCAGCGGATCGGTGCCCCCGTACTGCACGAACTCCAGGTCCGAGCGCGCGCCGTACAGGCGCACGGTCAGGGCGCGCTCGCCTTCATCCACCCGGAACGGCACGCGGCCACCGAGGCTGAGACGGGCCACGACGCTGGCGGGTCCCGGCGTCAGGCGCACCAGCCGCACGGTGGTCGCCGGCGGCGGAGTGCCGGGGGGCAGCACCGCCGCCACGTTCGCCATGCTCACCCAGGCAGCCGACGTGGCGGTGAGGCGGACCCGCCCCTGGTTGCCGACGCGGCCGTCGAGCGCCGCGGGCGTGCCGTCGAGGAAGAACCAGTCGTACGTGCCGCCCGGCGTCGGCGAGCCCGGCACCGCCGCGGGCATCGTGTCCGTCCGTGCCGGGTCGGCGTCCAGCACGACCACGGGCAACGCTTCGGGATCCACCAGAGCGACCCGCGCGGGGAGCGCCGCGACCGTCGTGTCCCTCCCGAGCGACGCGATCACGGTCGCGCCGGGCCCGGCGGCCCCGGTGTCGGCCGCGGCCGCGGTGAGGGGCGGCGGCGGGGCGCCGAGGGGGACGGCCGGAATCACGCCGACGAAGCGGACCCTGGTGCGCGGCAGCAGCCGCTCGGGCCGGCGCTCGAACGGACCGGCGGGCACGTAGGTCACGCTGTCCAGGACCAGCGGGAAGACGCGCCCGTCGGGCAGCCGCACCGCCACGTGGGCGCCCGGCGCCGCGCGCACGCTCACCCGGATGGGTTCGCCCGGCAGGGCCCAGACCGCGCCCCGCGGCCGCAGCGAGGCGGTGTCCATCCACGCCGCGCCCGCGCCGGGCGGAGGCGCGAAGCGCGGCGGGAGCCGCACGGTCCAGTCGAGCGTGTCGCGCTCCGGCCCCCTGGTCGCGGCGAGGTGGAAGACGGCGAGGCTGTCGTCCGGCAGGGGCAGCCAGGCGAGGAACGCCCCGTCCGGCGCCACCGGCACCGCCGCGCCGTCAATCGTCAGGCGGGCGGCGCCGCTGCCGACGCTCCCGAACAGGAAGGTGCTGTCGCGCGCCGTGAGGGCGCCGCCGGCTGGCGGGTACGCCACCGCGATCGCCAGGGGGCCGTCCACGAACGGAACGGGGGGCAGCGGGCGGCCCGCGCCGGGCCCGGCGCTCTGCCCGCGGGCCGCGACCGGAGCGCCGAGCGCGACGCACAGGACGGCCGCCAGGACGGCGGAACCGCGGTGTCGCATGGGTCGCCGAACGTACACCAACTCACGGCCCGGCGTCAATTTAGCTCTGTTGACCGCGCCCCGAACCGACCGGTATATTGGCGCTCACTTCTTGCCCGACTCTCCGTCGCCGGAGGCGACTCACAACGTGACCACGTGCGCGCACTGCGGGCGCCAGAACGACCCGGGGTCCCGGTTCTGCATGGACTGCGGGAAGCCGCTGACGGCCTCCGCCATGGCCGTGCCCGCCGCGGGCACCGCGGGAGGCGCGGCGCTCCCGCCCGCCACGCGGGTGTACGGCACGGCGCCGACCGGGCAGGCCGCGGGGCAAGGAGGGGGGGCCGCCGCCGCGGGCCCGGTGTGCTCCAAGTGCGGGCACGCGGTGGACGCCACGATGCCGTTCTGCTCCCACTGCGGTGCCAAGCTCGCGCCGGCGCCGGCCGGCGCCGCCGCGGAGGCGGCCGCGGCCGGCCCCGACACCACCTGCGCCAGCTGCGGCGCGCCGATCGCCAGCCCCGAGTACAAGTTCTGCCCCATCTGCGCCACGCCGCTCCGGGCCGCCGGCCAGGCCGGCTCGCCGCACGCGGCGACCGAGGTGTTCACGGCGAAGCGCGCCGCGCAGCCGCCGGTCCAGCTCGCGCTCGCCGCCGAGGACGGCACGCGGAGCACGCGCTATCCGCTGGTCGGTGAGGAAACCACCATCGGCCGCAGCGGCGCGGACATGAGCTTCGCGGACGACGTCTATCTCTCGCCGGTGCACGCGCTGCTCCTGTGGAAAGAAGGCAAGCTCAGCATCCGCGACCTCGGCTCGCGCAACGGGACGTGGATCTTCCTCGAGGGCCCGCACAAGCTGGTGGACGGCGACCTGGTGCTGATCGGCTCGCAGCTCCTCCGGTTCCGCCGGCTGGGCTACCCGGGACCCTACGCGCCCGACGCCGACGCCACCCGCCGCATGGGCTCCCTGCTGCCGAGCGCCGACATCGCCTGCCTGTCGCAGCTCCGGGTGGACGGCAGCGTGCGCGACGTGTTCCATCTCTCGCCGGGACGCGACGTCAAGCTGGGGCGCGACGCGGGCGACTGGTCGTTCCCCTACGACCCCTCGATGAGCTCCCAGCACGCGGTGATCCGCTCCGAGGACGCGGACTTCGTCCTGGCCGACGCCGGGAGCCGCAACGGCGTCGCCGTGGCGGCCCGGGGCGACATCCCGCTCAAGAAGAACTCGCGCGTGCTGATCGGGGACAAGCTGCTCGTGGTGGAGATGCCGTGAAGACCTGCCCGGTGTGCGGCAAGGAGTACCCGGACACCACCAAGTTCTGCCCGGTGGACGGGACGACGCTGCGGGCCAAGAGCCCCACGGCCGACCTGGTGGGCCAGGTCGTCGCCGACCGCTACGCGATCGTCAAGAAGCTCGGCGAGGGCGGCATGGGCGCCGTGTATCTCGGCGAGCACGTGAAGATGGGGCGCAAGAGCGCCATCAAGGTGATGAACCCCGGGATGGCGGCGGACCCCGACGCGATCAGCCGGTTCAACCGCGAGGCGGCGAACGCCAGCCGGATCTCGCACCCCAACGTGTGCCAGATCTACGACTTCGGCGAGACGCCGGACGGGCTGATCTACCTGGCCATGGAGTTCATCGAAGGCTCGGCGCTGACCGAGGTGATCGAGCGGGAGGGAGCGCTGCCCGCGGCGCGGGCGGCGGCCATCCTCAAGCAGGCGGCCGGCGCGCTGGCCGCGGCGCACGACCTGGGAATCGTGCACCGCGACCTCAAGCCCGACAACATCATGATCGTCCAGGGCAAGGACGGCGCCGACATCGTGAAGGTGGTGGACTTCGGCATCGCCAAGGCGGTGGCGGGAGACGAGGCGGGCCAGAAGGTCACCAAGACCGGACTGGTGGTGGGGACCCCGGAGTACATGAGCCCCGAGCAGCTCTCGGGGGACAAGCTGGACGGCCGCAGCGACATCTACTCCCTGGGCCTGGTGTTCTACCGGATGCTGACCGGCGTGCTGCCGTTCCAGGCCGACAGCGCGCAGGAAACGATGATCAAGCGGCTGACCGACGCGCCCATGCCGCTGGCGTCGGCGCGGCCGGACGTGGCCTTCCCGGCCGGCCTCCAGGCGGTGCTGGACAGGGCGCTGGCGCGCCTGCCCTCCGAGCGGTACGGCGGCGCGGCCGAGTTCGGCCGGGACGCCGAGGCCGCCGCCGGCAAGCTGCCGGGCGCGCGGAGCACGCGCGGCGCCGAGCCGGCCGCCAGCGCGGCCACCCAGCTGCTGGACGCCGG
>JAJYLI010000141.1 GCA_021787855.1 bacterium | reverse complement strand
CACAGCGGGACCAGCGTCGTGCCCACCAGGCCGCGCGCGCCGGTGACGGCGACCCGGCGCGCGCTCAGCGCCCTGCCCCGCGCCCGGCGGCGCGGCCCGCCACGACGTGCCGCGTGTCCACCAGGGCGCGCGCCTCCTTCGCCAGCATGGCGTAGTCCAGCTTGCTGTGGTCGGTGACCACGACGACGCAGTCCGCCGCGCGCACCGCCTCCGCCGTGAGCGGCGTCGAACGCAGCGTGGTGTCGTCCTCCCTCAGCTCCGCGATGAACGGATCGTGGTACCTCACCTCCGCGCCCAGGCGCTGGAGGAGCCGGATGATGTCCAGCGCCGGGCTCTCCCGGAGGTCGTCAACGTCCTTCTTGTAGGCCACGCCGACGACCAGCACAATGGAGCCGCGCACCGCCTTGCGCTGCTCGTTGAGGGCCGTGACGACCTTCTCCACCCAGTACTCCGGCATCTCGGAGTTGATCTCGCCCGCGAGCTCGATGAACCGGGTGCGGTAGTTGAGCGAGCGCATCTTCCACGCCAGGTAGTGCGGGTCGAGGGGGATGCAGTGGCCGCCCACGCCCGGGCCCGGCGTGAATTTCATGAACCCGAACGGCTTGGTGGCGGCGGCCTCGATCACCTCCCAGACGTCCACGCCCAGCTTGTCGCACACGATGGCCATCTCGTTCACCAGGCCGATGTTGACCGCGCGGAACGTGTTCTCCAGCAGCTTCACCAGCTCGGCCGCCTCGGGCGAGGAGACCGCGACCAGCGTCTCGATCGCGGGCTGGTACAGCGCCATCACCACGCGGGTGCAGGCGGGCGTGATGCCGCCCACGATCTTGGGCGTGTTGTGGGTGTTGTACCTGGGGTTGCCGGGGTCCACGCGCTCGGGGCTGAAGGCGAGGAAGAAGTCGCGCCCCACCTCGAGCCCGCCCTTCTCCAGGGCCGGCAGCATCAGCTCGCGGGTGGTCCCGGGGTAGGTGGTGCTCTGCAGCACGATGGCCTGGCCCGGGCGGATCGTCTTCGCCACGCTGTCGGTGGCCGCGCTGACGAACGAGATGTCCGGGTCGCGCGTCTTGGAGAGCGGCGTCGGCACGCAGATGGCCACGCAGTCCGGCTCCTCGAGCCGGGCGAGGTCCGTCGTCGCCGAGAGCCTGCCGGCCTGGACCAGCGCGGCGAGGCGCGGCGACGGGATGTCCTGCACGTGCGAGCGGCCGGCGTTGATCCCCTCCACCAGGCGCGCCGTCACGTCGAAGCCCAGGACCGTGTACCCCGCCTCGGCGAACTCCACGGCGAGGGGGAGCCCGACGTACCCCAGGCCGACGATGCCGATCAACGCCCGCCGCGACTCGGCCTTCTCGATCAGGTCCCGCTCGTGGCGTGCCGTGTCAGTCACCGTAGAACCCCCGGATGCATTCCACCACGTAGTCCTGCTGCGCCTCCGTCAGCTCGGGATACACCGGCAGCGCGAGCACGCGCCGCGTCGCCGCCTCCGCGGCCGGGAACGCGCCGGCCCGGTAGCCCAGGTACTCGAAGCACGGCTGGAGGTGCAGGGCGAGCGGGTAGTACACCGCGGTGCCCACCTGCCGCGCCTTGAGGTACGCCTGCAGCTCGTCGCGCCGGTCCACCTCGATCACGTACTGGTTGTAGATGTGCTCGTTGGCGGGGTCGGACACCGGCGTGCGCACGGCCGCGGCGTCGGCGAACGCCTCGGTGTAGCGGCGCGCGTGCGCCCGCCGCGCCGCGCTCCAGCTCTCCAGGTGCGGCAGCTTGGCCAGCAGCACCGTGGCCTGGAGCGCGTCCAGCCGCGAGTTGGTGCCCACCTCGTCGTGGTGGTACATCTGCAGGCCGCCGTGGACCCGCAGGCGCCGCACCCGCTCGGCCAGCCGCTCGTCGGACGTCACGACCATGCCGCCGTCGCCCCACGCCCCCAGGTTCTTGGAGGGGAAGAACGAGAATCCGGTCGCCGCGCCCAGCTCGCCGGCCATCCGCCAGGCGCCCGCGATGCGGCGCCGCGCCCCGATGGCCTGCGCCGCGTCCTCGATCACCGGGATGCCCCGCGCGCCGGCGACGGCGAGGATCGGCTCCATCGCGGCCATCTGGCCGAACAGGTGCACCGGCAGGATGGCCCGCGTCCGGGGCGTGATGGCCGCCTCGACGGCGGCGGGCGACAGGTTGTAGGTGGACGGCTCGATGTCCACGAACACCGGCCTGCCGCCCGCGTTGTGGATCGCGCCCGCCGTCGCGAAGAACGTGAACGGCGTGGTGATCACCTCGTCGCCCGGCTTCAAGTCGAGCGCCTTCAGGGGCAGCAGCAGCGCGTCCGTCCCGCTGGCCACGCCGATCCCGAAGCGCGCGCGGGACAGCGCCGCGATCTGCGCCTCGAGGTCCACCACCGGCTGGCCCAGGATGAACAGCTGGCTCTCCGCCAGGGCCAGCACCCGCCGCACCACGGCCTCGCCGATGGCCCGGTGCTGCGCCTTGAGGTCCAGCAGCGGGACGTTCATGCGCCCTGCCCTCCCCCCGCCCCTTCGCCCACCAGCTCCCCGCCGCGCTCCACCCAGGACGAGCCGCACCGCGCGCACCGGCCCTTCCCCCCGGCGAGGCGGAGCCGCTCGCCGCACTGGCACATCCAGCCCGCCTGGCGGGCCGGGTTGCCGACCACCAGGGCGTGGTCCTTGACGTCCCGGGTCACCACGGCGCCCGCGCCGACGAAGCTGAACCGGCCCAGCGTGACGCCGCACACCACGGTGGCGTTGGCCCCGATGGTGGCGCCGCGCCGGCACAGGGTCCGCTCGTATTCCCCCTTGCGGATCACGTGGCTGCGGGGGAAGGTCACGTTGGTGAAGACCATCGAGGGACCGCAGAACACGTCGTCCTCGAGAATCACGCCCTCGTAGATGGAGACGTTGTTCTGGATCTTCACGTTGCTGCCGATCCTGGTGCCCGGCATCACCACCACGTTCTGCCCCAGAATGCAGCGCTCCCCGATCACCGCGCCCGGCATGACGTGGCAGAAGTGCCACACCCTGGTGCCGGCGCCGATCACCGCCCCCTCGTCAATCACCGCCGTCGGGTGGGCGAAGTACTCGCTCACTTCGACTCCCCGAGGACCTGGACCTCCAGCTCCAGCTCGATGCCGAATTCCTTGAACACGGCGGTCCGCGCGATGTCAATCAGCTTGAGCACGTCGTCGGCCGAGGCGTTGCCCACGTTGACGATGTAGTTGGCGTGCAGCTTGGAGATCTCCGCGCCGCCCAGCCGGCGGCCCTTGAGGCCGCAGCGGTCAATCAGCCGGCCCGCGGTGGACTCCTCCGGGTTCTGGAACACGCTGCCGCAGCACGGCTGGTCGAACGGGGTGCCCTCGCGGCGGCGCCGCAGCAGCATGGCCTGCTCGCTCTTGAGGCGGTCGGGCTCGCCCGGCTCGAGCTTCAGGGCGCAGCCCAGGACCACGTGCCCCTCCAGGCCGCTGCGCCGGTAGTCGAAGGAGATGTCCTTGCACGCCTTCTCGATCACCCGGCCCTTGGGGTCGAGCAGGGTGGCGGAGATCAACACCGAGGCGATGTCCTGGCCGTGGGCCCCGGCGTTCATGAACACCGCGCCGCCCACCGTGCCGGGCACGCCGATCAGCCGGTGCACGCCCGCGAAGCCCTCCTCGGCGGTGCGCCGCGCCAGCAGCGGGGTCGGGAGCCCCGCCCCCACCTTCCAGGTGCCGGCGCGGTGCGAGACGGCGTCCAGGCCCTTGCCGAGCTGGATCACCAGGCCGCGGAAGCCGCCGTCGCGGATCAGCACGTTGGAGCCCAGGCCCAGCACCAGCACCGGCACCTTGTGCTCCCGCGCCCACGCCATCGCGCCGCCCACGGCCTCGGGCGTCGCCGGGGTGAAGTACACGCTCGCCGGCCCGCCGATCCGGAAGGTGGTGTGGCGGCCCAGCGGCTCGGCGTACTTGACCGCGCCGGCCAGGTCGCCGGGGAAGGCGGGCAGGCCCGCCGGGGGTCCCTTGGCCGCGGGCTCGCTCTTGCGCGCCGGCCGCGCGGGCTTCTTCCGGGGGGCGGCCATCACGCCACCTGCACGGTGGAGGCCCGGTGCGTCCGGTAGCGCTCCTGCAGCGACAGCACGTCGCCCGGGGAGCTCCGCAGGGCGATCACGGCGTCGCACGCGGCCGCGGCGGCCGACATGGTCGTCGTGTAGGGCACGCGGTGCATCAGCGCCGCGCGGCGCAGCTCGTAGTCGTCCCGCTGGGAGTACTTGCCCAGCGGGGTGTTGATCAGCAGCTGAACCTTGCCCGAGATGATCAGATCCACGGCGTTCGGCCTCCCCTCCCACACCTTGTTGACGCGCTCGCACGCGATGCCCCGCCGCTGCAGATAGCGGGCCGTGCCCTCGGTCGCAACCAGCTTGAAGCCCATCTCGTGGAACCGGCGCACGATCGGCGTGACCGTCGGCTTGTCGCCGTCGTTGACGGTCACGAAGATCGTGCCCTCGAGCGGGAGGGCGCCGTCGGCGCCGATCTGCGCCTTGGCGAACGCCCACCCGAACGTATCGGCGATCCCCATCACCTCCCCGGTCGAGCGCATCTCCGGGCCGAGGATGGTGTCCACGTTGGGGAGCTTCACGAACGGAAAGACGGCTTCCTTGACGGCCACGTACGGCAGCTCCGGCTCGTCGCGCAGGCCGAGCTGCCCGAGCGTGCGGCCCACCATCACCCCGGCGGCGAGCTTGGCCAGGGGGACGCCCGTCGCCTTGGAGACGAACGGCACGGTGCGCGAGCCCCGCGGGTTCACCTCCAGGCAATAGACCACGCCGTCCTTGATGGCGTACTGCACGTTGATGAGCCCCACCACGCCGAGGGCCTTGGCCAGCGCCCGCGTGTGGCGGCGCATCTCCTCGAGCTCCGGCTCGCCGATCAGGTACGGCGGCAGCACGCACGCCGAGTCGCCCGAGTGGATGCCGGCGTCCTCGATGTGCTGCATGATCCCGCCGATCACGCAGGTCGTGCCGTCGGCGATGGCGTCCACGTCGGCCTCGAAGGCGTCCTCCAGGAACCGGTCAATGAGCACCGGGTGGCCGGGCGCCGCCCGCGCCGCCGTGGCGAAGTACTCCCGCAGGGTGCCGGCGTCGTACACGATCTCCATCGCGCGGCCGCCCAGGACGTAGGACGGCCGGACCAGCACCGGATAGCCGACCTTCTCGGCCACCGCCAGCGCCTCCTCGGTGCTGGTGGCGGTGCCGCTCGGGGGCTGGGTGATGCCCAGCTCCCGCCCGATGGCCTCGAACCGGCGCCGGTCCTCGGCGGTGTCGATCGCGTCGGCCGAGGTGCCCAGGATCCGCACGCCCGCGGCGTCGAGCCGCCGGGCGAGCTTGAGGGGCGTCTGGCCGCCGAGCTGCACCACCACGCCGAGCGGCCGCTCCAGCTCCACGATCTCCAGCACGTCCTCGAAGGTGAGCGGCTCGAAGTACAGCTTGTCCGAGATGTCGAAGTCGGTGGAGACGGTCTCGGGGTTCGAGTTGATCATGATGGTGCGGTAGCCCAGCTCGCGGAACGCGAGGGCGGCGCGCACGCAGCAGTAGTCGAACTCGACGCCCTGCCCGATGCGGTTCGGCCCGGACCCGAGGACCACCACGGCCCGCTCGCCGAACGGCTCCGACTCGTTCTCCTCGTCGTAGCTGGAGTACAGGTACGGCGTCGCGGAGGGGAACTCCCCCGCGCAGGTATCCACGGTCTTGAAGGCGGGCCGGACGCCGAGGGCGTGCCGCTCCTCGCGGACGCGGTCTTCCGTGGTGCCGGCCAGGCCCGCGAGCTGCACGTCGGAGAACCCCATCCGCTTCATGCGCCGCAGCAGCTCGCGCCGCGCCGGCTCCGCGCCGGCCCGCGGCCAGGCGGCGCGGAACGCCCGCTCGGCCTCGACCAGCTCGGCCATCTGGCCCGTGAACCAGGGATCAATGCCGGTGAGCCGCGCGATCTCGTCCGCGCCCAGCCCCGCTTCGAACGCGCGCTTGACCTGGAACACCCGCTCCGGCGTCGGCTGCCGCAGGGCCGCGCGGATCGTGTCCGCGTCGTCGTGCTCCAGGCGGTCGTCGGCCGGCGTGGCGCCGGCCACCCAGCCGGCCCGGTCCATCTCCAGCGCGCGGATGCCCTTCTGGAACGCCTCCTTGAAGGTCCGCCCGATGGCCATGGACTCGCCCACCGACTTCATCTGGGTGGTGAGCCGCCAGTCGGCCCCTGGGAACTTCTCGAACGGGAACCGCGGGAACTTCACCACCACGTAGTCCAGCACGGGCTCGAAGGAGGCCGGCGTGGTCCGGGTGATGTCGTTGGGCAGCTCGTCCAGGGTGTAGCCCACGGCCAGCTTGGTGCCCATGCGCGCGATCGGGAAGCCGGTGGCCTTGGAGGCCAGGGCCGAGGAGCGCGACACCCGCGGGTTCATCTCGATCACCAGCATCTCGCCGTCCGCGGGGCTGACGGCGAACTGGATGTTGCAGCCGCCGGCCTCGACGCCGATCTCGCGGATGATCGCGATCGCCGCGTCGCGCATGACCTGGTACTCGCGGTCGGTGAGGGTCATGGCCGGCGCCACGGTGATGCTGTCGCCGGTGTGCACGCCCATCGGATCGAGGTTCTCGATCGAGCAGACGATCACCACGTTGTCACGGCCGTCCCGCATCACCTCCAGCTCGAACTCCTTCCACCCCACCACGCTCTGCTCGACCAGGACCTGGTGGGTGGGCGACGCGTCGAGGCCCCACTGGACCCTGCCGTCGAGCTCGCTCGGGTTGTACGCGATCCCGCCGCCCGTCCCGCCCAGCGTGAACGAGGGCCGGATGATGGCCGGGTAGCCGGTGCGCTCGACGATGGCGCGGGCCTGCTCCACGCTGGTGGCGAAGCCGCCGGGCGGCACCTTGAGGCCGATGCGGCGCATCGCGTCGGCGAAGGCCTCGCGGTCCTCGGCCATGCGGATGGCCCGGGCGTCGGCCCCGATCAGCTCGACGCCGTAGCGCTCCAGCACGCCGCTGGTGTGGAGGGCCATGGCCACGTTGAGCGCGGTCTGGCCGCCCATGGTGGGCAGCAGGGCGTCGGGGCGCTCGCGCGCGATGACCCGCTCCACCCACTCCGGCGTCACCGGCTCGATGTAGGTGCGGTCGGCGAACTCGGGATCGGTCATGATGGTGGCCGGGTTCGAGTTCACCAGCACGACCTCGTAGCCCTCCTCGCGCAGCGCCTTCACCGCCTGGGTGCCGGAGTAATCGAACTCCGCGGCCTGCCCGATCACGATCGGGCCGGAGCCCAGCAGCAGGATGCGCTTGAGGTCAGTCCGCCTGGGCATGGACCAGCTCGCGGAGGGTTTGCTCCAGCGGGATCGCGGACGCCCACCCGGTGGCGGCGCGGAGCTTCGCGGCGTCGCCCACCAGATAGGGGAGATCCGCCGGACGCGTGAGCTCGGGGTCAGGCTCCGGGATGGCGTCCACGCCCACGATGCCGGCCAGGGTCCGGAACAGCGCCTCGAGGGTGACGCCGCGGCCGCTGCCCACGTTGTACGTCTCGCCCGGCGCGCCCTTCGCCAGCAGGGCGAGGTACGCGGCCGCGACGTCACGGACATCGAGAAAGTCGCGCACCGGCTCCAGGTTCCCGACCTTGACCACCCGCGCTCCCGCCAGCCGCGCGCCCTTGAGGCGCCGCGCGAAGGCGGGCGCGACGAACCGCTCGTCCTGCCCGGGACCGGTGTGCGGGAAGGCGCGCGCGATGATCACCCGCAGTCCCGTCCTGGCGCGGGTCTCCTGCGCCGC
>JAJYLI010000140.1 GCA_021787855.1 bacterium | reverse complement strand
TCGACGCCGCGCCGCCGGAGACCTCCCACGTGTTGGCGAGGAAGCGGTGGCGGAAGTCCACCGCCCCCACGTACGCATCGCGCGCCAGCCAGGGCGAGGTCCACCGGTCCATCCCGCGGTTGACCCCGGTGACCATGGCCCCGAGCGTGGTGGCGCCCTGCCCGAGGTCCTGCGTCACGCGCACCACCGCGAAGTTCGTCGCCGGCTCCACCGTCTTCAGCGTGTCGCCGAACAGGGCCTGGTCGCGCCGGGTCACGGCGTCGATCACGCCGAGGGTCAGCCCGCCCGGGTAGCGGCCGATCAGCTTGGCCGCGCCGAGGATGGTGGTGGGCTGCGGCGGGGTGGTGTCCCCGAACGTGCCCCACAGCTGCGGCGTGCGCCCGATGCGGCGGCTGTAGAACAGCTGCTCGTGGCTGCAGTTGACCGAGCTGCAGTTCACGTTGACCTGGAACAGGCCCTGCCCGGCCACGAAGAACGGCCGCTGCTCCTGGTAGAACGTCTCCAGCGCCGTGAGGTTCAGCACCGACGGGTCGGCCTCCACCTCGCCGAAGTCGGGGTTCACCGTGGCGTCGAGCGTCAGGTTCGAGGCCACCCGGTACTTGAGGTCGGCGCCGACGGTGCCGAACGACGCGCGGCCGAAGGTGTTGTTCCCGAGGGTGGGCGCGTTCCGCGCCACCACGTAGGGCGCGGCCTCGAGCCGCCGGGGCGCGTCCAGCCCGTCCAGCCCCGTCAGCGTGCCGAACTGCGAGAGCAGGTCGGCCTTGGCCTGGCTGAGCATCGGCCAGCTCACCCGCTCGTTGAAGCGGTAGATGTCGCGGTCGAGCGTGACGCCGAAGGTGTGGTCGCGCGCCGTGGCGTAGTGCAGCTGCGACATCGGGATCCGGAACTCGGCCACCCAGCCCAGCGAATCGATCCGCGTCGCCACGTCCCACACCGCGTTCCAGGCCGGGTCCTCGTTGCCGCCGTGGTAGATCGCCTCGTCGTACTTGACCCCGGCGGCGTTGACGCCGAACCCGTAGCCGTTGCGCCGGTCGTGGTAGGAGTCGAGGAACACCCACACCATGTCCGAGGGCGTCCAGGTGTCGCGCCGCTCCAGGATGCGGATGATGCTGTCGGGGTGCGGGTCGTAGCAGCGCACCAGCACGTAGAGGTTGGCGGCGTCGTAGCCGATCTTCGCCACGGTGCGGAACCGCGGCGCCTTCCCCTCGGTCGGCTGCCACTCGACGAACTGCGTGATGGGCGGGATCGCGCGCCACACGGCGTCGCTGTCCCGGGCGTCCATGGCCGGGGGGCGCAGCAGCCGGGCGGCCTGCGCGGAGCTGGCGGTGGGGGGCGCCACCGGGCCGGCCACCAACGCCGCCGTGTCCGGCCGCCCCGCTCCCGTATCGGCGGCGGCCGGGGCCCGGGCGGCCACGAGCGTTGCCTGCAGCATCCACAGCCCCACGGCAGCCAGCATCCGGCCTCGGCGCGAAGGAGGAGGGCCTCACGGCTCCTGTCAGCTGAGACACCGTACGGACGGTCGAGGTTGGAATGTTTCATGCGGCCGCGAGCAGCCGGATGTCAGGCGAGTCGCGAGCACTCCCCGCGGCTCGCTGACCGCTTCACCTTACGGATCGAGCCAGTACGAGACTTTCATGAGGAACGTATTGGCCGGGTGCAGCCCCAGCAGCTCGCGCAGGTCGGCGGCGTAGCTCCCGCTCGCGGCGTCGGCGGTGCCCCGCCGCCCCTCGTTCCACACCAGGAACAGCGCCGAGCCGGGCCGCCAGCCCCAGCGGAACACCACGTTCGACTGGAAGGCGCGGAAGTCGAACCCGCCGGGGTGGTTGGTCACGGCGGTGTCGCCGTAGGCGGCGTAGCGGTCGGCGTACTGCGAGGCCCTCGGCGTGGCCGAGAGCTGGCGCACGTCGGTGTAGGTGCCCTCCGAGACGTACGGCTGCGCGTATACCTGGAGGGAGACCGCCGGACTGAAGGTGTAGTTGAGGCGCAGCGTCGCGGCGGTCGTGACCTGAACCAGGTGCGCGAAGGTGTAGTGGGCGACCGCCGCGCTGTCGGTGTAGTTCCCGTACCACTGGTTGTCGGTGACGCCGTGGCTCCAGGAGAACGCGAGGGACGAGGTGAACCGCTCGGCGAGCCGGACGTCGAGCTGCGGGCTCACGCTGAAGCTCCAGTTGTGGCCGGCGTCGCCCTTGAACCAGTTCACACCGACGTGCGGGACCACGGCCCGGCGGGCGTCGCCGCTGTAGCCCGCGGACGCGGTGACGAAGGGGTCCTGGCGGACGGCCGGTCCGCCCCGCGCGCCGCGGTCGTCGTAGGTGGCGCCGAGCTGGCCCCAGTTGCCGCTCACCCAGGCGCTGGCGCTGCTGGGGAAGGTGATGTCGAAGCTGGAGCCGACGGAGCGATCCAGCGGCAGGCCCGTCGCGGTCCAGCGCCCGCTCCAGTTGAGGTTCCACTGGATGCTGTTGTACCAGGGCCGCGGCCGGCGATCGTACAGGCCCAGCCAGTTGCTCCAGCTCTGCTGGTCGGCGCGCCGCAGATAGCCCAGGTCGTTGGGCTCGAAGCCCGCGGAGGTGCGGGCGTACGCGGTCGAGAACTGGAGGTGGCGCCCCGCGATCTTGGCGAAGCTCAGCGCCTGCGCGCCGCCGCGCAGCGTCGTGCGGCTCGAGTCCAGCGGCAGGCCGGCGTCGGGCCGCTGGTAGTCGTGCACGGGATCGGTCTGGAGGGCGGCGATGGCCGCGGCGCTCCCCGCCACGTCGGTCGAGGCGGCGGAGCCCGCGACTTCGTACGCATCGCCCGCGAAGCGGTGGCGGAAGTCCAGACCCGCCGCCCACGCCCCGCGCGCCAGGTAGGGGGACGTGAAGGCGTCCATCCGGCGGTCCACCGCGGTCGCCATGCCGCCGAAGCTGGTGCGGCCCGCGCCCAGCTCCTGCTGCACCCGCACCACCGCGAAGTTGGTCGCGGGCTCCACCGTGGTGTCGGCGCCCAGCCCCGTGCCGGCCCGCGCGGTCACCGCGTCCAGCGCCCCGAGCGTCAGCCCGCCCGGCAGCCGTCCGGCGAGCTTGGCCGCGCCCAGGATGGTGGTGGGCGGCGCCGGCGTGGTGTCGCCGTAGGTGCCCCAGAGCTGCGCGGGCCGGCCGATGCGGCGGCTGTAGAACAGTCCCTCGGAGCCGCACCCGCCGCCGGTGCAGGTGACCGGGAACTGGAACAGCCCGCTGCCGGCCACGAAGAACGGGCGCTGCTCGCTGAAGTAGGTCTCGAAGGCGCCGAGGTTCAGGACCGAGGGATCGGCCTCGACCTCCCCGAAGTCGGGGTTCACCGTGGCGTGGAGCGTGAGGTTCGGCGCCACCCGGTCCTTGACGTCCGCGCCGAGCGTGGCGCCGGCCCGGCGCGCGAACGCGTTGTCCTTGAGCGTCGAGGCGTCCCTGGTGACCAGGTAGGGCGCGACCTCCAGCCGCCGCGGCGCCTCCAGGCCGGTCAGCCCCTCGAGATCGCCGAACTGCGAGACCAGCCCCGCCTTGAACGGGTTGAGCATCGGCCAGCTCACCCGCTCGTTGAGGCGGTAGATGTCGCGGTCAATGGCGATGCCGAAGGTGTGCTCGGCGGCGGCGCTGTACGGCAGCTGCGACAGCGGGATCCGGAACTCGGCCGTCCAGCCCAGCGAGTCCACGCGCGTCACGACGCTCCACACCGCGTTCCAGGCCGGATCCTCGCGGCCGTCGTGGTAGATGGCGGCGTCGTACTTCACGCCGGCGGCGTTGACCATGAACTCGTAGCCGTTGCGCCGGTCGTGGAACGGGTCCACCCACACCCAGATCATGTCCGACGGCGTCCAGGTGTCGCGCCGCGCCAGGATGCGGATGATGCTGTCGGGGTGCGGGTCGCAGGCGCGGACGAACACGTACAGGTTCGCCGCGTCGTAGGCGATCTTCGCCACGGTCCGGAACGTGGGCGCGGCACCCTCGTCCGGCTGCCACTGGACGAACCGCGTGATCGCCGGCGCGTCCTGCCAGATCGGGTCGTCTCCCCGCCCGTCGAGCACGGGCGGCCGCGTGGCGCGGAGCGCCACGACGGCGCGCGCCGTCGGCGGCGGCGCGAGGCTCGAGCGCAGCGACGTGTCCGCCGCCGCGGAGCTCGACCGGGCCGCGCCGCGGCCGGGGGCGCGGCGTACGTCCCGGGGTCCCCGGGATGCCGGCGGACTGGTCAGCGTGGCCTGCATGGCCAGGAGCGCGACGACGGCAAGCATGTGGTGGCGGCCCGTCTTCGACGGCGAAGGTGGTCGAGTCGCCCCGCGGTCCGGGAACGCGGGGTGGGGGCCCGTGGCTGGCCCCCGGCGGACGTTCAATATACTATGGCCCCTCGGATATCCTATCTCGCGGCTCTCGTTTCTCCCCCAACTACCCGGGAGGCGGCATGAGGCTTTCCACCAAGGCGATGGCCTGGACGGCGGGGATTCTGTGGGCGGCGGCCATCTTCCTGACCGGCGTGCTCAACCTGATCTGGCCCGGCTACGCCATCGCGTTCCTCGACATGGCGAAGTCCATCTACCCGGGCTACGCGCACATCGGAGGCTTCGCGGGCGTGATCGTGGGCACGCTGTACGCGCTGGTGGACGGGCTGGTGTGCGGCGTGATCTTCGCCTGGCTGTACAACACGCTGGCCGCCGGCGGCCCCGCGCCGGGAGCGCCGGCCGCGTGATGGACCGCCGCCGCTTCGTGGCCGGGGGCGCCGCCGCGCTGGGGGCGGCGGCGCTGCCTCTCGAGCGGGGCCCCGGCCGCTCCTGGCCGGCCGGGCCCGGCGCCGTCCGCGTCCTCCCGCGCGCCGCCGCCGACGACGCGCGGATGGCCTGGTGGCGCGAGGCGCGCTTCGGGCTGTTCCTGCACTGGGGCCTGTACTCGATCCTCGCCGGCGAGTACCTCGGCCGCAGCGACTACGCCGAGTGGATCCGCTACGAGGCCCACATCCCCGTCGGCACGTACCGCCGGCTGGCCGCGCGCTTCAATCCCGTGAAGTTCGACGCCGACCAGTGGGTGGCCATGGCCAAGGACGCGGGGATGAAGTACGTGACCATCACCACCAAGCACCACGACGGCTTCTGCCTGTTCGACAACCGGCTCACCGAGTTCTGCGTCCGCGCCACGCCGTACCGGCGCGACGTCATGCGGCAGATGGCCGACGCGTGCCGCGGCGCGGGGCTCACCCCGTGCTGGTACCACTCCATCATGGACTGGAACCACCCCGACTACGTGCCGCGCCGCGACTGGGAGGCCGCGACCCGGCGGCTGGACGGGGCGAGCTACACGCGGTTCGTGCGCTACCTCCACGGCTCGGTGGAGCAGCTCCTCAAGGACTACGGCGACATCGGCGTGCTGTGGTTCGACGGGAACTGGGAGCAGACCTGGACGCACGAGCTGGGGCGCGCGCTCTACCAGGCGTGCCGCGGCTTCCAGCCCTCGGTGATCGTGAACAACCGGCTGGAGGGCTGGTCGCAGGCGCCGATCACGGACCCGCTGGGGGATTTCCGCACCCCCGAGCAGGAGGTACCTGCCACCGGCTGGCCGGGCGTGGACTGGGAATCGTGCATCACGATGA
The DNA here is from genome assembly GCA_021787855.1 of bacterium. Taxonomy (GTDB): domain Bacteria; phylum Gemmatimonadota; class Gemmatimonadetes; order Gemmatimonadales; family JACORV01; genus Fen-1245. The sequence goes on along the minus strand of JAJYLI010000140.1, from coordinate 2,241 downwards.
ACGACCACTGGGGCTACAACGCGCACGACCACAACTTCAAATCGCTCGCGCAGCTCGTCGGGCTGCTGGTCGAGACGGCGTCCAAGGGCGGGAACCTGCTGTTGAACGTCGGGCCGAAAGCCGACGGCACGTTCCCCGACGAGAGCGTCGATCGGCTGGCCGCGATGGGCCGGTGGATGCAGGTGAACGGCGAGGCGATCTACGGCACCAGCGCGTCGCTGTTCGCGAACGCCTCGTTCCGCTCGACCACCAAGGGCAAGCGGCTCTACCTGTTCTTCACCGGCTGGCCGAACGGCGCGGTGCGGCTGCCCGGGCTGACGACGCGGATCCGGCGCGCCTGGCTGTTGGCACGGCCGGACTTGCACGCGACGGTGCTGGTGCCGGACAGCGGTGGCCAGGCGCTGATGCTGCCGCTGCCGGCGCCGGATCCCGTGTGCTCGGTAGTGGTGCTGGACTTCGACGAGACACCGGCGGTCCAGGCGGCGGACACGTCGGGCTGACCCGCGCCGGCCCGCGTCGGGCGACGGGCCACAACGCGCCCTCGACCGTCGTGCGGCCGCACGTCAGATCGAGCCATGCCCCAGCCGAAAGCCACCTCTCGAGCCTTGGGTCCCCGCTTCGGGGACGCGCTGGCGTTCGCCTTCGAGGCGCACGCGGCGCAGCGGCGCAAGAGCAAGGCGACGCCCTACGTCGCCCACCTGCTGGCGGTGACGGCGCTGGTGATCGAGCACGGCGGCGACGAGGACACCGCCATCGCCGCGCTGCTGCACGACGCGGTGGAGGACCAGGGCGGCAAGGCGATGCGCGAGCGCATCCGCGCCCGGTTCGGCGAGCGGGTGGCCCGCATCGTGGACGAGTGCACCGACGCCGACATGGTGCCCAAGCCGCCATGGCGCCAGCGCAAGATCGCGTACGTGGGGGCCGTGCCGCACAAGAGCCCCGAGGCCCGGCTCGTCTCCCTGGCCGACAAGGTGCACAACGCGCGGGAGATCCTCGACGACTACCGCCAGGTCGGCGACGCGCTGTGGGACCGCTTCAACGGCGGTCGCGAGGGCACCCTGTGGTACTACCGCGCGCTGGCCGACGCCTTTCGCGACCACGCGCCGGAGTCGTTGTGGCACCAGCTGGAGCACACGGTGTCGGAACTGGAGCGGCTGGCCGCGGCGCGTCCGGCCTAGCGCTCGCGGTCTGCCGCTTGGCGCGGGGGGCGCAGGCGCTCGAGGGGGCGCGCCGCCGCGAGGGCCACCATGCTCCGGTGCTCTCACCGCGCTCATGGCCCCCCACTCTGGCGGCGCGGCGCAATTGCTCCATCTTTGATCCCCCATGTCGGACGTGACCCTCCTCGCCGCCGCCCTCGCCGAGCGCTACCGGATCGAGCGGGAAATCGGCGCGGGCGGCATGGCCCACGTCTATCTCGCCGAGGACCTGAAGCACCACCGGCGGGTCGCGATCAAAGTGCTCAACGCGGAACTGGCCGCGGCGCTCGGGCCCGAACGGTTCCTGCGCGAGATCCAGATCTCCGCCCAGTTCCGCCACCCGCACATCCTGCCGCTGTACGACTCCGGCGACGCCGGCGGGACGCTCTACTACGTGATGCCGTACGTGGAAGGCGAATCGCTCCGCGACCGGCTGGCGCGCGAGAAGCAACTCCCGGTCGCGGACGCGCTCCGGATCGCGCGGGAGGTCGCCGACGCGCTGAGCTATGCGCACAGCCACGGCGTGATCCACCGTGACATCAAGCCGGAGAACATCCTGCTGGAGTCGGGGCACGCGGTGGTGGCGGACTTCGGGATCGCGCGGGCCATAGCCGCCGCGGGAAGCGCGCGCCTGACCTCCACCGGCCTGGCACTCGGCACGCCGGCCTACATGAGCCCGGAGCAGGCGGCGGGAGAGCGGGACCTCGACGGCCGCTCCGACCTGTACGCGCTGGGCTGCGTGCTGTACGAGATGCTGGCCGGCCAGCCGCCGTTCACGGGGCCGACCGCGGAAAGCCTGGTGCACCAGCATCTGACGTTGGAGCCGCCGAGCATCACGGCCTTCCGGCCCGCGGTGCCGGCGTCCGTGACGGCGGCCCTTCAGCGGGCGCTGGCGAAGACGCCGGCGGATCGGTTCAACCCGGTGGCGCAGTTCGCGGAGGCGCTGGGCGTGCAGGAGTCGGCGGCGACCCAGCCGCTGCCTTCGGGGGCCGCGAGCCGGCCCGGGGCGCGGCGCGGCCGGCGGCACCGGGCCGCGCTCGGCCTC
>JAJYLI010000139.1 GCA_021787855.1 bacterium | reverse complement strand
CTCTTCCTCCGCGCTCACCAGGGCGGTGGGCTGGATCTCCAGCTCCGCGGGCTCGGGCGCGGGAGGCTCCACCGCGCGCGGCCGGGAGGGGCGCGCGGGTTTCGCGGGGGGCGGCGCGGGACTGGGCCGCGCCGGGGCCGGCGGCTGGACGACGGGCGCGCGCGCCGTCCCGCTCCGGCGGGGCGCGGGCGCCTCGTCGAGATCCAGGAAGACCAGCTCGCCCTTCTTGGCGGGCTCTTCGGACGGCAGCTCCTCGCCGGTGATCATGTGCCGGCTCATGCGGGACTTGCGCTGCTGCACCGAGCGGTCCTTGGCCTCGAACTCGCCCAGCAGCTTCTCGACCTGCTCCTTCTGCTCCGGCGTTCTCGCGGCGGCGCGCGCCTGCTGCGCCAGCACCGCCCAGATGTCCTCCTGCCCCGGCGTCATCTCGGCGAACTTCTTCAGGGCCTTGAACGCCTCCTCGAGCTGGCCGGCCTTCTGCATCCGGTCGGCGTACTCCAGCAGGTTGGTCTTGGCCTCGGCGGCGAAGCCCTTGCTGGCGAACAGCATGCCGAGCTTGAGATAGACGGAGGCGCGGCCCGGAGCGAGCCGGACCACCTTGTTGCACAGCGCGATGGCGTTGTTGGCGAGGCCGATCTCATGGTACTTGTCGGCGGCGCGTTCGTAGAAGCTGACCGCGTTCTGCGCCTCGCCGACCTTCTGGTACAGGTCGCCGACGCGATTATAGAGGGACAGCTCGGCGTCGGGGATCTCGGGAGCGGCCTCGAGCTCTTCGATGGCCTTGACGTACTCCTGAATCGCCTTCGCCCACTGCTCCTTCGCCTCGAACTTCCGCGCCTGTTCCTTGTACTTGTCGAAATTCGCCATGCACCCGGCTGCTCGGAGAGCGGCGGAAAGACTCAGTTCGGCCCTAACCGGGGGAAGATATTCCCGGCTCCAGGGCGTGACAAGGACGTCCGGCGGCGTAAGTGCGCCAGGCAAGCGGCATTCCGTACCAGTAGGCCAGCTCCCGGACCTCCCGGCAATTCCACACCACCAGGTCGGCGCTCTCGCCCGCCCGGAGGCGCCCCGCCCCGCCGTCCAGCCGCAGGGCGTAGGCGGCGTTCGCGGTCGCGGCCACGAAGGCCTCCTCCGGCTGGAGCCGCGCCTGGCTCACCGCCAGCGCCATCATCAGGGGGAGGTTGCCGCTGGGCGAGGAGCCGGGGTTGAAATCCGACGCGACGGCGACCACCGCCCCGGCGTCCACCAGCGCGCGGGCGGGCGCCTGGTGGGCGGCACCGAGGAACAGCAGCGTGCCGGGGAGCAGCACGGCCGCCGTCTCGCTCGCGGCGAGCGCCTCGATGCCGCGGGGCGAGATCGCGCCCAGGTGGTCCGCCGAGGCGGCGCCCAGCCGGGCCGCCAGCTCGGCGCCACCGGAGGGATCCAGCTCGTCGGCGTGCAGCTTCAGGCCCAGGCCCCGCTCGCGCGCCGCCCCGAGGATGGCGGCGGTCTCCTCCAGGCTGAAGGCGCCCGGCTCGCAGAACACGTCGCAGAAGGACGCCAGGCCGGCCCCCGCCACGGCGGGCAGCATCTCCTCGACGATCAGCCGCACGTACGCTTCCCGGCTCCTGGCGCCGCCGCGGTACTCGGGCGGCAGCTCGTGCCCGCCCAGGAAGGTCGCGACCACGCGCAGCGGCCCCTGCGCGCCCAGCGCGGCGATGACCCGCAGCGCCTTGAGCTCGTGCTCCAGGCTCAACCCGTAGCCCGACTTGATCTCGACGGTGGTGGTGCCGAGCGCGCCGAGCCACGCCAGACGCCCGCGGGCGAGCAGCAGCAGCTCCTCCTCGCCGCGGCCGCGGAAGTCGGCGACGGTCTGGAGGATGCCGCCCCCCGCCGCGGCGATGGCCTGGTAGGTCTCGCCGCGGGCCCGGCGCGCGTGGTCATCCAGGCGCGGGGCGCCGAACACGGCGTGGGTGTGCGCGTCCACCAGGCCCGGCGTGATCAGCCGCCCGCCGCAGTCCACCAGCTCGTCGGGGACGCCGGCGTGGAACCACTCCCCCACCTCGTCGTCGGAGGCGATGAGCGCCACCCGCCCGTCCTCGACGCCGATCCCGACGCCGTGGCGGATGCCCAGATGCTCCCGCGTGGGGAACCGCACCGGCCCCGGCGCCCCGGGGGGCGGACCGGTCACCACCGCGCCCGCGTTGACGAGCGCCAGCCGGCCCCCGCTCCCCCGCCCCCCCCGGCCGCGCCGGGCCGCGTCGCGGTCAGCCATGCATCGGGAGCGGCAGGTGGTGGCGCCGCGCGGTCTCGATGGCGAGGTCGTAGCCCGCGTCGGCGTGGCGCACGACCCCGATGCCCGGGTCGTTGGTCAGCACGCGCTCCAGCCGCGCGGCGGCGCCGCGGCTGCCCTCCGCCACGATCACCTGCCCCGCGTGCAGGGCGTTGCCGATGCCCACGCCGCCGCCGTGGTGGAAGGACACCCACGACGCGCCGCTGGCCACGTTGAGCATCGCGTTCAGCACGGGCCAGTCGGCGATGGCGTCGCTGCCGTCCCGCATGGCCTCGGTCTCGCGGAACGGCGAGGCCACCGAGCCGGTGTCCAGGTGGTCGCGGCCGATCACCACCGGGGCCGTGATCTCGCCCCTGGCGACCAGGTCGTTCAGCGCCAGGCCGAACCGCGCCCGCTCGCCCTGCCCCAGCCAGCAGATCCGCGCCGGCAGGCCCTGGAAGGCCACCCGCTCGCGCGCCAGCGTGATCCAGCGGCGCAGGTGCTCGTTCTCGGGGAACAGGTCCAGCACCAGCCGGTCGGTGCGGGCGAGGTCTTTCGGGTCGCCCGACAGCGTGACCCAGCGGAACGGGCCCTTGCCCTCGCAGAACAGCGGCCGCACGTAGGCGGGCACGAAGCCGGGGAAGGCGAAGGCGTCCGCCACGCCGGCGTCGAGCGCCTGGGTCCGGATGTTGTTCCCGTAGTCGAACGTCACCGCGCCCCGGCGCATCAGGTCGAGCATGGCCCGCACGTGGACGGCCATGGAGTCCATCGCGCGCCGCACGTACTCCCCGGGATCGGAGGCGCGGAGCGACGCGGCCGCCGCCAGCGACAGGCCCGCGGGCACGTACCCGTTCAGCGGGTCGTGGGCGGAGGTCTGGTCGGTCAGCACGTCCGGCACCACGCCGCGCCGCACGATCTCGGGCAGCACCTCCGCGCAGTTGCCCACCAGGCCCACGCTCAGCGGCCGGCCGGCGCGCTTCGCCTCGTCGCACCAGGCCAGCGCCTGGTCCAGGGAGGCCGTCTCCCGGTCCAGATAGCGGGTCTCGACCCGGCGGCGAATGCGGGCCGGGTCCACCTCGACGCCCAGGAACACGGCGTCGTTCATCGTCGCCGCCAGCGGCTGCGCCCCGCCCATCCCGCCGAGCCCGCCGGAGAGCACCAGCCGGCCCTTGAGGGAGCCGCCGAAGTGCTGCCGGCCCACGGCGCCGAACGTCTCGTAGGTGCCCTGGAGGATGCCCTGGGTGCCGATGTAGATCCACGAGCCGGCCGTCATCTGGCCGAACATGATGAGGCCCTTCTTCTCCAGGTCCCGGAACACGTCCCAGGTGGCCCAGCGGCCCACCAGGTTGGCGTTGGCGATCAGGACCCGCGGCGCGTCGGGGTGGGTGGTGAAGATGCCCACCGGCTTGCCGCTCGCGACCAGCAGCGTCTGGTCGTCCTCCAGGTTCCTGAGCGCGGCGACGATGGCGTCGAACGCCGCCCAGGAGCGCGCGGCCTTGCCGGTGCCGCCGTACACGACCAGGTCGGCCGGCCGCTCGGCGACGTCCGGATCGAGGTTGTTCATCAGCATCCGCATCGCGGCTTCCTGGATCCAGCCCTTGCAGGAGAGGGAGGAGCCGCGGGGAGCCCGAACGGTCCGGGGTTCGCTCATGCGGGCAATACTAACGACGGGAGGGGTGAGAGGTGAGAGGGCTCCCTCTCATCCCTCACTCCTCACCTCCCGCGCTCCACCCTCACTTCCCCTCCCGCAGCAGCTGCGGATTGCCGGGATCCGTCTGATACGCCCAGTCGAAAATCACGTAGTCCGTGCCCACCGCGCTCACGCGCAGCGCGCCGTACTGGTAGTACGCGGCGCCGGGATTGGCGATCTGGAAGACGTAGCCCCACATCGGCAGCGCCTGGATCGCGGTCGCGGCGTAGCCGGTGTCCGGCGCCAGGCTGATGGCGGCCAGGTCCGGGATGGTGGCGTTGCCGTACGCCGTGACCTGGACCCCGGCGCGCTGCGGGACCAGCCACAGGCCGGTGGAGTCGCGCGAAACGGAGAAGTCCATCGCGGTGCCGCCGCCGGGACCCACGATGCCCAGCTCGGAGCGCTGAACCACGCCGTCGCCGTTGGCGTCGAGCCAGAAGCGGAAGCCGCTTCGGCCCACGCTGTCCTGCACGTCGAACACGATCACGTTCGCGCCGTCGGGGCGCGGAGTCGCGGCGGTGATCGGGGACCACGCGCTCTCGTAACCCTCGAGCGAGATCGCCGAGACCGCGAAGCACAGCGGCACGCCGTCGGTCAGGGCGCCGGCCAGGAAGGTGGGCGCCACCGTCGTGCCCTCGATGCTCCAGGTCGTGTCGCAGAGGTTCTGGTCGAGGTTGTAGCCCGCGCTGTAGATCCGGTAGTACGAGAAGGCGCCGGGCGCGCTCGCGTACGCGTTGTCGGCCCACTGGAGGTGCACCATGCCGTCCAGGGCGATGCTGCCCAGCGTCGCCGGGGACTCGAGGGCCAGGCTCTCGTTCACCGTGACGACGCTCGAGGGGTTGCTCTCGGTCCCGTCCACCGACACGGCCGTCACCTCGTACTGGTAGTCGGGCGCGCCGTCGTCGTGGAACGTGTTGGAGCTGGTCTCCCCCCGCAGGTCGAACGAGGTCCCCGGGGACGGGCGGGAATACACCCGGTAGGACGCGAGATTGGGGTCGGTCTCCACGTCCCACCTCAGCAGGATCCCCGCCGGCTGGCCGGGGGTGCCCGAGGGATCGAGCTGGTAGGAGAGGTTGGCGGGCGGGTTCAGGAGAATGCCCGTCGTGCCCGTGCTGTTGTACCCGTGGTCGTAGCACCCCGTCGCCACACCCATCGTCACGAGGGCCAGCGCGATCGGCGTCCACCAGCGGCGCATGGTGCGCTCCGGAAGGGTTCGCTTCGACCAAACGCACGCGCCATGCCCGCCGGAGCGCCTCGGCCAAGTCCCGTTCCCCCAACGGGATACGGCCGAGCGCGTGACGCGCGACACAACCCGCGCTGTCTCCGAAGCAGGACAGGTGTGCGCGTTCACGGCAATGCGGGGGTGTTGCGCTGGTCGTAGTCCATCTTGATCTCCGGCTCGGGGATCAGGCGGATGTCGAAGTTGAAGACGACGTTCCCGTTGGCCGCCTCGACGAAGCTGAAGGTCGCCTTCCAATCGCGCATGTCGCGGTTGAGCATCAGCACGTGCTGGCCGAACCGCCCCCGCTGGAAGTCGTACAGCGTCTGCCAGGACACCGACCAGTTGCGGGTCGGCGAGAAGGAGATGCTGCCGCTCAGGGTGCTGTGCGCCGTGGGGACGATGATCGTCGGGGCCGTGATCCCGCTGGCGCTCGGCAGGGTCGTGCTGTAGGGCGGCTGCCGCGACAGGTCGAAGGCGAGCGAGGCGGTGAAGGCGCCGACCCCCACGCCCGAGGCCAGCGGGCCGACACCCGGCATCGTCGAGACGGGGCCCCGCTGGTAGGCGTCCGGGAAGAGCTGGGGCACCCCCGTCGTGTCGCGGGCCGCCCGCGCGCTGTCCTGCGCCGCCTGCGCCGCCGCGCTCGGCGTCGCGGCGGCGGGCTGGCGCGTCAGGCCGAGCAGCGAGCCGATCCAGCCGAACACGCTGGGGCCGAGGCCGAAGCGCATCGAGAGGTTGGTGAGATAGGGGTGGAATTTCGTGCCGGCCACGCCGACCGGCCCGTTGAACAGGGAGTGGGTCGTGGACAGCGTGAAGCCGGGCAGCAGGTCGGTGGCGAACGTGTTCGAGAGGCTGCCCGTGACCCAGCCCGTGTGGCCCGGGGTCTTGGCCTGCTCGAGGTCAACGGCGACGGCGCCGGTCTGGATCGAGAGCAGCTTGATCTTCCGGCCCTCGGGCTTGGGGGCGCCGGCGGTGTCGGCGCCGGGCGCGAGCGGCGGCGCCTTGAGCTTGGCCTCGAAGGTCTGGTTGAGGCCGAGCGTGAGGGTCTGCGACGCGGGGCTCCGGGTCGTCACGACCGGGTTGTCGCCCGCCAGGGCCCGCGCGTACTCCAGCGGGATGTTCGCCGCCGGCGAGTACGCCCACGACAGGCTGGGCGAGAAGGTGTGGCGGATGCGCGCGATCGGCCCGAAGCCGGGGAACAGGCCGTAGAAGGTCGGCGAGATCGAGAGCGCGTAGTTGAGCCGCTTGCCCTGGGTGACGAACCGCCCGCCGGTATAGCGGTTGCGCAGCATGAAGGGCCCGCCGGTGGTGTTCACGATGCTGACCGAGGGCTGGAGGTTCCAGCCCCCCTGGAAGACCAGCGGCAGGCTGATGCCCGTGCTCCAGTCCAGGTCGGTCTCGAAGTACTCGCTGTACGTGCGCACCACCGTGATGGAGGTGTCGGCCGGGTTCGGGTGGCTCGTCACGGTCTGGGTCAGATTGTTGTACGCGTCCGTCAGCGAGAACGAGTTGGCCCAGGTCCAGCGGCCGATCCGGAGCGGGGTCGAGAGGCTGACCGACGTGTTCCGCGTGGTCTCCAGCCGCGCCGACGAGTCGCCCGGAACGGGGCCGTAGCTGAACCCGCCCCCGGGGAGCCCCGTCTGGAGCTGGTTGGTCACGCTGAACGACGGGCTCCAGGTCACGTTGCGGGACAGCGCGATGGGGTTGGGGGTGAACGCCACCACCGGGAGCTGCATGCTGACCTGGGGGGTCGCGAGCTGCTGAGTGCGGCTGCCGCCCAGGGAGAGGGAACCCCAGGCGAACTGTTTCTGGAAGTTGACCCGGCTGTCTATGGTCGAGACGGCGAGCACCGGGTCCACGGTGCTCTGGGAGATGATCTGCGAGCTGGTGGCGTAGTCAATGTTGGCCGTGAGCCGGCTGGTCTGGGAGAAGCTCTGCTGGTGCTGCCACTGGACGTGGTAGCTGGTGCTGCCGTTGAACCAGTGGAGCTCGGAGAAGCCGATGCCGCCGCTCATGAACTGGCTCAGCCAGCGGTAGCGGAACTGGCCGTTCACGGTCAGGTACTGCTGCGAGTACCAGTCCATGGTGACCTCGGCGTCGGTGTAGTCGTTGATCACCCAGTAGTAGCCGAGGTTGGCGATGTGGCGGTGGTAGGTGCGCGAGGTCCGGACGATGTCGTTGAGGCCGAACTGCGGCGGGATGAGCCCCGAGCGCCGGCCGTGGTGGAGGTCCTGGAAGATGAAGGGGAGCCACATGATGGGCACGTCGGCGACGTACAGCAGGGCCGGCCGCGCGACCATGACCTGCTTGGAGATCCACTTCACCTGGCTGGCGGCGAAGTGGTAGTCGGGATCGGGCTGGTCGCTGGTGGTGATGTTGGACCGGGCGGCGAACACGTGGTTGTTGGCGTTGTCCACGGCGATGTCGCCGTGCAGGTACCAGGTGGCCGAGCCTTCCTTGAAGTCGGTGCGCGCGCGGCCGATCAGCCCGGCGTGGTTGCACGCGTCGTACAGCATGGCGTGCCCGACCATGGTCCCGGTGCTGTCGAACAGGACCGGCGAGCCGTTGGCCCTGAGGGCGCAGCTGCTCTCGGTGTAGTGGACCGTGTCGGCCTGGAGGATGGAGCCCTCGCGCTGCACGAGGGCCTGGCCGGCCATCCGGATCTGCTTCTGGATCGGCAGGAACTGGACCGAGTCGGCGGCGTAGCGGGTGACCCGGTAGTTGGGACGGGCCAGCAGCGCCTGCTCCACCGAGTCCAGGGGCACGAAGCTCCGGGACGGCCCGGTCGGCAGCGCGTTGCCCTGGGCGGCGCCGGTATCGGCGGCGGCGCGCCCCGTGGTGTCCTGGGGAACGGCGGCGGCCGGCGGCAGCCCGGCGGCCGCGCGTCGCCGCTCGAGGATGGCCCGCTTGGCGGGCGGCAGGGTCGGCT
>JAJYLI010000138.1 GCA_021787855.1 bacterium | reverse complement strand
GCATCTTCGAGCGGTTCTACCGCGTGGATCCCGCCCGCTCGCGCGAGCTGGGCGGCACGGGGCTCGGCCTCGCCATCGTCAAGCACCTGGTCGAGGCGCACGGCGGCCGCGTCGAAGCCACCAGCACTCTCGGCCGGGGCACCAGCATCCGCATCGTCTTCCCCGAGGCGCCCGCCGCCTAGGCGCGCCGGCGCCCGCCGGCCGTTACACATCCGACACAAAGCGCTCACGGGACGGTTACGTGGGCGGGCTAGGCTCAGCGCATCACGAAAGCCCGAACATGACCCACTCCCTCGCAGCCGCCCGCACCGACGGCGGCAACTCCCGGCGGGCGGGGGCCCAGATCCCCGGCTCGCGATCGCGCCACCCGGACCTCCTGTCGCCGGCCTCCACGCGCGCGGGCGTCGCCGCCGCGCCGCCCGCCCTTCCGCCGGTGCTGAAAACCCGCGACGCCACCATGGGCTTCGGCCTCAAGACGGTCCTGTCGAGCGTCACGCTCGAGTTCCGGCGCGGGACCATCAACGCCATCATCGGCCCCACGGGCTGCGGCAAGAGCACGCTGCTCCGCGCGTTCAATCGCATGAACGACCGGTCCCCGACCTTCTGGCGCCGGGGATCCGTCGAGTTCGAGGGGTGCGACGTCTCGGCGGGCACCCCGGATCCTCTGGAGCTGCGCCGGCGCGTCGGCATGGTCTTCCAGCGGCCCAACCCCTTCCCGATGTCCATCAGGGACAACGTGGTGGCGGGCGTGCGGGCCCATCGCCTCGCGCCGCGTCGCGAGCTGGCCGCCGTCGCGGAACGCCATCTCCGGCAGGTGGGGCTGTGGGACGCCGTCGCCGACCGGCTGGACGACTCCCCGTTCCGGCTCTCCGGCGGCCAGCAGCAGCTCCTGTGTCTGGCGCGGGCGCTCGCGGTCGAGCCCGACGTGCTGCTGCTCGACGAGCCGACGTCGTCGCTCGATCCGGCGACGACCGAGATCGTCGAGGCCCTGCTCCGCACGCTCACGCCGCGCCTCACCCTGGTCCTCGTCACCCACAACCTCGCGCAGGCCGGGCGGGTCGCGGGCACGACGGCCTTCCTCTACGACGGGCGGCTCGTCGAGGCGGGCGAGACGCGGCAGATCCTCGCGGCTCCCCGTGAACCCGAGACCGTCAGCTACGTGACCGGCAGGATCGGATGATCCCCCACGCCCACTCAGACCAGAAAGGACTCCTCCCCATGTTGTCACGGTGGCCGAGCCGTTCGACCCTCGCCCTCGCGGCGCTGTCCGCCGCCCTGCTGGCCGGCTGCGGCAAGGCGGACAACTCCGGCAAGGCCGCGTCGAGCATGGCGTCCTCCGCCGCCCCGGCCGCGGCCTCGCTCGCCGATCTGGAGCGCGCCCCCTCGGCGCCGGTCGCGCTCACGGAGACCGGCTCGACCCTGCTGTATCCGCTGTTCAACCTCTGGGCCCCCGCATACAGCCAGGGGCATCCGAACATCAAGATCACCACGGCGGGCACGGGCTCGGGCACCGGCATCTCGCAGGCGGCGGCCGGCACCGTGAACATCGGCGCGTCCGACGCCTACCTCTCGCCGGCGCAGATGTCCCAGAACCCGGGCCTGGAGAACGTCCCGCTCGCCATCTCGTCGCAGATGGTCAACTACAACCTCCCCGGATTCCAGGGGACGCTGAAGCTCAGCGGCACCGTCCTGGCGCGGATTTACGAGGGGAAGATCACGCGCTGGAACGACGCGCGGATCCGCGCGATCAACCCGGGTGTGCGGCTGCCCGCGCGGCGGATCGTGCCGGTGCACCGCTCCGACGGCAGCGGCGACACCTTCATCTTCTCGCAATACCTCTCGGACCAGGATCCCGGCGGGTGGGGGAAGACGGTCGGGTTCGGCACCACGGTGGCGTTCCCGGCGGTGCCGGGAGCGCTGGGCGAGAACGGCAACGGCGGCATGGTGAGCGGCTGCGCCGTGACGCCCGGCTGCGTGGCGTACATCGGCGTGAGCTTCCGCACGCAGACGCGGGCCAAGCACCTGGGCGAGGCGGAGATCTCCAACGGCTCCGGGAACTACGTGGCGCTCACCGATTCGAGCGTGGCCGCGGAAGCGGCCAGCTTCGCGGCCAGCACGCCGGCGTCGGGCGCCATCTCGCTGATCGACGGCGCGAATGCGCCGCGGGGGTACCCGATCATCAACTACGAATACGCCATCGTCAACGCGGCGCAGCCGAACGCCGACGCGGCGCAGGCCGTCAAGGCCCTGCTCGCGTGGGCGATGGACCCCAACGGCGGCTCGGCACCCTCGTTCCTCGACCAGGTGGCCTTCCAGCCGCTGCCGCCTTCCGCGGTGACGGTCGCGACGAGGCTGATCGCGAACATTCATTAGCGCCGCATCCATGCTGCGAGGGCGGATCACCGCTGAGCAGGTGACGCGCGGAACCTTGCGTGCCCTCGCTTCGATCCCCCTCGCAGCACTCGCCGCGCTGGTGGTCATCCTGCTGGTCCAGGCCCTGCCCGCGGTGCGCTACAACGGCCTGGGGTTCTTCACGCACGACGCGTGGCTCCCGGGGTCGTTCTACGCCGACCCGGTGACGACGCACGGCGTCAGCCATCCGCCCGGCGCCAGCTACGGCGCGCTGCCGCTGATCGCCGGGACGCTGGAGTCGTCGCTCCTCGCGATGGTGCTGGCCGTGCCGGTGGGGATCGGCACGGCGATGCTGGTGGTGGAGAAGCTCCCGGCCCGGCTCTCGTCGGCGGCGGGGTTCTTCCTCGAGGTCCTCGCCGGCGTGCCCAGCGTGGTGTACGGGCTGTGGGGGGCGCTCACGCTGGGCCCGTGGCTGGCGCGCCACGTGTCGCCCGTGATCGCCGCCCACGCGCCCGACCTGCCGATCCTGCGCTTCTTCCGCGGCGCCACCGGCGCCGGCGAGGGCCTGTTCGCCGCCGGCGTGGTGCTGGGCATCATGATTCTCCCCATCATCGCGGCGACCACGCGCGACCTGCTGCGGCAGGTGCCCCGCCAGACGGTCGAGGGAGCGCTGGCGCTCGGCCTGACGGACGCCGAATCCATGCGCATGGTCGGCTTCCCGTGGGTCCGCACCGGCGTGCTGGGGGCCGCGGTGCTGGGCCTCGGGCGGGCGCTGGGCGAGACGATGGCGCTGGCGATGGTGTCCGGCACGGTGCTCGGCGCCAGCCCGCACAACTTCTACGACACCTTCACCACCATCGCCGCGACCATCGTCTCGCAGCTCGACTCCTCGCTGACCGACGGAACCGGGTTCGCGATGCACACCATGGCGGAGCTCGCCCTGGTGCTGCTCGCCATCACGCTGCTGGTGAACGTGCTGGCGCGGGTGATCATCCATTCGGTGTCGGGGACGGCGCTGCCGGTGGGGCGAGGCGTGTGACGGCGGCGGCGCTGACCCCCGGCGCCGGCGCCCGCCGCGACGGCGCGGCGCGCGCCCGGCTGCGGTTCCGGCGGCGCGCGGCGGACGCCGCCCTGTGGTCCGCGTGCGCGGCGGCGCTGGCTTTGGTGGTGGCGCCGGTGGTGTGGATCGTGGCGGACGTCGCCTCGCGCTCCCTGGTGCACTGGCACTGGAGCCTGCTCACCAGGACGACGGTGGGCCAGGGCGGGGGCCTGGCCAACGCCATCGTCGGCACGCTGGTGATCGTGGCGGGGGTCGCGGTCGTCGCGGGAACGGCCGGGATCGGGGGCGGGATCTACCTGGCGGAGTACGCGTCCGAGCGCGGCGGCTCGCTGCTGCGCGGCGCGTCGGAAGTGCTCGCCGGCGTGCCGTCCATCGTGCTGGGCTACCTGGGCTACATCACGCTGGTCGTCGCCCTGCACTGGCAGTTCTCCCTGGGCGCCGCGCTGATCGTGCTCTCGCTGATGGTGGTGCCGTACGTCGTCAAGGCCACCGAGGTGGCGCTCCGCCAGGTGCCGGCCAGCTACCGGGAGGGCGCCGCGGCGCTGGGCATGCGCTCGGGGTACGCCCTGCGCAAGGTCGTGATCCGCCCGGCGCTGCCGGGGATCGCCACCGGCCTCATCGTGGCGATGGCCATCGCCCTGGGCGAAACGGCGCCGCTGCTCTACACGGCCGGCTGGAGCGACCACTTTCCGACCCTGCACCTGACCCACAGCCCGCTGGGCTACCTCACGTACGTGACCTACGTGTTCTACAACGAGCCGTACGCCAGCTCGCACCAGTTGTCCCACCTGGCGGCGCTGCTGCTCATCGTCCTGGTCCTGATACTGATCGTGGCCTCGCGGCTCCTGGTGGCGGCGACGCAGCGGCACGCCGCGGACCGGACCTAGCGGCGCCGCAGCCGGCTCCCGCCGGGCGTTACCGGCGCGTGACGGGAGCGTCGCCTCCCCTTGACGCGCCCCGCCCAGCTTCTCAGCGTGCGCGTCGCGCTCGTCACCGACACCTACACCCCCCAGGTCAACGGGGTGACCACGATCGTCAGGCGGGTCGTGGAGGTGCTCGGCCGCGCGCGGCAGCACGCCGTCGTGATCGCGCCCGAGTATCCCCGATCGCCGCCGGGGACCGGGGAGGCCGAGCTGCGCGTTCCCTCCGTGGCGTTCCCTCTCTACGACGCCGTACGCCTCTCGCTCCCCCGGTCACGACGCGCGGCGCACTTCCTCGACCGCTTCCGCCCGGACCTGGTGCACGTGATGACCGAGGGGCCGCTGGGGGCTCTGGGCCGGCGCTACGCCCTCGACCGCCACCTCCCTCTCGTGACCAGCTTCCACTCCGACTTCCCGCGGTACGCCCGCTGCTACCACCTGGGCGGCCTGGAGCCGCTGGTGTGGCGCTGGCTGATCCGGTTCCACCGGCCCGCGGCGTTCATCCACACGCCCGGCGAGGCGACGCGCGCGGAGCTGGCGCGCCGCGGTCTCGCGCACGTCCGCGTGTGGGGTCGCGGCGCGGACACCGCCTGCTTCGACCACCGCCGCCGCGACCCCGCGTTGCGCCGGCGGCTCGGGGTTCCCGACGCCGCGGCGCTGGTGCTGCACGTGGGACGGCTGGCGCCCGAGAAGAACCTCGACGTCCTCGCCGAGGCGTGGGACCTGGCGCGCCGGGAGCTGGGGAGCGGCGCGGTCTTCGCCTACGCGGGCGACGGCCCGCTGGCGCGCCGCTGCGCGCACGTCATGCCGTGGGCCATCCACCTCGGGTTCCTCGCGGTCCCCGTGCTCGCCGCGCTGTACGCCAGCGCCGACCTGTGCGTGTTCACCTCCGCCACCGAGACCTGCGGCCTGGTGGCGCTCGAAGCCATGGCCTCGGGGACGCCCGTCGTCGCGGCGGACGCCGGCGGGTTCCGGGAGAGCGTCGCCGACGGCGTGACCGGCTTCCTGGTCGCCCCCGACGACGCGCGGGGCTTCGCCGCGGCCATCGCGCGGCTGGTGCTCGATGCGCCGCTGCGGGGCCGGATGTCGGGAGAGGCCCGCCTCGCCGCGGTCGCCCGTTCCGCCGACGAGGAGAACGAGCAGCTCCTGGACGACTACACCGCCGCCCTGGGGCGGCGGGGGATGGAGGACGAGCAATGGCGCGCTGCGTGATCTTCCTCGCCGACGGGCTCCGGCCGGACGCGATCCGGCCCGACACCTCCCCGTCCCTGTACGCCCTGGCGGAGGACTACACGCAGGCCGCCACCGCCGTCACGGTGCGGCCCAGCACCACGGTCGCCGCCCTGCTCTCCCTCGCGACCGGGGTCGGGCCGGCCACCCACCGGCTGGGGGAGCCCGGGCTCGCCGCCCTGCGGCAGTTCGCGCGTCTCCATCCGCTCCCCGGCCATCTGGCGGCGCGCCACCTCGCCACGGTGGTCGTGGCCGGGGATGTCGGCCCCGCCGAAGTCCCCGTCGCCCGCGCCCTGGCCCTGGCCGCCGGCATCAGCCGATTCGTCGCCACGGCCGGGCCGGCGCGCCGCGTGGCCGCCGCCGCCGCCGGCCGGCTGCGGTTCGTCCCCGACGGCCTCGTGGTCGTGTACGTCAACGACTGCGACCGCGCCGGCCACGCGGCCGGCTGGATGTCCCGCGCCTACCTCGACGCCGTGGCGGAAGCCGATGCCGCGGTCGGCCAGCTCCGCGCCGCGGCGGCCGACTCGCTGCTCGTGGTCCTGGCCGACCACGGCGGCGGCGGCGTGGCGCCGCGGGATCACGACGCGCCGCACCCGGTGAACGACGCGATTCCGCTGGTGCTGGCCGGCCCGCGGGTGCGCCGCCGCTCCGTCCTGAAGCGCCCGGTGTCGCTCCTGGACGTGCCGCCCACCGTGTTGTGGTGGCTCGGGCTCGAGGTGCCCGCCGAGTACGAGGGCGCCGTGCTGCACGACGCCTTCGTCGCGGCCGCGGCCACGCGAGCGGTCGCCTGATGCGCTCGATCACCCATCTGGGCGACGCCGTGACCACCATCGGCATCGCGCTGCTGCTCATGGCGGCCGGCGGCCACCTCGCCCAGCTCGGCCGCGCCGCGCTGATCGCGAACGCCCTCTCCCACGTCGCCGTGCAGGTCCTCAAGCGCACCGTGGTGCGGGCGCGGCCCTGCGACGCCCTCGGCCGGCCGCTCGCCGCCGTGTGGGTGCCCGATCCGTACTCCTTCCCGTCCGGGCACAGCGCGGCCTCCATGGCGGTGGCGGCCAGCGCCGCCCTGGCGCACCCGTGGCTCGCGCCGCTCACTCTGCCGCTGGCGGGGCTGGTGGCGCTCTCGCGCGTCCGCCTCAAGGCCCACCACCGTGGCGACGTGCTGGCCGGGGCCGCGCTGGGTCTCGGCGGCGCCCTGGCGACCCGGGCGCTGCTCGGCTGACGCGCGCCGGCCCGGGCCGCCCGTTACCACCCCGTTACATCGGCGGCCACTGACCCGTGACGGGTCGGCGCTTTCTTGGCGGCGATGACTTCTGGCGGACCCCACACCCACAACACTTCATCTCACAGCGAGGGGACCACCCGTATGGCACCGTCGTACCGTCGGACGCTGGCCGCAGCCCTGCTGCTCGGCGCCGCCGCCGCCGCGCCGCTCGCGGCCCAGAACACCCCGCACCTCTCCATCGGCGGCGTGGGATTCGCCCAGTGGGGAGCGCAGCTCGATTCGCTGAGCCCCACGAACAGCTTCGACGTCACCCGGGCGTACCTCAACTTCATCGGCACGTTCCCGGACGGAATCCAGACGCGCATCACCGGGGACATCTACTCCGACGCCGACAACGCCCACAGCTACCGGCTCAAGTACGCGTGGTTCAGCTGGACGCCGCAGAGCAGCCCCCTCACCTTCAAGCTCGGCCTGCTCACCACGCCGTGGATCGACTGGGAAGAGCAGTTGTGGGACTACCGCATGCAGGGGCCCATGGCGGTGGACCGCAATCATTTCCTCACCTCGTCCGACTTCGGGTTCAACGTCGAGGGCAACATCGCTCACGAGGCGGTGGACTTCATCGCGACCGTTTCCGACGGCACCGGCTACGGCGCCAAGCCCAGCCCCTCTCCCAACCAGCACCACCTGTACCAGGCGCGCGTGTCGGTGCGCCTGCTGAAGACCGACGACGCCAGCCGCGTGGGCGGCCTGCGCCTCACCGCCTACGGGCAGCTCGGCGCCCCGCCCGGCGGCGGGCTGGAAAACCGCTTCATCGGCGAGCTGTCCTACCGCGGCAAGGCGTTCCTGCTCGCGGGTGAGTATGCTTACAGGAGCGATTCCACCACCGGCAGCCCGAAGGTCAACGGCAGCGTGGTCAGCGCCTACGGCTTCTACAAGATCCCGGAGTCCCGGGTCGGGGTCATCGCCCGCGTGGACGTCTTCCAGCCCAACACCAGCGTGTCCCACAACGCCCGGACCGAGGTCATCGGCGGCGTGTCGTACCAGCTCAGCCCGAACGTCCGGCTGCTCGCGGACCTCGACCGGCTCTCGCTGGCGACCCCGGCCGGCGGCACGGCGCCGAAGAGCGTCACCCAGCTGCTGTTCCAGTCCCAGTTCACCTTCTAGGAGACCTGCGATGTCCCGGAAAACGCTCGACAGCTTTCTGCTGGCGGCCGCGGGGGCCGCGCTTCTGGCCGGCCCGGCCCTGGCCCAGGGCACCATGCGCCTGACGGGCTCGGGATCCACCTTCGCCTACCCGCTGTACTCGAAGTGGGCGATCGAGTACCACCGGCTGCACCCCGACGTGG
>JAJYLI010000137.1 GCA_021787855.1 bacterium | reverse complement strand
TGGCGTCGGTGACCACCACGCCGAAGCGCTGGTAGTCCTCGACCTCCTTGGCCCAGATGATGCCGTCGTCGGCGCTGCCCTTGACGATCCCGAGGTCGGCGTCGAACACGGTGTCCACGAAGATGATCATCACCGGCCCGTGGACGTGCGGCCGGGCGAGGTTGATCGCCCCGGCGGTGCCGTCCTGCACCTGCTGCTCGACGAATCGCGACGGGATGGGATAGCGCTTCCGGGCGTACGCCTCGACCTGCTCCTTCAGGTGCCCGGTGATGAAGATCAGCTCCTCGACGTCCAGCCCCTCCAGCCGGTCCATCACCCAGTCCATCACCGGCCGGCCGGCGACCTTGATGAGGGGCTTGGGGACGGTGTGGGTGTGCGGCCGGAGCCGGGTGCCCTTCCCCGCCAGCGGAATGATGACCTGCACGTCAGGCCCTCCCGTAGCGGTCCTTGAGGCGGACCACGTCGTCCAGGTGGGGCGTGGAGGCCTCGAGCACGTCGCTGTGCTCCAGCGCCTCGAACTGGTGCACCAGGCCGGTGGGCACGTGCTGCGCCTCGCCGGCGATCATCTCGCGGTCCACCAGCTCGCCCTTCTCGTTCTTGTAGCGGAAGATCATCCGCCCCCGGAGCACGTAGATGGACTCGTCCTTCTGCTCGTGGTACTGCAGGCTCAGCAGCTGCCCGGCCTCGATGTGCAGGATCTTGCCGACGTACCGGTCGGTCACGGCCCAGTGGATCTCGTAGCCCCAGGGCTTGGCGACGTGCACGGGCTCGAAGCGATGCGGATGGTCGGTCAAACGGCCTCCGGCAGACTCAAGGTGAAGGACGACGGGGTCGTGACGCAGGCGCGCACGCAGACGCCGCAGCCCACGCAGGCGCCACCGATGACCGGCCGGCCGGCGGCGTCGAGATCCAGCGCGGCCGATCCGACCGGGCAGACGCGCGCGCACACGCCGCACTCGATGCCCTGGTAGGCGATGCAGCGCTGGGTGTCGAGCGCGAGCCGGCCCATGGACTCCCGCGCCCAGCCGTCGGCCGGCGGGATCAGGGCCCCGGTCGGGCAGACCGTGGCGCAGAACATTCCCTCGCAGGCGATGCACGGCTGCACCAGCGGCTCGATGATCGGCGTCGCGGCCGCCAGGCCCGCGGCGGGAGGCGCGCTCACGATCGCGTCCACCGGGCAGGCCTCGATGCAGTAGCCGCACCGCGTGCACGCCGCGAGGAACGCCGGCTCCGCGATGGCGCCCGGCGGCCGGAAGTGCCGCCGCGGCGTGTAGCGCTCGGCGAGGATGCCGCCCGCCTGCTGCACCGCCAGCTTCAGCGCCTCCGCGAGGAAGCCCCGGCGGCCGATCGGCTCGTCGCCCGACGGCGGCCCGATCAGCGGGCCTCCCGGGCGCGGATGGTTTCAGGGAACACCCTTCAAGCTTACTGCGCGCTCTCCCCGACGCCTAGGCGCGCCTGGAGCATGTGGTGCCGGAGCACCTTCAGCCGGCGCCGGAGGGAGCCGTCGAACACGCGGTCGCCGGAGCGCACGACCACCCCGCCCAGGAGCGCGGGGTCGGTGCGGAAGTGGGCCCGCACCTCCTTACGAAAGACCAGCTCCAGGCGCTCGGTGATGACACGCTGGAGCGCCTCGTCGGGGGGCCGCGCCGTCGAGACCACGGCGTGCACGCGGTCGAAGTGCAGGTCCAGCAGCCCGGCGTACTCCTCCGCGATCTCACCCAGGATGCCCTGGCGGCCCCGCCGCACCACGGCCTCGAGGAACCGCACGAACGGCTCGGGCGCCACGCCCGCCAGCGCGCGGCGGATCAGGTCCTGCTTGACGCCCTTGGCGATGCGCGGCGACATGAACACGCCCTGGAGCTTCGGGTCCGCCGCGAGCACGCCCGCCACGGTGACCAGCAGGTCGCCGCACGGCACCAAGATGCCGTCGCGCTGCGCCAGCTCGAGCAGCGCCTCGGCGTAGTTCCGGGCGACCGTGCGGTCTCTCATCTCACGACCGGGTGGCGTGCAGGCTGTCGAGGTACTCGCGCACCAGCCGGCGGTCGGACTCGTTGTCGAGGTTGCGCTCGATCACCTTGCTGGCCGCGGCCAGGGACAGCTCCACGGCTTCGCTCCGCAGCTCCGCCAGCGCCTTCTCGCGCTCGGCCACGATCTCCCGCCGCGCGCGCGCGACCATCTCCTCGTGCTCGGCGCGGGCCCTCGCGATGATCTCCTCCCGCACCTTGTCGGCCGCCTGGCGGCCCGCCGCCACCAGCTCCTGCGCCTCGGCGTGCGCCGCGGCCAGCTTCTGCTGGTATTCCGCCAGCACCCGCCTGGCTTCCTGGTTGGCGCGGTCGGCCTCGTCGAGCTGCGCCTGGATCTTCTTCTCCCGGTCCTCGACCGCCTTGAGGATCGCCGGCCACGCCCACCGCCCCAGCACCACCAGCAGCAGGACGAAGATCACCAGCGTCCACAGCGACACGCCGGGGTCAATGGCGAACGGGCCCTTGGGCATCGCCTCCGAGGCCTGCGCCAGGAGCGCGAAGCCCGGCATCACAGCACCTTGAACAGCAGCGCGAACACCACCGCCGCCAGCGCCACGCCCTCGACCAGCGCCGCCGTCAGGATCATCGCCCCCTGGATGTCCTTGGAGGCCTCCGGCTGCCGCGCGATGGCCTCGACCGCCTGGCCGCCGATCCGGCCGATGCCCAGCCCCGCCCCGATCACCGCCAGGCCCAGGCCCAGCCCGGCCCCCAGCAGCGCGTTGGTGTTCTTCGCGACCGTGGCCGCGTCCGATACGGCTTGCATGAACATCTGACTTCCTCCCCGCGGTACGTGAAGGCGCTAATGCTCGTGCTGCAGCAGCCCGATGAACACGGACGTCAGCAGCGCGAAGATGTACGCCTGGATGAACGCCACCAGCAACTCGATCAGCATCATGCCGAACACGAACCCCACCGACCCGCCGGCGATCACCCAGCGGAACACGTGGATGTTCGCGAACAGGAAGATCAGCCCCAGGAGCGACAGCATCACGAAGTGCCCGGCGGCCATGTTGGCGAACAACCGGATCATCAGGGCGAACGGCTTGACGATCTTCCCGATGATCTCGATCGGGGTCATGATCATCGTGAGCAGCACCGCCGTGATCCCGGTCGAGCCCGGCGGCGTGAAGAAGATCGTCTTGAGGTATCCCTTGGGGCCCAGGGTCATGAACCCCGAGACCTCGATGGTCACCAGCGCCGTCAGCGCCAGCGCGCCCGTCACCCAGAAGCTGCCCGTGGGCTTCTCCCCGTACGGCACCAGCCCCAGCAGGTTGCAGTACAGGATGAACCAGAACAGCGTGAGGATGTAGGGCGCGAACTTCGCCCCGTTCTTGTGGCCGATGTTGGCGATCGCGACGTCGTCGCGGACAAAGAGCACCAGGAACTCGACCGCGCCCGCCAGCCCGCCCGGGGCGGCGCCGGCCGCCCGCTGGCGCCGGAGCGCCCGGCCGGCCAGCCACATCGTCACGAACACCAGGGCGGCCGCCAGCACCATGAACACGACGTCCCGCGTGGGCGACACGTCAATCGTGACGCCGCCCAGGTGGACGTACCACCCCGTGGGAAGGTGGATGGGCCCCAGGTGGAGCCACTCGCCGAACGGCACCTCGACTTCGTGCGCGTCGCCGGTGCGCTCCAGGATCATCCGGCCGATGTCGGGCGTCTGCATCATTCCAGAAACCGCGTCTCCGCGTAAAGAAGCGTCAGCAGCACGGCGAGGAATCCCGCCGTCGTCGCGAGCGGCGGCCACAGCGCGCGGGTGGCCAGCACGAGCCCCACCAGGACCAGCGCGCTCACGGCGCGCACCGCGACGCCGCCGGCCCAGCGCCGCACGAACTGGCGCGTGGGAGCGCCCATCCCGGGCCGCAGGAGCGCGACCGCCGCGACCTGCGCCGCGCCGGCCAGGGCCCCGCCGCACGCGGCGCCCGCGAGCGCGGGGCCGCCGCCCAGCAGGAGGGCGGGTGTCGCGACCGCCAGGGCGGCGCCGCCACCCCACATGCCCATCCGCGCCGTCCACCTCACGGCGTGGGCCCGCTCCCCCCGGCGCCGCCCGGCGGTCCGCCGTTCCGCCGCCCCGAGCCCCGGGGCGACTCCGCCAGCACCTGGCGCAGGAACGCGTACATCCCCGCTCCCAGACCGACCGCCACCCCGATCAGCGTGAAGACCGGCTTGGTGTGGAGCCAGCGGTCCAGCAGCACGCCGGCCCCGAGGAACAGGAGGATCGCGAAGGCGAGCTGGAACCCCGCCGCCACGATGGCATACCCGGTGCCGAATCCCCGGCTTTCCGCGTTCCAATCCTGTTTCCGAGCCATCGGGCGCGGGAAATATACCCCTTGTGAAAACCGTCGCAAAGCCGCGCGCGAGGACCCGCGGGCGACCCGTGCCCCGGCATGCCGGCGGGGCGCCGGACGCCGCGGCCGCCGCCGTTCCAGCCTCGAATTGACCAACCCTCGGTGGCCCGGCTATCCTGGACCCGTGAGCACCCTGCCGTTCCCATCCAAGGGCGAGCGCGACGTCGAGCTGCTCGAGCGGCTCGCCGCCGCCCGCGCGCGCCTGCTCGAGCAGGTGGGCCGGCGCATCGTGGGGCAGCGCGAGGTGCTCGACGGGATCGTGGCGGCGCTGATCTCGGGCGGCCACGCGCTGCTGGTGGGCGTGCCGGGGCTCGCCAAGACCATGATGGTCTCCTCGGTGGCCGAGGCGCTGAACCTCCGGTTCTCCCGCATCCAGTTCACCCCCGACCTGATGCCCAGCGACATCACCGGCACGGAGGTGATCGAGGAGGACAAGACCACCGGCGGCCGGGCCTTCCGCTTCGTCCCGGGCCCGCTGTTCGGCAACATCGTGCTGGCCGACGAGATCAACCGCACGCCGCCCAAGACGCAGGCGGCGCTGCTGCAGGCCATGCAGGAGCACGCGGTGACGGTGGCCAACCAGACCTACCCGCTGCCCGAGCCGTTCTTCGTGCTGGCCACGCAGAACCCCATCGAGCAGGAGGGCACCTATCCCCTGCCCGAGGCGCAGCTCGACCGCTTCATGTTCGAGCTGCACGTCGAGTATCCCTCCGAGGAGGAGGAGCGGCGCATCGTCGAGTGGACCACGGGTGAGTCCGCCGCGTCCCTGGAGCCGGTGCTCTCGGGCGACGAGCTGCTGGAGCTGATGGCCCTGGTGCGGCGGGTGCCGGCGCCCCGGGTCGTGGTCGAGGCGGCGGTGCGGCTCGCGCGGATGACCCGGCCCGCCGACGCGCTGGCCCCCGAGGCCGTCCGCGAGAACGTGGCGTGGGGCGCGGGGCCGCGCGCCTCGCAGTTTCTGGTGCTGGGGGCCAAGGCGCGGGCGGCCATGGACGGGCGGCCGATGGCCGACCTGGAGGACGTGGACGCCGTGGCCCTGTCGGTCCTGCGGCACCGCGTGGTCGTGAACTTCCACGCCGAGGCCGCGGGCCGCACGGCCGACGATCTCGTGCGGGAAGTCCGGGAGAGGGCCCGCCGCAAGTAGCCTCGCTTCGCCGCAAAATCCCCGAACTCCAGTCCCACATCCGCTTGCGTTTGTCGCCGCCGCGGTGACACGTAGGTGACGCCGGGCGCTAGCCATTGCTCCGGCCCAGGCAGGGTGGCGCGTCATGTTCCCGTCGGGCGAGATCCGCGAGCGTCAGTGCGAGTTTCGGTGTCTCGGCCCCGTGTCGCTGGTGAGACCCGGGGGCGCCAGGCTCGCGTTCCGCACCCGCAAGCAGCTCGCGCTGTTCACGCTGTTCGTGCGCCGGCCGGGGCAGCCGCAGTCGCGCGACGCCCTGGTGGACCTGCTGTGGTCGGAGGACGAGGTCGTCGCGGCGCGGCACTCGCTCTCCCACTCCGTCTCGCTGGTCAACAAGACGCTGGGCTGCGAGGCGATCGTCCCGCTCTCCAAGGACGAGATGGCGCTCCGCGAGGGCGTGGTCTGGTCCGACGTGGCGGAGTTCGAGCGGTGCGCGGCGCAGCGGCGCCAGCGGGACGCCCGGGGCCTGTGGCGGGGCAGCCTGCTCGAGGGCATCTGGATCCGGCACGCGCCGAACTTCGAGCGCTGGCTGGAGGCGGAGCGGCGGCGGCTGCTGGAGACCATGCGGCGGGCGTTGCACGAGCTGCTGGAGCGGAGCCGGACCGAGGGCGGCTGGGAGGAGATGCGGGAGGTTTCCTCCTCGCTGCTGGAGCTGGACGCGCTGGACGAGACGGCGATGCTGGCGCAGCTGGTGGCGGTGACGCTGCTGGGCGACCGCACGCTGGCGCTGCGGCGCTACGTGGAGTTCGAGGCCCGGCTGAAGGCCGATCTGGGCGCGGAGCCGGGGCCCGAGATGCGCGACTGGGCGCGGCGCCAGCGGATCGGCGCGGCGCCCGCGCCCGCGGGCCGCACGGCGCCCTGCGTCAGCGAGTCGGTCGCGCGGCCGGCGGTGTCGTCGTTCTACGGCCGCACGGCCGAGTTCGCGGCGATGTGGCAGGCGTGGGAGACGGCCCGCGGCGGGCGCGGCGGCTGCGTGGTGGTCGTGGGGTCGCCGGGCATCGGGAAGACCGCGCTGGCCGCGAAGCTCACCGACCAGGTCCGCGTCACGGAGGGGGCCGCCTGTGTGGCGCGCTGCTTCCGCACCGAGCGCTGCGTGCCGTTCGCGCCGGTGTCGGCGCTGGTCCGCCAGATGGCCGACCTGCCCGGCTTCGTCGCGCTGGGGGAGGTGTGGATCAGCGAGCTGGCGCGGCTCGTGCCGGAGCTGCGCGAGCGTTTCCCGCACGCGCCGCCGGCGCTGGCCGTGGACGACTCCGCGCGTCATCGCCTGTGCGAGGCGACCTGCCGCGCGGGCGAATCCGTGGCGTTCGAGCAGCCGCTGCTGCTGGTGGTGGACAACGTCCAGGACGCCGACGAGACCACGCTGGCGCTGCTGCACTACTACGCGCGCCAGGCCGCGGATCAGCGGACGTTGCTCGTGTGCCTCGCTCGCTCCGAGGACGGTGCCGGGTGTGAGGCCGGCTCGTTCGCCGAGCAGGCCCGGGAGCAGGGCTACGCGTCGCTTCAGCGCCTGGGGCCGCTGGAGGAGGCGAGCCTCCAGCGGGTGGCGGCGGACGTGCTGGCGCAACGCGGTCTCGAGCCGTCCCCCGCGGTGATCCAGTCGGTGGGGCGGCTGGCCCGCGGCAACCCGCTGCACGCCACGGAGCTGGCGCTGGCGATTCCGGCGCACGACGGCCGGCCGGCTCCCGACTGGCTGCTCGGCCTGGCGGATCAGGCCAAGACTCCGGAGGAGTCGTTCGAGGATTCGGCGGGCAACCGGCTGGCCGCGCTGTCGCGGGGCGCGAGGTCGGTGACGGTGACGCTGGCGGTGGCCGCGCGCCCGCTGGAGGAGCACCAGATCCTGGCCGTGACGCAGCTCGCGCCGGCGGAGTTCGCCTCGGCGGTGTTCGAGCTGGAGCGCGCCAGGTTCCTGCGCCGCGAGGGTTCCCGGTTCGGCTTCGCCCATGACAACTACGCGGCGGTCGCCGCGGGGAGCCTGGGCGAGGCGGAGCACGCCGCGGTCGAGGCGCGGCTCGCGGCGGTGCTGGCGGAGTCGGCCGCACGCAATCCCGCCGCGCGGATGGAGGTAGCCCTGCATCTGGAGCGGGCGGGGCTTCCGGCTCAAGCGCGCACCCACGCCCTGACCGCGGCTTCCTTCGCGGGTTCGGTCGGGGCGGTGAGCGAGCGCGCGCACGCGCTGGAGCTGGTCCGCCGGGTCTCCGAGTGCTACGACGCCGGCGTGGCGGCGGAGCTGGGGGCCTGCTACCTGGGCCTCCGGGAGTTCGAGCGGCTGGACGAGTTGTGCCGCGAGGCGCGGGAGCGGGAACCGCTCGCGGCGCCGCTCACCGGCGAATTCCGCTACCTCGAGGTCGCGGCCGACCACCATTCGGGGCGGGCGCCGCTCGCCAGAATCTGCGCCGCGCTCGAGGACCTGCTGGGGTCCGGGGGCCCGGGCGACTTCACGCACCGCAACGACGCCATGACGCTGTTGATGCGAACGGCCGACAAGACCGGCGACTTCCGGCTGGTCCGCGCCACGGCTCGGGCGCAGCGGCGCGCCTGGGCCGCGGCGCCGGGGGCGAGCCCCTCGGCGCACGCGCTGTTCGCCAGCGCCTACGTGTTCG
>JAJYLI010000136.1 GCA_021787855.1 bacterium | reverse complement strand
CCGGGTAGCCCGTGCCGCTGCGGTCGAGGTCCACCAGCCGGGGCCGAAGCGCGCCGCCCGGCCCGGCGGGGCGTGCGGCCGGCGCCACAGCCAGCAGCGCGGCGATCGCGGCCGCCCACGCGCCGCGGCCCCTCCCGGCGATCCTCACGGCAGCGGCGGGGGCCCGGCGCGGAAGGCCGCGAGCCGCCGGATGCGCGCGGGCCCCGCGCCACGGGTGACCTCCAGCCGGACGGCGTCCACCCGCGTCGGCGGCACCGGCTGGATCCGCTTGTGGCCGATCGAGACGCCCTCGCCCAGGGGCGCCCAGTCGCCGCCGCTCCGGCCCGCCAGCCGGTAGGCGCGCACCCGCTCCCCGGCCGCCAGGTCCTCCTGGATGATCACGTGGTCCACCACGGCCGATGCCGGAAGGTGCAGCACGACCTCGTTCCCGCTCCCCCGCGTCTCCGCCAGCGGCGTGCCGAACCGCCGCCGCACCTCGTCGCCGAGCTGCTTCGCGCGCGCCGCGTCCGGCGCGGGGATGTGCCCCGTGGTGTCGGGCGGGATGTTGAGCAGCAGCTGCGCGCCCCGCCCCACCGAGCGGTAGTAGATCTCCAGCAGCTGATCGAGCGAGAGCAGGAAGCGCTCGTCCGTGGTGCTCCAGAACCAGTGCGGCCGGCGGATCGAGACGTCGCACTCCAGCGGCAGCCAGGCGTCGCCGCCGGAGTCGCTCTGCTGCGCGGTGGCGATCCCCGTCGCCGCGGCCGCCCGGCTCAGCGTGTCCCACGAGGGGTACGGCGCGAACCCGTCCTCGTTCCCCACCCAGCGGATCGTGGCGCAGGGACCCTGGAACACCGCCGCGTGCGGGACGTACGCCCGCACCAGGTCGCACACCGGCACCACGACGCTGCCGTCGAACCACACCTCGACCAGCGGCCCGTAGCGCGTCCACAGCTCGGTGAGCTGCTCGCGGTACCGCCGGTCGTACGCCGCCTGCTTCTCCGGCGTGGCGCACTTCCCGCCCGGGCCCGCGCCGAAGTCGTCGTCGCGCGGCGAGCAGTAGACGCCCAGGCCGAGGCCCGCGCGCCGGCACGACGCCGCCAGGTCCGCCATCACGTCGCCGTGCCCGCCTTTCCACGGCGTGCCGCGGATGCCGTAGGCCGTGGTCCGGGTCTGCCACATGCAGAAGCCACCCTGGTGCTTGGCCACCATCACCACGTAGCGGGCGCCGAGGTCGCGCGCGACCTCCACCCACTGGTCGGTGTCTATGTCCGGATGGATCGCCGAGAGCGGCGTCGAGTGGTCGTCGTACTCGCGGTCCTGCCAGGTGTTCGGGGCGAAGTGGACGAACATGCCCAGTTCCAGGTCCGACCAGTGACGCTGGTCGGCGGTCGGAACCGGCAGGGAAAGCCGGCCGTCCGGTGGAAGCGCGCAGCGGGAAGGCCCTGCAACCCCACCCCCGAAGGCGCCGGCAATCCCTCCGGTCGGCCGGAGGCGGTCGGCCACGCCCGCGGCGGCGAGCGCGGCGAGGAACGAGCGGCGGTCGGTCATGCCGGCGAATATACGGCGCGCGGCGCCCGCGGTACTACCGCGCCGCGCGTCCGGCCATTTACTTCATGCGCGTGAACCAGCCTGCCAGCAAGGCCGTGATCCTCGCCCGCGGACTCGGCACCCGGATGCGCCGCGTGGACCGCGGCGCCGTGCTCGAGGGGCACCAGGCCGCGGTGGCCGCGGCGGGTTTCAAGGCGATGATGCCGCTCGGGGGGCGGCCGTTCCTCGACTACGTGCTGAGCGCCATCGCCGACGCGGGCTACCAGGAGGTGTGCCTGGTCATCGGCCCGGACCGGGAGGTCGTGCGCGACCACTTCGAGGGCAGCGCCAAGCCGCAGCGCCTGCGGATCAGCTACGCCATCCAGGAGAAGCCCCTCGGCACCGCGGACGCGGTGCTGGCGGCGGAGCGGTTCACGGGCGCGGACCGCTTCCTCGTCATCAACTCCGACAACTACTACCCCGTCGAGGCGTACCGCGGCCTGCGCGCGCTGGCCGGCCCGGGGATCGCCGCGTTCTGGCGCGCGGGGCTGGTGACCGAGGGCAACCTGTCGGCGGAGCGGGTGGCGACCTTCCCGATCGTCGAGGTGGACCCCCAGGGCTACGCCACGCGCCTCGTCGAGCCGGGTGACGCGGCCCGGGGGCCGGACAGCGACGCCCTGATCAGCATGAACTGCTGGATGTTCACCCGCGCCATCTTCGCGGCCTGCCGCGCCATCGCCCCGTCGCCGTCCGGCGAGCTGGAGATCCAGGCGGCCGTGCGCCACGCGATGGCGGTCCTCGGCGAGCGGTTTCGCGTCCTGCCCTTCCGCGCCCCGGTGCTCGACCTGACGACCCGTGCCGACGTCGCCGTGGTCACCGAGCGGCTCGCCGGCACGCGGGTCATGCTGTAGCCGCGGATGCCCTCGGCGCCGCTCCTCGACCGGGCCCTCGCCGCCCTCGACCGCCTCGGCGGCGCCTCCCGGGAGGTCCGCCGCTACTTCGTACCCGGCCGCATCGAGGTGCTCGGCAAGCACACCGATTACGCCGGCGGGCGCAGCCTGCTGTGCGCGGCGGAGCGCGGGATGTACTTCGCCGTCGCCCCGCGCGCCGACGGCCGGATGCGGGTCGCCGACGCGCGCCTCGGCGAGACGGTGGAGTTCGCGATCGAGCCCGGCCTCAAGGCGGCCGCCGGCCACTGGTCCAACTACCCCATGACCATGGCGCGGCGGCTGGCCAGGAACTTCGCCGGCCCCTGGATCGGCGTGGACATCGGCCTGGTCGGCGACCTGCCGCTGGCCGCCGGGATGAGCAGCTCGAGCGCGGTGTCGGTCGGCTACTACGTCGCGCTGGCCGACGCCAACCAGCTGGAGCGGCGCCCGGAGTACATCGCGAACATCCACGGCCTGGAAGACCTGGCCGGCTACCTGGGGACGGTGGAGAACGGGCGCACCTTCGGCACGCTGCGCGGCGACACGGGCGTGGGCCTCGCCGGCGGCGCCGAGGACCAGACCGCGATCCTGTGCTGCCGGGCGGGCGAGCTGAGCCAGTACTCCTTCTGCCCGGTGCGGCACGAGCGCAACGTCCCCCTGCCCGCCGGCTGGACCTTCGCCGTGGGCGTGAGCGGGGTGGTGGCGGACAAGAACGCCGCGGCGCAGGAGAAGTACAACCGCGCCGCCCGCCTGGTGGACGAGATCATGCGCACCTGGCGGGAGACCACCGGCCGCGGCGACCTGTGGCTGGCCGACGCGGTGGCCTCGGCGCCCGACGCGCCCGGGCGGATGCGCGAGATCCTGGCCGCCGCGCCGGAGCTGCTGGAGCGGTTCGAGCAGTTCCACGTCGAGAGCGACGAGATCGTGCCGGCGGTGGGCGACCGGCTCGCCGCGGGCGACGTGCCGGGCATCGGCCCCCTGGTGGACCGCTCGATGGAGCGGGCGGTGCGGCTCCTCAAGAACCAGATCCCCGAGACCGTCGCGCTCGCCCGCTCGGCCCGCGAGCTGGGCGCGGCGGCCGCCTCCGCCTTCGGCGGCGGGTTCGGCGGCGCCGTGTGGGCGCTGGTGGCCGCGGAGCGCGCCGGGGACTTCCTGGCCCGCTGGGCGGAGGGCTACCGGCGCGCCTTCCCGGCGCACGCCGCCCGGGCCGAGTTCTTCCTGACCGCCGCCGCCCCGGCGCTGCATCGCGCTTGACAGGTGGCGCCGCGGCGCCATCTCTAGACACGGGCGCCGGAACCCGCCGGCGCCGCCCAGGGTATCGCAGGGCGTCGGACCCCTGCGGGCACCACCCCACGAGGCAGGCGACCATGGCCAATGACCCCATCCAGTTCACGCTGAACGGCAAGAGCGTCACCCTCCAGACCGACCCCGCGCGCCTGCTGCTGTGGGTGCTGCGCACGGACCTCGAGCTGACCGGCACCAAGTACGGCTGCGGCATGGGCGAATGCGGCGCCTGCACGGTGCTGGTGGACGGCCAGGCGACGCGCTCCTGCCTCACCGACCTCGCGGCGGTGCGCGGCAAGCGGGTGACCACGATCGAGGGGCTGGCCGAGGACGGCCGGCCGCACCCGCTGCAGGAGGCCTTCGACGAGCACGGCGGCTACCAGTGCGGGTACTGCACCTCGGGCATGATCATGAACGCCGCGGGGCTGCTGCACGCCCATCCGCATCCCTCGCGCCGGGAGATCGTGGAGGGCATGGAGGGGAACCTGTGCCGCTGCGGCGCCCACCAGCGCATCGTGGCCGCGATCGAGAGCGCCGCGACCGGGACCGGGAGGCAGCCATGACCGACCTCGTGCGCCCGACCCCCGCTCCGACGGGGATGGACCGGCGCGACTTCGTGAAGACCCTGGGCGGCGGCGTGCTCGTGCTGGTGGCGCTCCCGTCCATCGGCGTCGAGCCGGCGGCGGCGCAGCGGCGCCAGTACCCCACCGACGTCAACGCCTACCTGCACATCGCCCAGGACGGGAAGGTCACCCTGTTTTCGGGCAAGATCGAGATGGGCCAGGGCGTCGAGACCTCGCTCGCCCAGATGGCGGCCGAGGAGCTGGGCGCCCCGCTGTCGAGCTTCACGGTCGTCATGGGCGACACCGCCTCCTGCCCCTGGGACGCCGGGACCTGGGGCTCGATGACCACGCGGTTCTTCGGCCCGGCGGTCCGCGCGGCGGCCGCGCAGGCGCGGCTGATCCTCACCGACCTCGCCGCGGAGCGTCTGGGCGTGCCGCGCTCCGCCCTCGCGGTCGAGGACGGCGTGGTGTACGTGGCGCGGGACCGCGCCCGCCACGTCTCCTACGGCGAGCTGGCCCGCGGGCAGCGCATCACCCACACCGTGGACCAGAAGGCGGTGCTGCGCACCGCGCGCCAGTTCACGGTGATGGGCACGTCCCCGAAGCGGCTCGACGGGCACGAGAAGGTGACCGGCCGGGCCAAGTACGCCGGCGACATCCGGCGGCCGGGCATGCTGTACGCCCGCATCGTCCGCCCGCCGGCGCACGGCGCCACGCCGAAGAGCCTGGACACCTCGGCGGCGGCCGCGATGCCGGGCGTCACGGTGGTGAACCACGACGGGCTGGTGGCGGTGCTCGCCGCCGACCCCGAGACGGCGGCGAAGGCGCTGGACGCGGTCAAGGCGGAGTGGAACGTGCCCGACCCCACGGTGAACGCGCAGACCATCTACGCGCACCTGGTCAGCGCCGCGCCGCACGGCGAGACGGTGGACGCGGCGGGCGACCTGGCCGCGGGCCGCGCCGCGGCGGCGAAGACCTTCGACACGACGTACTACAACGCCTACGTGGCCCACGCGCCGATCGAGCCGCACACCTCGGTGGCCGACGTGCGGGACGGCAAGGCGACCGTGTGGGCCTCGACCCAGTCGCCGTTCGGCACGCAGCCCCAGGTGGCACGCGCGCTCGGCATCGCGCCGGAGAACGTGCGCGTCATCACCCCCTTCGTCGGCGGCGGGTTCGGCGGCAAGTCGGCGGGGCAGCAGTCCGTCGAGGCCGCGCGCCTGTCGCAGGCGGTGGGCAAGCCGGTGATGGTGGCCTGGACGCGGGCCGAGGAGTTCTTCTACGACACCTACCGCCCCGCAGCCGTGGTGAAGGTCGCCTCGGCCGTGGACGGCGCCGGGCGGATCACCCTGTGGGACTACTCGGTGTACGCGGCGGGCTCGCGCGGGTCCAACGTGCTGTACGACATCCCCAACCGCCGGATCCGCGCCTTCGGGCAGCAGAGCGACACCCGCGGCACGGAGAGCTACCACCCCTTCGCCACCGGCCCGTGGCGCGCGCCGGGCGCCAACACCAACCGCTTCGCCGCCGAGCAGCAGATGGACGTCATGGCCGCGGCGGCGGGCGTGGACCCGATCGAGTTCCGTCTCAGGAACACCAAGGACCCGCGCATGCTGCGGGTGCTGCGGGCCGCCGCGGAGGCGTACGGCTGGCGCCCACGGGCATTTCCCGCCCGCACCGGCCACGGCCGCGGCGTGGCGTTCGGCGAGGACGTCGGCACGTACGTCGTGCACATCGCGGACGTCACCGTGGACCGGAGCACGGGCGCGGTGAAGGTGGACCGCGTGGTCTGCGCCCAGGACATGGGGATCGTGGTGAACCCCGACGGCGCGAAGATGCAGACCGAGGGCGCCATCACCATGGGCCTGGGCTACGCGCTGAGCGAGGGGCTGCGGTTCGACGGCGGCGACATCAAGGACGCCAACTTCGACACCTACCGCTTTACCCGGTTCTCGTGGGTGCCGCCCATCGAGGTCGTGCTGGTCAAGAACGACGACGACCCGCCGCAGGGCGGCGGCGAGCCCGGCGTCATCAACATGGGCGCCGTGATCGCCAACGCGATCTTCGACGCCATCGGCGCGCGGATCTACTACCTGCCGATGACGCCCGAGCGCGTGCTGGAGGCGCTCCGCGCGACCTGACGCGGGGGGGGGCGTTCCATTCGGACGGCTGCCACTACACGCTTCACGCCGCCCCCCCCCTCCCTACTGCGCCGGCTGGCTGGTCGAGGTGATGAACTGCGCGATGTTGGCCTTGAGCTGCGCCAGCGCGGGCTCGTGCAGGTACATCATGTGCCCGGAGTCGTAGTACTTGAGCTGGATGTGGCCGCGGAGGTCGGGCCGCAGGCCCAGGTGGTTCATGGTGTACTCGGTCGCGAAGAACGGCGTCGCCAGGTCGTAGTACCCGTTCTCCACCTGCACGCGCAGGCCGGGGTTCGAGATCAGCGCCTGCGCCAGGTCGCCGCCCACGTAGGGGGCGGACTGCCAGCCGCCCCGCTGCCCCTGCCGCTTCCAGTTCCACTGCACGTTCCCCATGACGTTGTAGCGCTCGGTGCCGGGCCACTTGAGATCGTCGCGGAGGTACTGGTTGATCGCGGCGGTGAAGGCGCCGGTGATCGCGGTCTCCTGCGGATCGTACGGCGCGTACTCGCCCAGCAGGTCCTGCTCGGGCCCGCTGAACCGGGCGTCGAGCCGGCCGGTCACCTGGTCGCTGGCCCGCTGGAGCTGGGCCCGGAACTGGCCCAGGCTGACGCGCAGGTTGGCCTGGTCGAGGTAGCTGGTGCTGAGCCCCGTGTACCGGGACAGCTGGGCCAGGACCTGGGCGCGCTGCGCCGCGGGCAGATCGGAGCCCTGCTCCAGCGCCTCGGCGTAGGGCCCGGCGGCGAACTGCCGCACGCTGTCGAGGAACACCGGCAGGCTGGCGGGCTGCGGGATGAGGTGGTGGTACGCCGCCACCGCCGCGTAGCTCGGCAGGTAGAGCACGTACGAGATGTCGTGGCCCGGCGCGAACTCGAGCGTCTCGAAGTCCAGCACCGACGACATCAGCACCACGCCGTTGAAGTCCATCCCCTCGTGGCTCTGCAGCCGGTTGACCAGCACCGCCGAGCGGGTGGTGCCGTAGCTCTCGCCGATCAGGTACTTGGGCGAGTTCCAGCGGTCGTTGCGGCTCACGTACTGGGTGATGAACTGGTCAATGGACCGGGCGTCCTCGTCCACGCCCCAGAAGTCCTTGCCCGTCCCCTTCCCGACCGGCTTGCTGAAGCCGGTGCCGATGGGGTCGAGGAACACCATGTCGGTCACGTCAATGAGGCTGTTCGCGTTGTCCGCCATCTGGTAGGGCGGCGGCGGGGTCGGGGCGGCGTCGGTGGTGACGATGCGCTCCGGGCCGAAGGCGCCCATGTGCAGCCAGGCCGTGGACGAGCCCGGGCCGCCGTTGTAGAGGAACGCGATGGGGCGCCGGCTCTCGTCCCGCACGTCGGTGCGCGTGTAGGCGACGTAGAACAGGCTCCCGATCGGCTGGCCGGAGTCGTTCTTCAGGATCATCGTCGCGGCCATCGCCCGGTAGGGAATGAGCTGCCCGTCGATCCGGATGGTGTGCAGCGTGACCGACGAATCCTCCTTCGGCCCCGCCGGGGCCTCGGCCTTGCCGGCGGTATCGCGGGCGGGCGCCTCCGGCCGTTGCGCGCGCGCGGCCGGCGGGAGGAGGGCGAAGCCGAGGGTGAACAGGCTGGTCGCGACGAGCGTGCGGCGCATGCTGCCTCCTGGACGGCCGGCCGCCTGGCCGGCGCACGTGGTGAGTGATGCGGAGCGTCGCTGGCCGGGCATCCCGCGCGGGCACGCCGCCGGGGTCCGAGGGGCCGGGCTCAGGGGCGGCCCGCCTCCAGCGCGGCGAGGTAGTACCCCGCCCAGGGATCGGAGATGCGCAGGGCGGCGGCCTGCTGCAGCTCGCGCCGCGCGCCCGCGCTGTCGCCCTGCGCCAGCAGCCCCAGGCCCAGGGCCCGGCGGGCGGCCGCCTCGCGCGC
>JAJYLI010000135.1 GCA_021787855.1 bacterium | reverse complement strand
CGGCACCGCAACACCTTGTTTGACAACTCGGGGGTTCGCCGTGGACGCCACACCGGTCATCGCTCGTGGCCACAATCTGGCCGTCTTGATCCCGCCCGTCCCGGCGGCCGCCGAGCCGCACCTCAAGGCCATCCCCGAATCACGCCGCGCGCTGGTCATCACCGCCGACGCCGACCGCGCCGTCGCGCTGCACGCCGCCCTGCCGCCCGGCAGCGCCGTCGCGGTCTCGGGGCTCGCGCGCGCCGCGCGACGGCTCGCCGGCGCCCCGCCCCGCTACCTGCTGGTGTCCGCCGCCGACGCGCTCGCCCTCCTCAAGCGCTCGGCCCTCAAGGCCGCGGAGTTCGAGACGGTGGTGCTCGCCTGGCCGGAGCAGCTCGACGAGGAAGGCCGGTCGGCGCTCGAGACGGTCATGGCGGAGGCCGCCAGGGATTCCCAGCGCATCCTCCTGATGGGCGTCGCGGACCCCGCCGCCGAAGCCTTGATCCAGCGCTACGCCTTCAAGGCGGTGACGTTCGACTTTCCACCCACGCAGCCCGATCCGACGCTGCCTCCCATCCCCATGCTCGGCCCCGCGAGCTTCGTGGTCGCGCGGCCGGAGCAGATCGAGGCCGTGCGGCGCCGGATCCTCGACGCCCTCGATCCCGCGTCGGACGAGGCCGTCACCATCGCCCTGTGCCCGCCGGGCCGGGCGGAAGCGGAGGCTCTCGCGAGCACCGCCGCCGCGGCGGCGCCGACGAGCGCAACGGCCGCGAGCGCGGCCCCGCCTCCGCCACCCGGCCGCCTGGTGCTGGTGGTGGAGCCGTGCCAGCTCCCGTGGCTCAAGTCACTCTTCAAGCCGCTCACGCCGCTCCGCCTGCCCACGGCCCTGGACGCCCTGGAGCAGCGGGCGGAAGCGCTGCGAGCCCGCCTGGCCCGCACCGCCCGGGAGGAGAACCTCGACCGCGAGCTGTTCCTCCTGGGCCCGCTGCTGAGCCGCTTCGACCCGGCGGAGGTCGCCGCCGCCGCGCTCCATCTGGCGGCCGCGTTCCCGCAGACGGCGGGGGGCGCGCTGGCCGCGGGCCCGGGGGGAGGGGAGCAGGCGGCGGTCGCGCCGGGCGGCGGCCCGGGAGAGCCGGGCGACGGCGCGGAACCGGGATCCACCTGGACGCGGCTCTGGGTGGGCGTCGGCCGGAAGGACAACGCGCGGCCGGGCGACCTGCTGGGCGCGATCCTCGGCGAGGCCAAGATCGGCGCCGACCACGTGGGCAAGATCGAGGTGCGGGAGCTGTACGCCCTGGTGGATGTCCGGACCGACGACGCCGAGCGGGTGGTCCGTGCCCTGACCGGCACCATGCTCAGGAGCCGGCGGCTGACGGCCCGGGTGGACCGGGGAGCGGGGCGCGCCCCGTCGGGGGTGAGGCGGGTGTAACAAAGGCGCCACCCCGGAAACCCGAGGTGGCGCCTCGACTATCGGTGGACTGCCCGGTCGGCTACTTGCCCTTGCGCACGGCGTCCTTCAAGCCCTTGCCGGCGCGGAACACCGGGGCGATGGACGCCTTGATGGTGATCTCCTTGCCGGTCCGGGGGTTGCGGCCCTTGCGGGCGCCGCGCTTCCGGGTCTCGAAGTTGCCGAACCCGGTGATCTGCACCTTGGCGCCCTTCTTCAGCTCGACGGCGATCACGCCGTTGGGAGCGAACAGCGCCTCGACCGAGCGGCCGGCTTCGGCCTTCGACATCTTCGTCTTGCCAGCCAGCGCGCTCACCAGATCGGACTTGTTCACCGGAGGACTCCTCTCAAGGGGGGTTGGCATCGCGGGGGCGGACCCCCGATCGGCCAAAAACCTAGGTAATTCCTTGATTCTTCGCAATAGGCAATTTCGCTTCTTGACCCTCTGGAGGCCCGCTTTCATACTTCCGCACCCGTTCCGCCCACCCAGGACGCCCGATGTTCCACGGCACCAAACCCGGCTGGATCGAAGTCATCAGCGGCGTGATGTTCAGCGGCAAGAGCGAGGAGCTGATCCGGCGGGTGCGCCGCGCGGTGATCGCGCGGAAGAAGGTCCAGGTGTTCAAGTCGCACCTCGACGAGCGCTACGCGGGGCTGTACTCGGTGAGCAGCCACGACGGCACGATCGTGGAGGCGGAGCCGATCAAGGACTCGCGCGAGATCCTGGAGCACCTGCGGCCCGACACGGAGGTCGTGGCGGTGGACGAGGCGCAGTTCCTCGACCCGGGGATCGTGGCGGTGGCCAACGCGCTGGCCGACGGCGGGGTGCGGGTGATCCTCGCGGGAACCGACACCGACTTCCGGGCCGAGCGGTTCGGCGCGATGCCGGAGCTGATGGCCGCCGCGGAAATCGTGGACAAGCTGCAGGCCATCTGCGTGGTGTGCGGCGGGCCGGCGACGCGCAACCAGCGGCTGGTGAACGGCAAGCCCGCGCCGTACGACTCGCCGCAGATCATGGTGGGCGGCCGCGAGGCCTACGAGGCGCGCTGCCGCCACTGCCACCAGGTGCCCCGGAAGAACGAAGGCCAGGGTGAGCTGCTGCCGGACGCCGCGGGACGCTGAGGCGGCGCGGCCGTGCTGAGCGTCGCGCTGACCGGCAACGTGGCCGCGGGCAAGAGCACCGTGCTCGCCTGCTTCGTGCGCTGGGGCGCGGAGGCGGTGGACGCCGACCGCCTGGCGCGGGAGGCCGTGGCGCCGGGCTCCGCGGCGCTGGCGGCGCTCGTGGCGAAGTTCGGCCCCGACCTGCTGGACGCCGCGGGGGCGCTGGACCGCGCGGCGCTGCGGCACCGGGTGATGGGCCACGCGGTGCGGCGCGAGGCCCTGAACGCCATCGTCCACCCGGAGGTGATGCGCCTGCACGCCGCGCGCATCGAGGACGCGCGCCGGCGCGGCGTGGCGATCCTGGTTTCCGACATCCCGCTGCTGTTCGAGGTGCTGGACCCCGGCGCCTGGGACCTGGTGGTGCTGGTGGACGCGCCGGAGGAGACGCGGCGCCGGCGGCTGATCGAGCTCAGGGGCTACTCCCCCGCCGAGGCCGACGACGTGCTCGGCGCGCAACTGCCCGCCCGCCTCAAGCGGGCCCGGAGCGACATCGTGATTGACAACGACGGCTCGCTGGAGGCCCTCGAAGGCCACGCCCGGCGCGCCTGGGCGGCGCTCGACGCCGAGGCGCGGCGCCGCGCCGAGCCCGGGGGGGCGGGGCCGGGTCCTTCCCCGCGCCGCGGCACGCTTTTCGCTTGACACCGGCCGAGGCCCCGGGTACCCTTGGGCGGCCCGCAACCACCCGCTACACGCGGAGTTCCGATGTCGAAGATCCCTGACGATCTCGTCTTCACCGAAGAGCACGAATACGTGCAGCAGACCGACCAGCCCGGCGTGGTGACGGTCGGCATCACCGACTACGCGCAGGGCGAGCTGGGGGACGTGGTTTACGTGGACCTCCCCAAGCCCGGCGCGAAGTTCGGCAAGATGGAGCCGTTCGGCACCATCGAGGCCGTGAAGGCCGTCTCGGAGCTGTTCTGCCCCGTGGCCGGGGAGATCGTGGAGGTCAACGACGGGATCGAGGGCGATCCGTCGGTGATCAACAAGGACCCCTACGGCGGGGGCTGGATGATCCGGCTGCGGGTCAAGAACCCCAAGGACCTCGATGAGCTGCTGAGTCCCAAGGACTACGCCGCGCACATCGGCCAGTAGCCAACCGCGCCCCGGCCCCGGCCGGGGCGCCGCATCTCTACCCCAGAGCTTCGACCCCATGTCCTACGTTCCGCACAGCGAAGCCGACGTCCGCGAGATGCTCGCAACCGTCGGCGCACCCTCGCTCGACGCCCTGTTCACGGCCATTCCCGAGGCGCTGCGCTCGCGCCGGCCCCTGGCGGTGCCGCAGGCGCGGAGCGAATGGGATACCGTCCGCGCGGTCGGCTCTCTCGCCGTGGCCAACCCGCCGCTGGTGTGCTTCGCCGGCGGGGGCATGTACGACCACTGGATCCCGTCCATCGTGGACCACGTCCTGAGGCGCTCCGAGTTCTACACCGCCTACACGCCCTACCAGCCCGAGGTCTCGCAGGGGACGCTCCAGGTCATCTACGAGTTCCAGACGCTGATGTGCGAGCTGGCGGGCCTGGACGTGGCCAACGCCTCGATGTACGACGGCGCCAGCGCGTGCGCGGAGGCCGCCATCCTGGCCGGCACGGTGCGCAAGGACCGCAAGCGGGTCGTGATGGCCCACACGGTGCATCCGCACTACCGCCGCGTCACCGAGACCTACACCGGCGCCACCGGCCGGCCGGTGACCGTGGTCCCGCGCCGCCGGGACGGCACGCTGGACCTCGACGCGGCGAAGGGGCCGCTGGCCGACGCCACCTGCCTGATCGTGCAGCAGCCCAACTTCCTCGGCGTGCTCGAGGACCTGAAGGCCTGCGCCGACGCGGCGCACCAGGCCGGCGCCCTGCTGGTGGTGGTCTTCAACCCGGTGGCGGCGGCGCTGCTCGAGAGCCCGGGCGCCGCCGGCGCCGACGTCGCCGTGGCGGAGGGCCAGCCGCTCGGCATCCCGATGAGCTTCGGCGGGCCGGCCCTGGGCATCTTCGCGGCCAAGCACGACTACCTCCGCAACATGCCGGGCCGCATCGTGGGCGCGGCGAAGGACCACGAGGGGCGGCGCGGCTTCGTCCTCACGCTCCAGACCCGCGAGCAGCACATCCGGCGCGAGAAGGCCACGAGCAACATCTGCACCAACCAGGGCCTGATGGCGCTCGCCGCCTCGGTGTACCTGGCGGCCGTCGGCCTGGACGGCCTCAGGGGGGTGGCGGAGGCCTCGACCGTCAACGCGCACGTGGTGTATGACGCGGTGACGAAGCTCAAGGGCTACGCGCCACTCTGCCCGGGGGGCGCGTTCTTCCACGAGTTCGCGGTCCGCACGCCGAAGCCGGCCGCGGAGATCGTGCACCGCGCCGCCCAGGCGGGCGTGCTCGCCGGCGTGGCCCTGGACCGCTTCGCCTCGCCCATGGAGGACGCCAACGCCCTGTTGATCGCGGTGACGGAGAAGCGCACCGCGGACGAGGTGGACCGCCTGGTCGAGGCGCTCAAGAAGGCCTGAGCCACCGCGCGCGAGGAGGGGACCATGCCCAAGCTCACCTATCACAGCCACGCCTGCTTCGTCCTGGAGCACGGGGGCAAGCGGATCGTGTTCGACCCGTTCCTCACGGGCAACCCCAGGGCCGACATCGAGGCCGCGGCGCTGCCCAAGCTGGACGCGATTCTCCTGACGCACGGCCACGGCGACCACCTGGGCGACGCGGTGCCGCTGGCCAAGAAGCACCACGCCACCATCGTCGCGCCCTACGAGCTGGCGCTGTACTGCGGTGAGCAGGGCGCGCCCGACGTCCACCCCATGCACATCGGCGGCGCGCACGAGTTTCCGTTCGGCCGGGTCAAGCTGGTGGTGGCCTTCCACGGCGGCATGGTCGAGGGCGAGAACGCCGCCAAGTACACCACCTTCCCGTGCGGCTACGTCGTGACGGTGGGCGGCAAGCGCGTCTATCACACCGGCGACACGGCGCTCACCATGGAGATGCAGCTGCTGGAGGGCCGGGTGGACGTGATGCTGCTCCCCATCGGCGACAACTTCACCATGGGGATCGAGGACGCCGTCCGCGCCGTGGCGTTCGTCAAGCCGAAAGTCGCCATCCCGATGCACTGGGGCACGTTCCCGGTGATCGAGGCCGATCCCCAGGCGTTCAAGCAGGCGGTCGGGTCGCTGGCCCAGGTGGCCGTGCTTGAGCCCGGCCAGTCCTACGACTTCTGAGAGGATGCCGATGCAGCCGTTTCCGCTGAGTCCCGTCGCGACGCCCCTGATCTTCGAGCGCTCGAAGCCCGGCCGCGGCGGCACCCGCGTGCCCCGGCCCATCGCCGCGAAGCGCGCCGCCGACGTGCTGCCCAAGGCCGCGCTCCGCCGGGACCCGCCGCGCCTGCCCGAGGTGCCGGAGTTCGAGGTGATGCGGCACTTCGTGGAGCTGTCGCTCAAGAACCACCACGTGGACCGCGCGCTGTACCCCCTGGGCTCGTGCACCATGAAGTACAACCCCAAGGTGAACGAGGACATGGCGCGGCTGCCCGGGCTCGCCGGGCTGCACCCGTTCACCCCCGACGCCGCCTGCCAGGGCGCCCTGGAGCTGATGCACACGCTGGGCGAGTGGCTCAAGGACATCGCGGGCATGGACGCCATCACGCTCCAGCCCGCGGCCGGCGCGCAGGGCGAGATGACGGGCATCTTCCTGATCGCCGCCTACCACCGCTCCCGGAAGGACACCGCGCGCAAGACGGTGATCATCCCCGACAGCGCGCACGGCACCAACCCGGCGACGGCGGCGCTGGCCGGCTTCACGGTCAAGGCCATCAAGTCCGACGCGCGGGGCCAGATGGACCTCGCGACCCTCAAGGCCGCGCTGGGCCCCGACACCGCGGCGCTGATGCTCACGCTGCCCAACACCGTGGGGCGGTTCGAGACCGAGGTCACGGAGATCGCCCGGCTGGTGCACGAGGCGGGCGCGCTGCTGTACGTGGACGGCGCCAACATGAACGCGCTGATGGGCGTGGTGCGCCCCGGCGACTGCGGCGCCGACGCGATGCACTTCAACCTCCACAAGACCTTCTCCACGCCCCACGGCGGCGGCGGCCCCGGCTCGGGCCCGGTGGCCGTGAAGCAGCACCTCGAGCCGTTCCTGCCGGTACCGGTGCTCGCGAAGGAGGGCGGCGCGTACGTGCGCCAGTGGGACCGGCCGCAGAGCATCGGCAAGCTGCACGGCTACGGCGGCAACTTCGGGATGCACGTCCGCGCCTACACCTACATCGCCATGCTGGGGCGCGAGGGCATCCGCGAGACCGCGCAGGCCGCGGTGCTGAACGCGAACTACCTCGCCGCGCGCATCGAGAAGACCTACCCCATGCCCTATGGCCGCGGGCTGCACGAGTGCGTGGCCACCGGCACGCCGTTCAAGGACCAGTACGGCGTCAAGACGCTGGACATCGCCAAGCGGCTGCTGGACTACGGCTTCCACGCGCCGACGGTCTATTTCCCGCTGATCGTGCACGAGGCGCTGATGATCGAGCCGACGGAGACGGCCACCCGCGACGAGCTGGACCGCTTCGCCGACACGCTGCTCACGATCGCGCGGGAGGCGAAGGAGCAGCCGGAGCTGGTGACCGGCGCGCCGCGCCTGACGCCGGTGAGCCGGTTCGACGAGGCCGAGGCCGCGCGCAACCCCAACGTGAGGTACGCGTTCGGGCAGTAGCGCCGTGAGCCTCGCGACGCTGCTGTTCCTGGGCGCCGTGGCCGTCTCGGCCGGCTTCGCCATCACCGCGGCGGAGCGCGGCGACGGCCCGGGCTACGCGCTGTTCAAGCCGCTCACCACCTTCATCGTCCTGCTGGGCGCGGCGTTCCTGGTCCTGCCCGCGCAGCCGCTCTACCGCAGCGTGATCGTGCTGGGGCTCGCGCTGTCGCTGGCCGGCGACGTACTGCTGCTCCGCCCGCGGCTGTTCGCCGCGGGACTGGGCGTCTTTCTCCTCGCGCAGTTCACCTACCTGGCCGCGTTCAGCCTCGGCAACCCGGCGCGCGCCGCGCAGCTCCCGTGGCTGCTGCCGTTCGTCGTGGCCGGCGCGGCCGTGGCGGGCGCGGTCTGGGGAGGGCTCGGGCGCCTGCGGCCGGCGGTGCTGCTCTATGTCGCGGTGGCCGCCGGCATGGTCTGGAGAGCCGCCATGCGGCTCGAGCTGCCCACCATCCCGCACCCGAGCGCGTTCCACGCCATGGCCGGCGCGCTGCTGCTCATGATCTCCGACGCGATCCTCGCGGTGCGGCGGTGGCGCCGGCCCTCCCGCCTGGGCCACGCCCTCGAGCTGGCGGCCTACTGGATGGGCCAGTTCTTCATCGCGATGTCGGTGCGGAGGTAGCCGGCCGGGCCGCGCGCGATGCGGCCGTCGCGCGGCTCCGCGCTCCTGTCGTTCTGGCCCGCACTTTGCTAGTCTTAGCCCCCGGTTTCGTCACGCTTTCACCCTCAGACTTTCGGGGTTTCCCGTGCCTGCCAAGTCCAAGAAGGCCAAGAAGGTAGCCCCCCCCTCCCAGCAGCGGGCCGCCTTCCGTCTGACCTACGCCACGATGTTCGATCCGCCGGAGGCCCTGCACCGGAGCTACGACCGCGCGCTCGCCAGGGTGAAATCCGACCTGGGGCGCGAGTATCCGCTGCTGATCGGCGGCGAAGAGCGGAAGGCGGCCGCGACGTTCGAGGACCGGAGCCCGATCAACACCGACTGGGTGCTGGGCCGGTTCCAGAAGGGT
>JAJYLI010000134.1 GCA_021787855.1 bacterium | reverse complement strand
CCGATGTACGCCAGTCCCGTCGTCGAGTCGAGTGCGATCTGCGCCGCGAAACAACTGTTGGCGACCGGGCCAACCCAATGCGTCGGCGCGACCCCTTCCGGGTCGAACACCGCCAGATGCCCATCAATGAAGGGCACGAAGCCCTTGCGGCCATCAGGTGTGAGGACGAGATGAGCGGCCCGTACCTGCTGCCACTCCGGATGGTAGGCGAGGTCTATGCTGCGGTGGTAGGCGCCGGGCGGCAGGTTCAGATAGACCAGCTTCTCGGGCGAGACGTTCCCCGCGGTGTCGGCCACCGTGAGCTTCAGCAGGTGCGAGCCCGAGCGCATCAGGAGGGGCACCGTCTCCTCAAGCACGGCGCCGGAGGAGTCCCGCCGCACCGGTCGCCATCCTGTGGCGAGGTTGGTGTCCTGGGCGGCGGCGGGCAGGCAGTCGAGGCAGGTGATCCGGAAGCTGGCCGGGTTGACCGCGCCCCCGGAGTCGTGCCAGGCCACCTCGAGATCCGCCAGGCCGTT
Organism: bacterium; assembly: GCA_021787855.1. Classification (GTDB taxonomy): domain Bacteria; phylum Gemmatimonadota; class Gemmatimonadetes; order Gemmatimonadales; family JACORV01; genus Fen-1245. Next base: position 7,943 of record JAJYLI010000134.1, on the reverse strand, counting down.
GGAGTCGCGATCGTAGGCGCCGTAGGCATCGGTCGGGAAGGTGACCTGCAGCTGGGGGGCGAGCGTGTCGCGAGGCGGCCGCGGAGGATCGATGGCCACCGGTTCCCGCCGGCAGGCCGCTGTCACGGCCGCGCTCGCCACCACAAGGACCGCCAGCGCCCTTACCCAGCCTGCGCGCCGACCGCCAACCGTGCTCACGGATCGCTCCGGATACAGGGCACCGGCCAGCCACCTGCGGCGGCGACGGCGTCGCCCGTGCGACTCCAGCCACGCGCGCGTCGGCGCCTCCCGGCGCAGCCGACTGGCGCCACGATACGGAACCTGGCATGGCGAGGCAAGCGCGAACGCAGCGGTCGGGAATCGTCATGACACCCGGCCCTCGGCGGGATAGTGTTTCACTTGATGAACGATACTCGTTCACGTGGTGAAACAGTGGTGAAACAGATGACGGCATCCTCCCGCTCGCGGCCGGCCGGCCGCTGCGCGACGCGCTCCGGACGTTCCCGGTCGTGCTGGTGATGAGGGCAAGCGAGACCGGCAAGACGCGGCCGCCGCTCCTCGGTGCTACGCAGCCCGGAGCCACAGCCACGCCGCGGCGATGGCCAGCGTGGCCAGGGTGACCGGGACGCCGACCCTGGCGTGCTCCCGCCACCCGATCCGCACGCCGAGCAGCCGCGCCTGATCCACCACGATGATGTTGGCGATGCTCCCCACCACCAGGAAATTGCCCGCCAGCGTGCTGGCCAGCGCGAGGATCGGCCCCGCCTGCGCGTGACCCCGCGCCGCGGGCAACAGCAGCATGACGGCGGGCACGTTCGAGACCAGGTTGGAGAGGACGGCCGTCCCGCCGAACAGCCACGAGCCGCGGTTCAGGTCCACGCCGGCGCCGCGCAGCGCCGCCAGGGCCTGGCCCAGCATGCCCGACGCCAGCAGCGCGTGGTTCACCACGAACAATCCGACGAACAGCACCAGCAGGGGCCAGTCCACCTGGCCCAGGATGTCGCGCGAGGCCATCCGCCGGCTCAACAGCAGCAGGCCGGCGGCGGTGAGCGCCGCGGCTTCCCGGGGCACCGGGGCGAACAGGAACACCGCGACCAGGGCCAGGAGCACCACCAGGCCCTTGCCGGTCTGCCACCGGTCGAAGGGCCGGTGGCGCTGCTCCAGCCGCGCCAGGGCCACCGGCCGGATCCACCGGCCGCGGTAGCGCCACGCCAGCACCGCCCAGACCACCGCCAGCCCCAGCAGCACGGGCACGATGGCCTCGGCGAGATAGCCGTGGAACGAGAGCCTCAGCGTCTGGCCGATGAGCATGTTCTGGGGATTCCCGATCAGGGTCGCCGCGGACCCGACGTTGGCCGCCGCGGCGAGACCGAGCAGGAAGGGCACCGGATCGAGGCCGCGCCGCGCGCAGCCCGCCACCAGGATGGGCGCCAGGGCGAGGCACACGATGTCGTTGGCCAGCACGGCGGAGAGCAAAGCGACGACGGAGATCAGCAGGGCCAGCAGGGCGGGCGGAGCCTTCTCCTGCGCGGCCAGCCAGCCGCCGACCCGGTCGTAGAAGCCGCCGAGCCGGAACTGGGCCGATACGATCATCAGGCCGAGCAGCAGGGCCAGGGTGGGGACGTCCACCGCGGCCCACGCCTGGCCCACCGTCAGGCGCCCGGCGGCCACCAGGGCGATGGCGCCGAGCAGGGCGACGCCGGCGCGATCCATGGCCAGGCCGGGGATCTCGCCCAGCAGCATGCCCAGATAGACGGCGGCGAAGACGGCCAGCACCGTCAGGTCCATAGGGGGCGGGAAGATAGCGGGGAGGAGATGAACTGATGAGGGTGGCCTTGTCACTCCATCACCTGTTGGCCTTCCCGTCTCGGGGAGGGGCGGAGCCTTGACCCCCATCGGCTGGCCGGGTAAGTTGGTATGTCTGCGGCCAAAACGGCCGCCAGTTTCGTCTTGCGCGGTGTGTCGAGGGGTATGCCGACGATCAACCAGCTGGTCCGCGCGGGCCGGCGAACGGTCCAGGGCAAGGAGAAGGCGCCTGCGCTGCGGGGCAACCCGCAGAAGCGGGGGGTGTGCACCCGGGTGTACACGACCACGCCGAAGAAGCCGAACTCGGCGCTGCGCAAGGTGGCGCGCGTGCGGCTGACGAACGGCTTCGAGGTGACGGCGTACATTCCGGGCGAGGGGCACAACCTTCAGGAGCACTCGATCGTCCTGATCCGCGGCGGGCGCGTCAAGGATCTGCCGGGGGTGCGCTACCACATCATTCGCGGCACGCTGGACGCCGCGGGCGTGGGCGAGCGCAAGAAGAGCCGCTCCAAGTACGGGGCCAAGGCGCCCAAGGCGGCCAAGTGAGCCGGCGGCCGCGGACGGTGCGGCGCGAGGTCCCGGCGGACCCGCGCTACGACAGCCAGACGGTGTCGAAGTTCGTCTGCAGCCTGATGCGCAAGGGCAAGAAGTCGGTGGCCGAGCGGATCTTCTACGAGGCGATGGATCTGATCGAGCAGCGCACCGGGCAGCCGGGCGTGAACGTGTTCAAGCAGGCGCTGAGCAACGCCAAGCCGGTGGTGGAGGTCAAGAGCCGGCGGGTGGGCGGCGCGACGTACCAGGTGCCGGTGGAGGTGCGGCCGGAGCGCCGCACGACGCTGGCGATGCGCTGGCTGATTGATTACAGCCGCGCGCGCGGCGAGAAGACGATGTCGGACCGGCTGGCCAACGAGCTGGTGTCGGCGTCGAAGGGCGAAGGCAGCACGATCAAGAAGAAGGAAGACACGCACCGGATGGCCGAAGCCAACAAGGCGTTCGCCCATTACCGGTGGTAAACCCTTAGCGCGAACAAGATAGGGCCGCTGCCGCAAGCGGTCCCCGTCCGGAACGGCTCGGACGACGGCGGAGCGAGACCTGCGCACGCGTGCGCGGACGGTCGCCCCGCGTTTTTCTTGACCAGCATTGGGAGCGTATGGCCCGCACGACACCGCTCGACCACGTCCGGAACATCGGCATCATGGCGCACATTGATGCCGGGAAGACGACTACGACCGAGCGCATCCTGTACTACACGGGCCGCACCTACAAGCTGGGCGAGGTGGACGACGGCACGGCCACGATGGACTGGATGGAGCAGGAGCAGGAGCGCGGCATCACCATCACGTCCGCGGCGACGACCACCGAGTGGAAGCGCGACGGGCAGGTGTACCAGATCGACATCATTGACACCCCCGGCCACGTGGACTTCACCGTCGAGGTGGAGCGGTCGCTGCGGGTGCTGGACGGCGCGGTCGCGGTGTTCTGCGCGGTGGGCGGCGTGGAGCCGCAGTCGGAGACGGTGTGGCGGCAGGCGGACCGCTACGGGGTGCCGCGCATCGCCTTCGTGAACAAGATGGACCGCACCGGCGCGGATTTCGACAACGTGGTGGCGGAGATCCGCCGCCGCCTCGGCGCCAAGGCCTACCCGGTGCAGATCCCGCTGGGCGCGGGCGACCTGTTCACCGGCCTGGTGGACGTGATCCGGCGGGTCGAGGTGGTGTACGACGAGGAGTCGCTCGGCCAGCAGTTCGTGGAGGGCCCCGTGCCCGCCTCGATGCGGGAGCGGGTGGAGGCGCTGCGGCGCGAGCTGATCGAGGCCGCGGTGGAGCACGACGACGAGCTGCTGGAGAAGTACCTGAACCAGCACGACCTGTCGGAGGCGGACATCCGCCGCGCCATCCGCCAGGCGACGATCGGGCACTCCCTGGTGCCGATCTTCTGCGGGGCGGCGGCGAAGAACAAGGGCGTGCAGCGGCTGCTGGACGGCGTGGTGGACTACCTCCCCAGCCCGGTGGACATCCCCCCGGTGCAGGGGCACGAGCCGCAGCACGCGGAATCGCGCGCGACGCGCGAGGCGAAGGACGACGCCCCGTTCGCCGCGCTGGCGTTCAAGATCATGACCGACCCGTTCGTGGGGAAGCTGACGTTCATCCGGGCGTACTCGGGCACGCTGGAGGCCGGCAGCTACATCTACAACCCGGTCCGCGACCGCCGCGAGCGGGTGGGCCGGCTGCTGCAGATGCACGCCAACAAGCGCGAGGAGATCGAGGCCGTCCGCGCGGGCGAGATCGCCGCGGTGATCGGGCTGCGCGACACCCGGACCGGCGACACGCTGTGCGATCCCGACCACGAGATCATCCTGGAGGCCATGCGCTTCCCGGAGCCGGTGATTGACGTCGCCATCGAGCCCAAGACCAAGGCCGACCAGGACAAGCTGGGCGTCGCGCTGCAGAAGCTGGCGGAGGAGGACCCCACGTTCCGCGTCCACGTGGACGCGGAGACCGCGCAGACCATCATCTCGGGGATGGGGGAGCTGCACCTCGAGATCATCGTGGACCGGATGTTGCGGGAATTCAAGGTGGACGCCAACGTTGGGCGTCCGCAGGTGGCCTACCGGGAGACCATCCGGGACCGGGTCAGGGACGTCGAGGGCCGGTTCGTGCGCCAGACCGGCGGCCACGGCCAGTACGGCCACGTGGTCATCAACGTCGAGCCGGCGGAGAAGGGCGCGGGGTTCGTCTTCGAGGACAAGATCGTCGGCGGCGTGATCCCCCGCGAGTTCATCCGCCCGGTGGAGCAGGGCATCGCCGAGGCCCTGGAGAACGGCGTGCTGGCGGGCTACCCGGTGGTGGACGTCAAGGTCGAGCTGGTGGACGGCTCGTACCACGACGTGGACTCCAGCGAGATGGCGTTCAAGATCGCCGGCTCGATGGCCTTCAAGGAGGCGGCGCGCCGCGCCAGGCCGGTGCTGCTGGAGCCGCTGATGGACGTCGAGGTGGTGGTGCCGGCGGAGTACCTCGGCGACGTGATGGGCGACCTGTCCGGGCGCCGCGGCCGGATCGGCGGCATGACGCAGCGCGGCGACGCGCACGTGGTGGGCGCCTCGGTGCCGCTGGCGGAGATGTTCGGCTACTCGACCCAGCTGCGCTCGATGAGCCAGGGGCGGGCGGTCTATTCCATGCAGTTCTCGCACTACGAGGAAGTGCCGAAGTCGAAGGCGGACGAGATCATCACCAAGATGAAGGGCTAACGACCATGGCCAAGGCGAAGTTCGAGCGGACCAAGCCGCACGTCAACGTGGGCACCATCGGCCACGTGGACCACGGGAAGACCACCCTTACCGCCGCCATCACCAAGGTGGCCGAGATGCAGGGGCTGGCCAAGTACGTCTCGTACGACGAGGTCGCCAAAGCTTCGGAGTCCCAGGGCCGGCGGGACCCGACCAAGATCCTGACCATCGCGACCAGCCACGTGGAGTACAGCACCGCGAAGCGGCACTACGCGCACGTGGACTGCCCGGGCCACGCCGACTACGTGAAGAACATGATCACGGGCGCGGCGCAGATGGACGGCGCGATCCTGGTGGTGAGCGCGGTGGACGGCCCGATGCCGCAGACCCGCGAGCACATCCTGCTGGCGACCCGCGTGAACGTCCCGGCCATCGTGGTCTTCCTGAACAAGGTGGACCTGGTGGACGACCCCGAGCTGCTGGACCTGGTGGAGCTCGAGGTGCGGGAGCTGCTGAGCAAGTACGACTTCCCGGGCGACGAGATCCCGGTGATCCGCGGCAGCGCGCTCAAGGCGCTGGCGGCCAAGGATGTCAACGACCCGCAGGTGAAGCCGATCCAGCAGCTGATGGACGCGATCGACGCCAGCATCCCGGAGCCCAAGCGGCAGGTGGACCTGCCGTTCCTGATGCCGGTGGAGGACGTGTTCAGCATCACCGGCCGCGGCACGGTGGCGACCGGCCGGGTGGACCGCGGCAAGATCAAGGTGCAGGACGAGGTCGAGATGGTCGGTCTCGGCGCCACCAAGAAGACCGTGGTCACCGGCGTCGAGATGTTCCGCAAGCTGCTGGACGAGGGCCAGGCGGGCGACAACATCGGCCTGCTGCTCCGGGGCGTGGAGAAGACCGAGATCGAGCGCGGCATGGTGCTCGCCAAGCCCGGCTCGATCACCCCGCACACCAAGTTCGAGGGCGAGGTGTACGTCCTCACCAAGGAAGAGGGCGGCCGCCACACCCCGTTCTTCAAGGGCTACCGGCCGCAGTTCTATTTCCGCACCACCGACGTGACCGGCTCGATCGAGCTGCCCGCGGGCGTCGAGATGGTGATGCCGGGCGACAACATCCAGATGACCATCCAGCTGATCACCCCCATCGCGATGGAGGAGCAGCTGCGGTTCGCCATCCGCGAGGGCGGTCGCACGGTCGGCTCCGGCGTGGTCACCAAGGTCCTGGAGTAGCCCGTGAAAGCTGGCCGCATCCGCATCCGCCTGAAGGCCTTCGATCACGCCGTGATTGACCAGGCCTCGGCGGACATCGTGCGCACCGCCGAGAAGACGGGGGCGCAGGTCTCCGGGCCCATCCCGCTGCCGACCAAGACGCAGCGCTGGACGGTGCTGCGGAGCCCGCACGTGGACAAGAAGAGCCGGGAGCAGTTCGAGCTCAAGACCCACAAGCGGCTGATAGACATCCTGGATTCCCGGCCGCAGACGGTGGACGCGCTGACCAAGCTCGACCTGCCGGCGGGCGTGGACGTCGAGATCAAGGTGGAGTAGCGATGGACGCCATCATCGGCCGCAAGCTGGGCATGACGCAGTTGTTCGCCGAGGACGGGACCCTCACGCCGGTGACGGTGATCGAGGCGGGCCCGTGCCCGGTGGTGCAGGTGCGTTCGGGGGGCGAGGGCCGGCCGGCGCGGGTGCAGCTCGGCTTCGGCACCGCCAAGGCCTCCCGCTCGACCAAGGCGGAGCGCGGGCACGCGGCCAAGGCCGGCCTGCAGGCCGCGCCCCGGGTGCTGCGCGAGTTCGCGGCCCGCGGCGAGGCGCCGGCCCCGGGCACGCTGGTCACGGTGGCCGACTTCGCCGCCGGGCAGCGGGTCAAGGTGACCGGGGTCTCGAAGGGCCGCGGGTTCCAGGGCGTGGTGCACCGCCACCATTTCGGCGGCGGGCCGGCCAGCCACGGCAACACGCGGTTCCGCAAGCCCGGCTCGGTGGGACCCGGCACCGACCCGTCGCGGGTGATCAAGGGCAAGCGCATGCCGGGGCACATGGGCGCCGAGCGGTGCACCGAGATCAACCTGCTGGTGGCCAAGGTGGACGGCGAGCGCAACCTGCTGTACGTCCGCGGCGCCGTCCCCGGGCCGATGCGCGGCATCGTGACCGTGGCGAAGGAGGGCGCGTGAGCCCGGAGACGAACGCGAGCGCCGCGCCCCTCGAGGCGCTGGCCTACGCCGCCGACGGCACGCCGCGTCCGCGGGCGGTGCGCCTGCCGGCCGATCCGTTCGACGGCCGGGTGCACGAGGCCGTGCTGCACCAGGCCGTGAATACCTTCCTGGCCAACCAGCGCCAGGGCACCGCCCAGACCAAGACGCGCAGCTTCGTCACCGGCGGCAACCAGAAGCCGTGGCGGCAGAAGGGCACCGGCCGCGCGCGGCAGGGCTCCATCCGCTCGCCCCTGTGGCCCGGCGGCGGCACGATCTTCGGGCCGCTGCCGCGCGACTACCGGCGCGGCATCGCGCGCCGCGTGCGGCGCCTGGCCCGCCACTCGGCCTTGAACGCCCGCGCGCGGGAGCAGGCCATCCGGGTGATCGCGCCCCTCGCCTTCGAGGAGCCGAAGACCAGGCGGGTGGCCGAGCTGCTGGGGCGGCTGGGCATCGAGGACCGCAAGGTGCTGGTGCTCACCGCCGCGCTGAACCCGAACCTGCTGCTCTCGGCCCGGAACCTCCAGAACGTGGCCGTGATGCGGTACGCCGACGCGTCGGCCTACGACATCCTGCACGCCGACACGCTGGTGATCGAGGAGCCGGCGCTGAGCGCCGGCGAGCTGGAGCCGGGCTCCGACGCCTCGGCGATCACGCCGGCCCCGGCCCCCCGCCCCCGTCGCGCCCCCGCGGCGCCGGCCGGGACGGCGGCGGCGG
>JAJYLI010000133.1:5454-8552 GCA_021787855.1 bacterium | reverse complement strand
TCAAGAGCAGCCGGGCCGTCGAGCTGTGCTGGTACGACGCGATGCGATGCACGACCTTGAGGAGGAGCCCCGCGCCCATCAGCAGCACCAGTGCGAGCGCCACCTCGGAGATCACCAGCGCGCTGTAGCGCTGTCGCACGCGGCCGGTCGTGCCCGCGCCGTCCTTCAGGGGCTCGTCCAGGCTCACCGCCCGCGCGACGCGGATCGCCGGCAGCAGGCCGAAGAGCACCGCGGCGCCCGAGGCGGCGAGCGCCGCCAGCGCGAACACCCGCCAGCTCAGCCGGGGCCGCACGATGCCCAGCCACCAGATGTCCCGAGGCACGCTGCCCTTGAGGATCGCCACGCCCCAGAGGCTCAGCGCCACGCCGATCGCGGCGCCCGCCAGCGTGAGGAGCGCGCACTCCGCGAACATCTGCCGGACCACCGCCCCGCGGCTCGCCCCGATGGCCAGCCGCAGCGCCACCTCGCGCCGCTTGGCGAAGCCGCGCGCCAGCATGAGGTTGGCCAGGTTGGCGCAGGCGATGAGCAGCACGACGACGGCGGCGCCGAGCATCGCCCAGTTGAGATCGCTCAGCCGCATCGGGTCGGCGCGCAGCGGCGCGAGGTAGAAGGCGAACGGCGCCCGCGCCATCTGGTAGGTGCGGGTCAGGTAGCTCGCCACGGCCGCCAGCTCGACGTCGGCTCCCTGACGGGAGACGCCGGGCTTCAGCTTGACCATGACGCTGGCGACGTCTCCCCCCATGGTGACGGAGTCCGGGAGCGGCAGCCAGACCGAGGCGTTGGACGGGAAGGTCATGCCGCTCGGCATCACGCCCACGATCGCGTAGCGATGCCCGCCGAGCGCGACGGACGCGCCCGCTAACCCGCGGCGGCCCGGAAACCGCGCCCGCCAGAACGCGTCACTCACGACCGCCGCGCCGCGTCCGAAGTCCGTCGGGTCCAGCAGTCGGCCGCGCGCGGGCCTGATGCCGAGCGTCGCGAACAGCCTCGGCGGCACGCGCGCCACGGTCACCTCGGGTTCCGCGTCCCCGCCGGCCCCTTCGGGGCCCAGGGTCACTCGACCGGCGCCGTAGGGCTGGATCGTCTCGAAGGCGCGGGTGCGCTGCCGCAGCGCGCTGACGACCCAGGCCGGACTGAAGCGCTGGTCGCGGCTGGAGACCCAGTAGCGCACGTCGTACAGCCGGCCCGCGTCCCGGTACGGCACCCACGGGTGGGTGGCGGCGTCGAGCAGCGCGACCATCGTGGTCACGAGGCCCAGGCCGAGGGCGAGCGAGAGCACCGCCACGACGGCGAAGCCGGGGCTCTTGGCGAGCGAGCGGAGCCCGTAGCGGAACGAGGAAGTCAGCGCAACCTCCGCGCGGGCGTTAGCTTTCCGCCCGCATGGACGATATGGCGCGGTACGTCGCCGACTTCAAGGGCCGGTTCGAGATCGAACGGCTGGTCGCCCGGTCGGACGAGCGGCTGCTGTTCCTGGCCACGGACCCGGTGCTCCAGCGCAAGGTCGCGCTGCGCGTCCACGCGGACCCGCGCGCGCCGGGCCGGGCGTGGTTCCTCAAGGAGGCCGAGGTCATCGCGCAGCTCGACCACCCGTCCATCCGCCACGCCTACGCGGCCGGCACGCTGGGCGAGCTGGCGTGGCGCAGCGGGAACTGGATCGAGGGCGAGAGCCTGGAGGAGGCGTGCGCGCGCGGCCCGCGCCCGGTGCCCGCCGTGCTCGCCATAGCCCGCGACCTGCTCGACGGCCTGGAGCACGCCCACGTCCGCGGGGTCGTGGTCCGCCGCATCCTGCCCACCACGCTCATGCTCGACGTCTCCGGCCGCGCCGTCATCACCGACCTGCGTTACGCCAGTCTGGTGCTCCCGACGGTGGCCATCCCCGACTCGCCGGCGAACTTCCCGTTCCTGGCCCCCGAGGTGCGCGGCGGCGAGGGCGGCGATCCCGGCGCGGACGTCTATGCCGCGGGCGCGGTGCTCTACTACGCCGCGACGGGCACGGCCCCCGGCGATCCGATCCGCCCGCCGCGCGAGTTGAGGCCCAACTGCCCCGCGGCCCTCGAGCGGGTCCTGCTGCGCGCGCTCGCCGCCGGCCCCAGGGAACGCTACCTCACCGCCGGCGAAATGCTGGCCGACCTCACCAGCCACACCGGCGACTTCGCCGGCACGGACGCCGGCCCGCCGCCCGCCCACATGGAGCCCGGCTCGGCGCTGTGGGAGCGGCGGCTCCGCCGCGCCCTGGGCGACGACTACGAGCTGCTGAGCGAGATGGGCAGCGGCTCGTTCGGCCGGGTGTACCGGGTCCGCGACCTCAGGCTGGAACGGGAAGTCGCGCTCAAGGTCCTCGACCCCGCGCTCACGAGCGACCCGGAGGTGGTCGAGCGGTTCCACCGCGAGGCGCGGCTGGCCGCGAGCCTCCAACACCCCAACATCGTCAGCATCTACGACATTGACGAGCGCTACGGCCTGCTGTGGTACACGATGGAGCTGGTCAAAGGCGAGAACCTCGGCCAGCTGGTCGAGGAGCTCGGCCCCCTGGACCCCGAGAGCACGGTGCGGATCCTCGAGGACGCCCTGGCCGCCCTGGAGGAAGCGCACGAGCACCGGCTGGTGCACCGTGACATCAAGCCGGAGAACCTGCTGCTCGGCGCCGACGGCCGGGTGCGCGTGACCGATTTCGGCCTCGCCATGGCCCTGCCCCGCGGCCTGATGTGGGGCGGGGCCACTTCGCGCAGCGGCACGCCGCAGTTCGCCGCGCCCGAGCAGCTCGTGGGCGGCCAGGTGGACGCGCGCACCGACCTGTTCTCGCTCGGCCTCGTGGGGCTGTTCGCGCTCCTGGGCAAGCCGCCGCTCGAAGGGCGGACGACCGAAGCGGTGATGCGGGGCCAGGTCGGCGGCCGGCTGATTGACGTCGCCCAGGTGCGCGACGACGTGCCCGAGGCGCTGCTCCGCGTGCTCAAGAAGGCGGCGAGCCTGGATCAGCTGGCGCGCTACGCCTCGGCCACGACGTTCAAGCGGGCGCTGGAGCGGGCGATGCGGATATCCGCCGAGATGGGGCAGGTCCCCGAGCGGCGGAATCTGCTGCAGAGAATCACGGGGATCTT
>JAJYLI010000133.1:0-5354 GCA_021787855.1 bacterium | reverse complement strand
CGGGTGCTCGGCGCCGCGTCGGAGGGAAAAACGAAGCCGGGGAACGAGGCGAGCGCCAGCACGGCGTGCATCCCCACGCCGGTCTCCGGCATCGAGCCGGCCCAGAGGCGCACGCCGGCTTTCACCGCGCGGGCGTAGATCCGCGCGCTCTCCCACAGCCCGCCCACCCGCTGCACCTTGATGTTCCAGATCCCGGGCCCGCCCACGGCCAGGAACAGCTCCGCCGCGCGCTCGCCCGTGAGCGACTCGTCGAGGCAGATCGGCGTCGCCAGCTCACGCGACAGCGCGACGAGGCCGGCGAGGTCGTCGGGCTCCAGCGGCTGCTCGAGCATCACCAGGCCCTCGCCGTCCAGCGCCCGCAGCGCCGCGAGGTCCCGCTCACGCGAGTAGGCGCCGTTGGCGTCGGCCCAGAGGCCGATGCGCCCGCCGGGAGCGGCGGCCGCGCCCTGAAGCGCCTCGCGCACCGCGCGCACCGGCGCCACGTCCCACCCGGGCATCACCTTGATCTTGATCCGGCGGCAGCCCGCCTGGGCCGCCGCCCGCGCCCACCCGGCCAGCGTCTCGACGCGCCCGTCCTCCGGGATGCCGAGCGCGGCCCCGCTCTCGACGAAGTCCCGCGGCGCGCGCAGCGGCTCGGCGACGCCGAGCCGCTCCAGCAGCGCGGCCACCAGCCGGCGCAGCGGCACGCCCGCCTTGGCGCTCACCAGGTCCCACAGCGCGGTCTCCACACCGGCGCGCGCCATGCGGTTGCCGCGCACGCCGCGCCGCAGCGCCTCCGCGGCCGGGCCGAGCCCGGCGAACGCGCGGCCGCGGACCCGCGGGAACAGGTGGTCCGCGATGCACGCGGCCGCGGAGGCGACCGTCTCCCCGGAATAGAACGGCGCCTCGAACGGCGCGCTCTCGCCGTAGCCCACGGCGCCCGACGCGTCCGCCAGCTCGACGATCAGCGAGCGCCTGGTCGCCAAGGTGCCGCCGCTGATCCGGAACGGCTCCACCAGGGGGACGGCCACCTCGTGCAGGCGGCAGGCCGCGATCTCGAGCGGCGTCCCGAGCGGATCCCCGGACGGGGAAGCGCTCACGCCGGGCGGCGCGGCCGCCAAGCCGCCATCCCGGTGGCCCTACGCCGGCGGGCGGGCGGCGCCATGCGCGATGTCGAGGAAGTGCAGCAGGCCGTCACGCGGCTCCAGCAAGCCGGCCTCGCCCAGCGAGAGCATCCACGCGATGAGCCCGCTGTCGGGCTCGAACAGCAGGGCGTGCAAGGCGCGGGCGCTGCGGCTGCCCGCCGCGGCCGGGTACTCCGACAGCGGAAGCTGGAAGAAGGTGTGCAGCGCGCCGGAGGTGGCCCCGCGCCGCGCGTACTCGACCATCACGCGACCGGAGCAGATGTTGCCCGTGGCGGTGAACACCTGGCCCGGCGGGAGGCGCGACGCCCTGATGACGTAGGGGTCGGAAGGCCGCGGCGGATGCGCGGCGGCGGACCGGTAGGCATCGAGCACTCGGAGGTTGCGGTCCGAGAGGTCCCAGCCTCCGTACGCCACGCCGCGCGCGGGGTCGAACAGCCGGTTGAACAGCACCAGGAAGTCGGCGCCGGAGGTGGCGGCCGCGCGCAGCATCTCGACCTGAAAGTCGTCGCCGTGGAGCGCGTTCATGAGCTTCACGCCGGCGGTCAGGGGCGCCTGGCGCTTCATCAGCGTCGGGACCTCGGCGATCCAGCGCAGCACGGTCTCGCGCGAGGCGGATCGCTCGTCGCCCGCCAGCGTCGGCGAGAAGTCCTTCTCGACGATCATCCCTTCCCCCGCGACGGCGGCGAGCCGGCGGAGCGTGTGCTCGTACTCCTCCTCGCGGATCGGCTCACCCACCGGCGGCAGGTGGCACTTGATCGAGGCGGCGACCGGCATGCCGGCGCGCTCGCCGACGGCCAGCGCGTCGCGATACAGGGCGAGATACTCGTCCAGGGAGCGGTCCCAGCCGCGGCCGTGCCACGTCACGGTCCAGCCGCCGCGGCCGGCGCGCGAGACGATGCGCTCGACCTTCATCGCCGACTCGCGCACCGCCCAGGGCGCCATGGCCCGCCGGCCGGACGGGTCCTCGCCGATGACGGTCTTCAGGACGACGAAGCCGAGCCCGGCGGCGGCATCGGCCTCGACCTCGGCCGCCGTCATCGAGAGCTGGCCGGAGGCCTTGCCGAACGGGACGCGGGTGCGGCGGCCCGCGTAGCTGCCCGTGAGGTCCACGCGGTAGAGGTCACGCACGTGAGCGGGCACGTCCGGCGGGAGCCCGGCCTTGAACCGCTCGAAGTCCCACGCCAGCCGCGACTGCATCGGCCGCGGCACGCCGGGCTTCTCGGGAAGCGGGAGACCGGCGTGCCCCCTCCCGGCGCTCACGACAGCCGCAGCTCGCCCGCCACGCGCTCCACCGCCTCGAGCTGAGCGGCCGGCACCGCCGGGCCCCACGGGTCGTGGGCCGCCTCGCGCGGGATCACCCCCCCGCAGGCCAGCAGCCACAGCATCCGCCGCACGTAGCCGTCCACCGGCTCGGCGAAGGCCGCCGCCCCCAGCCGGTCGCACGCGGAGGAGAGGCGCACGAACCGCGGATAGTCCCCCTCGCGGAGGGCCGCGAGCAGCCCGGCCGTGAGGCCGGTCAGGGCGGCGCCCAGGCCGATCAGCGCGGCCCCGGCGCCCATCATCAGGGAGTAGCCGAGGAACCGGTCCTCGCCCGTGACGAGGAGCTTCTCCGCCGGCACGCGCGCGGCGATGCCCTGGAAGGTGACCACGCTGTCCAGGGTCGCGACCTTCACGCCCGCGACGTGGGGCAACGCCAGCAGCTGGTCCACCACCCGCGGGCTGTAGGCGCAGCCGCCGGCGGCCTCGTACAGGCAGAACGCCAGCACCGGCAGCCCGACGTCGGCCAGGGCGGCGTGCACGTCCACGATCCGGCGTTCGTGGTCGGCGAGGTGGGCCAGCAGGCTCGGCGGAAAGGCCAGGATGGCGTCGGCACCCAGGTCTCGCGCGCGGCGCGCCATCGCGACGGTGCTCTCCACCACGAACGTCGTGAGCCCCAGGGGATCGGCGGGGGGCGTGACGCGCGCGCCCGGATGCTTGCCGGAGGCGCGGGGCCGGGCCCCGGCGCCGGCGATCACGAGCTTGCCCGCCGGCAGGGCGCGGCGCCAGGAGGCAAACACGGCGGCCGCGGTTTCCTCGTCCAGGTGGAGCCCGCGGCCGGTATGCACCCACACCGCCACGCCGGCGATGTCCTGCCCCGCCATCCAGGCCGCGTAGGCGTCCTGCGCGGCGAGGTCCACGGTGCCGTCGGCGCGGTGCGGCACCGGCACCGCCGGCACGAGGCCGCCGGCGAGGCGGCCCGCCAGGGTCCTAGCGGACGGGTCCACTGGCGGCGCGCCGCTGGGCGACCCGCCGGTCCACGCCGCCGCGCCGGTCGCGCCCGGACCGCCGCTCCGCCCCCGTGCGCCGGTGCTCCGTCACCGCGACGAGGGACACCCGCCGCTCGCCGCCCACACGCCGGTCCATGCTCAGCCGCCGGCCGAGCATGCCCCGGCGCTCGCCGGAGGCGCGGCGCTCCGCGGAGGCCGGGGACGCCGGTTGGGGAGCCGGGTTGGCCAAGTCCGACATTACGCGCCTCCACGACTCATGAGCCGAAACGACGGGGGTTCGAGGGGTCCGGGGACGGCCTTCAAGCTAGTATCCCGCCCGCCGCGTGCAAGCGGCCCGCCCCTGGCCGCCCGGGAAGGACGACGCTAGGCTTGAGCCATGGCCACCTGCGTCGCCTGCAGCCGGGAAATCGCCGTGTCGGCGAGCTTCTGCCCGCACTGCGGGACGCCGAATCCCGAGGCCCGGACGCTCACCCCGCCCGAGGCGGAAGGGGCGACCGAGTTGCTGCCGCCCGGCGAGCTCCAGCAGAAGCTCCAGGCGGCGCTGGGCCCCCAATTCCTGGTGGAGCAGGAGATCGGCGAGGGCGGCTTCGCGCACGTGTTCGCCGCCACCGACCGCAAGCTGTCGCGGCGGATCGCGGTCAAGGTGCTGCGGCCGGAGTTCACCGGCAACCGCCAGAGCGTGCAGCGGTTCGTTCGCGAGGCGGAGTCGGCCGCGCAGCTCAACCACCCGAACATCCTGCCGATCTTCTTCGTGGGCGAGGGCCAGGGGGGAGCGGGGGGGCTGGTCTATTTCGGCATGCCGCTCGTGGAGGGCGAGTCGCTCGACGCCAAACTGCGGCGCGAGGGCCAGCTCCCCGAGGGCACCGTGATCCGGCTCGGCGCCGAGATCGCCGACGCGCTGGCGGAGGCGCACGCCCACGGCCTGGTGCACCGCGACGTGAAGCCGCAGAACGTGATGCTCCAGGGCGAGAAGCAGCGCGTGCTGGTGGCGGACTTCGGCATCGCCAAGGCCGCCGCGGGCAGCGGCGAGCGGCTCACCGGCACCGGCGTCATCATCGGCTCGCCGCACTACATGAGCCCGGAGCAGGCGGGCGGCCTGCCGGACGTGGACGCCCGCAGCGACATCTACTCGCTGGGCGTCGTGCTGTGGGAGATGCTGGCGGGGGAGGTGCCGTTCGACGCTCCCTCGACGCAGGGCATCCTGATCCAGCATCTGACCAAGGCGATGCCGTCCATCCGCACCAGGCGGCCGACGGTGACCGCCCAGCTCGCGAAGGTGGTGGCGCGCTGCACGGAGAAGAAGCCCGCGGACCGCTACCAGAGCGCCGGCGAGGTCGCCGAGGCGCTGCGGGCCGCCGCCGCGCCGGCGGCCGGCGCCCGGGTCCGCCCGCGGTGGGCCCTGCCGGCCGCCATCGCCGGGGGTGTCGTGGTGGTCGCCGCCGCCGCGGCGCTCCTGGTGCGCGCGCTCGGCGGCCACCCCCAGGCCCCGCCCGCGGCGGCCACGGCGCGCGGCAACGGCGCCAGGGTGGCGGTGCTGCCCTTCGAGGTCGGAGGCGGCGACAGTTCGCTCGCCCGCAGCACCGCCCTCCTCCTGACCGACGCCATCACCCAGAAGTTCCAGATCCCGACCGTGGACGGGCACGACCTGCTGGGCCGCTGGACGGCCGAGCGGCGGCGAATCACCGCCCCGCTCCAGGACAACGCCGGCTTCGCCTACGGCCTGGGCGCCAACCAGATGGTGCTGGGCAGCGCCATCACCGCGGGACACGACCTGCGCCTGACGATAGACGTGTACGACACGCACGACCTCGCCCCCCTGGCCCACGGCGCGGTGACCGGCGACCAAGACAGTCTGTTCTCGCTGGTGGACCGGCTCGCGCCGCAGGTCGCGGCGGCGATGTGCACGCAGCCGGAGTTCAACCCGAACCACCTGTGTTACGACACGGCCGCCCGGCCGCGGCAG
>JAJYLI010000132.1 GCA_021787855.1 bacterium | reverse complement strand
GATGCGCGGCCCTCGCCTGGGACCGGGCTCGAACGGGGAATCTACGAGAGGAAACGCGGCCGGCGGGCCGCGCCGGACGCCGCGCCGGGCCGCCAGCCACCCCAGCAGCGCGCCGGCGACCAGGCCGGCCAGGCCGAGCGCCGCGGCGCTCACGCGCCGGCGAGCACGGCTCCGCTGGCCAGGTAGTCGGCGAAGATCCGCTCGACGGTGGCGAGCGATTCCACCCGGTGCAGCCGCTCACGCAGGGTCGCCGCGCCCGGCAGCCCGCGCACGTACCAGCCCAGGTGCTTGCGGAACTCCATCACCGTCTTCGGCGTGTCGCCGTCCAGCGCCAGCGTGAGACGGGCGTGCTCCAGCGCGACTTGGAACCGCTCTTCGGGACCCGGCGGCGGCGGCGGCTCGCGGCCGTCCAGCAGCGCGCGGGCGTCCCGGAACAGCCAGGGGTTGCCGAACGCGCCGCGCGCGACCATCACCCCCGCGCAGCCGGTCTGCTCCAGCATGCGGATCACGTCACCGGCCTCGGTGACGTCGCCGTTGCCCACGACCGGGATGGCGAGCGCCTGAACGACCGCGGCGATTTCGTCCCACCGCGCGCTGCCCGTGAACATCTGGGTCCGGCTCCGGGCGTGCAGCGTCAGCATCCGGGCGCCGGCGTCCTCGCAGCGGCGCGCGATGGCCACGGGGTCCCGCGTGGCCTCGTCCCACCCGGAGCGGATCTTCACGGTGACCGGCAGCGGGGTCGCCGCCGCCACCGCGCGGATGATCCGCCCCACCAGGTCCAGGTCCTTGAGACAGCCGGAGCCCCCGTTCCGCTTGACGACCTTCTTGACCGGGCAGCCGAAGTTGATGTCCACGTACTCCGGCGCGAACGCCTCGGTCACGAGCGCCGCGGCCTCCGCCATGGCCCCGGGTTCGGCGCCGAAGATCTGGATCCCGATCGGCCGCTCCTCGGGCCCGAACGCCGCCATCCGCAGGGTGCGCTCGCTCCCCCGGCGCAGCCCCTCGGAGGAGAGGAACTCGCTCACCACGACGTCCGCGCCGAACCGCCGGCACAGCCGCCGGAACGGCGCTTCCGAGACGCCGGCCATCGGGGCCAGGAACAGGGGCGCCCGGGCGCCCGCGGCGAACGGGAAATCCATGCGGCGCAAGCTACGACCGCCGGGGGAGCGAAGCAACGGTGTTTGACCCTCCCCCCCGGCCTCGATAGTTTTGAGCATGCTCCTTCGACAATTCCTGCGCGAGGACGCCATCAATCTGGCCCTCGGCGCCAAGACCAAGGACGAGGTCCTCAAGGAGCTGATCCGGCTCCTCACGCTCGACGAGAAGTCGGACGCGATGCTCTACAAGATGCTCAAGCGCCGGGAGAACCTGGGCTCCACCGGCATCGGCCGCGGCATCGCCATCCCGCACTGCCGCTCGCTGGTGGTGAACACGCTCCGCGTGGCGTTCGGCCGCCGGCTCGACGGTGTGGAGTACAAGGCCATTGACGAGCAGCCGGCGAAGTTCTTCTTCCTGATCGTGGCGCCGCCGCTGGAAGTGTCGAACCAGTATCTGCCCGTGCTGGGCAAGATCGCGCAGTTCGCCAAGGACGAAGACGTACCCAGGCGGCTGGCGGAGATGAAGACGCCCGCGGAGTTCCTGCAGCTGGTGGAAGAGAAGGGACTGTAGACCGCGGGACCGTTCACTCCCACTCGATCGTGGCCGGCGGCTTGCTGCTGACGTCGTACACCACCCGATTCACCCCCGGCACCTCGTTGATGATCCGCGTCGCCACGCGGCCCAGAACCTCCGGCGGCATCGGGTACCAGTCCGCGGTCATGCCGTCCTGGCTGGTCACCGCGCGCAAGGCCACCACGTCGGCGTAGGTCCGGAAGTCGCCCATCACGCCCACGGAGCGCACCGGCAGCAGCACGGCGAACGCCTGCCAGATCTCGTCGTACAGCCCCGCGGCCCGGATCTCCTCGAGATAGATGGCGTCGGCGTGCTGGAGCGTGGCCACCCGCGCGGCGTCCACCGGCCCGAGAATCCGCACCGCCAGCCCCGGGCCCGGGAACGGGTGGCGGCGGACGACCTCCTCGGGCAACCCCAGCTCGCGGCCGACCTGGCGCACCTCGTCCTTGAACAGCTCGCGCAGCGGCTCGATCAGGGCGAAGGGGAGGTTCGGCCTCAGGCCGCCGACGTTGTGATGGGTCTTGATGGTGGCCGACGGCCCGCCGCGCGGCGAGAGCGACTCGATCACATCGGGGTACAGCGTGCCCTGGACCAGGAAACCGACGTCGGGACCGACCTCGCGCGCGGCGTCCTCGAACACGTCAATGAAGGTGTGCCCGATGCGGCGCCGCTTCTCCTCCGGCTCGGTGACGCCGGCCAGAGCCTCCAGGAACCGCCGGGACGCGTCCACCACCCTGAGGTCGGTGTCCAGCTCCTGGCGGAAGGCGCGCTCCACCTGCTCCCGCTCGCCCCGCCTCAGGAGCCCGTGATCCACGAAGATGCAGGTGAGCCGCCGGCCGATCGCGCGCTGCACCAGCGCCGCCGCGACCGCGGAATCCACGCCGCCCGAGAGGCCGCAGATGGCCCGTCCGCCCGCGACCCGCGCCGCCACGTCGCGCACCGTGCGCTCGATGAAGTGTCCCGCCGTCCAGTCGGGCGTCGCGCGGCAGATGCGGAACAGGAAGTTGCCGATGATCTCCGCGCCGCGCGGCGTGTGCGCGACCTCGGGGTGGAACTGCACGCCGAACAGGGGTCGCGACCCGTGCCGGAAGGCGGCCACCGGCGTGTTGGGACTCCGGGCCAGGACCTGCCAGCCCGCGGGCGCCACGTCCACCCGGTCGCCGTGCGACATCCACACCGGCGTGCGCGCGCCCGCCGGGAAGCCGTGGAACAGGCCGTCGCTCGCCAGCACTTCCAGCTCCGCGCGGCCGTATTCCCGCTCGCCGGAGGGGCGCACCTGGCCGCCCGCGAGCTGCGCCAGGAGCTGCATGCCGTAGCAGATGCCGAGCACCGGGACGCCCAGCTCGAGCAGGCCCGGGTCGGCCGTGGGAGCGTCCGCGTCATAGACGGAGCTGGGACCGCCCGAGAGGATGATGCCCAGCGGGGCGAAGGCGCGGATCCACGCCAGGTCGCGCGTCGGCGGGTGGATCTCGCAGTACACGTGCGCCTCGCGCACCCGGCGCGCGATGAGCTGCGTGTACTGCGCCCCCAGGTCGAGGATCAGCACGCGCTGCGGGGCCGCGGCGCCGGCTCCGCCGCGCGCACCGGCCGCCGCGCCTAGTACGCCTTCGCCCACACGGCCTCGCCCGCCGCCGGCGCGCCGCACCACACGCAGGTCGCCGGGGCCGGGCTGGACCGGAACTCCTCGTCCGGCAGGACGCGGACGGTCGCCCTGGTCGCTTCCTTGATCGCCGCCTCGCAGGCGGCCGAGCCGCAGAAGCCGCCGTAGGCGAACCCTCCCCCGCCCTCCCCGCTCATCAGCTCGACCAGCTCCGCCCTGGTGACCCCGCGGCGGCTGTTGGCCTCGCGCCGCTGGCGCGCCGCCTCCAGCAGGGACCGCTGCAGCTCGTCCAGCGCGGCCTGCACGCCCGCGACCAGGCCGGCCAGCGGGATCGGCGCCTTGCCGCCGGTGCGGCGCGCGGCGAACACCTGCGCCCTGGCCACGTCCCGTGGGCCGATCTCCAGGCGCAGCGGGACGCCCCGCCCCTCCCACTCGTAGTACTTGGCGCCGGGCTTCATGCCCTCGCGCGCATCCAGCTCGACCCTGAGGCCGGCCGCCTTGAGGTCCCGCGCCGCCCCCTCCGCGGCCGGCAGCACCGCCGCGCGCTCCGTGTCCGACTTCCAGATGGGCACCACGACCACCTGCGTGGGGGCGAGCCGGGGCGGGCAGACGATCCCGACGTCGTCGCCGTGCGTCATCACCAGGCCGCCGATCAGCCGCGTCGAGACCCCCCACGAGGTGTTCCACACGTACTCCAGGCCGCCGGCGGCGGTCTGGTACTGCACGCCGAAGGCGCGCGCGAAGTTCTGTCCCAGGTTGTGCGTCGTACCCGCCTGCAGCGCGCGGTTGTCCTGCATCAGGGCCTCGATCGCGTAGGTCCGCAGGGCGCCCGCGAACTTCTCGCTGTCCGTCTTCGCTCCGGTGATCACCGGCATCGCCATCCACTCCTCGGCGAAGCGGCGATACACCCCCAGCATCAGCCGCGCCTCACGCTCGGCGTCCGCCTCGTCGGCGTGCGCCGTGTGCCCCTCCTGCCACAGGAACTCCGTGGTCCGGAGGAACAGCCGCGTCCGCAGCTCCCACCGCACGATGTTCGCCCACTGGTTGATCAGCAGCGGCAGGTCGCGGTACGACTGGATCCACTTGGCGAACGACGCGTAGATGATCGTCTCGGAGGTCGGGCGCACCACCAGCGGCTCCTCCAGCTCCTTGCCGCCGGCGTGCGTCACCACCGCCACCTCCGGGGCGAACCCCTCGACGTGCTCCGCCTCCTTGGCGAGGAAGGACTGGGGGATGAACAGCGGGAAGTACGCGTTGCGGTGGCCGGTGTCCTTGAACATCCGGTCCAGCGCGCCCTGCATCAGCTCCCAGATCGCGTAGCCGTTCGGCCGGATGACCATGCAGCCCCGGACCACGGAGTAGTCGGCCAGCTCGGCCCGCATGACCGCGTCGTTGTACCAGGCGCTGAAGTCCTGCGCGCGCGGCGTGATCCCCTGCTCCTGACTCACGTCCCGCCTCCCCCTCCCCCTCCCCCTCCCCCGTTCCCTCCGCCCGTGTGGCCCCCCTCCTCCGCGCCCGGGACCGGCTGGTGCCCCTTGAGGTCGGTCACGAACAGCGCGTCCGTGGTATGCGGGCCGCGGGCGTTGGCCGCGGTCAGCGCGTTCCACCCGCCGGCCGGCGCCCAGGTCAGGATCGCGAACGGGATCATCCGCATGCCGCTGGGGTGCTGAGCGTGATCCGGCGGCGGCGGCAGGAAGCCCAGAACCCGGATGGCCGCGAGCCCACTGTCGGCGCGCCGCTCCGCGTCCAGGACCATCTGCATGAGCGCCTGCTGCGCGTCCCGGGCCAGCCCGGGGGGCAGCATCACGCTGAGCGAGATGCGCGCGACGCCGGGCGCCACGCTCTCCCGCAGGCTGTCGAAGACCCCGTGCAGCGGGCCCGGCATCGGCGCGCCGGAGCTGTCGGCGGGTGCCGCGGCGGCTCCCGCCGCCGCGCCCCGGGCCGGGGTCCCATGCTTCACCGTGCAGCCCGCCAGCGCGAGCAGCGCCACGAACGTCCAGGTTCTAGAAGACATAGTCCTTCTCGAGATCGGTGATTTTCACTCGCCGCTCCGCGCCCGAAGCGAGCGTCCGGACCACGGCCTCCCCCGCCGCCCGCTCGTCCGGGCCGAGCACCACGGCCGCCCGGGCGCCGCGCGAGGCCGCCAACTCCAGCTGCTTCCCCAGCGCCTGCCGCTTGAGCGCGTACTCCACCGCGACGCCGCGCTCGCGCAGGGCGTGGGCCAGGGCGATCGCGAACGGCCGATCGGCCTCCCCCACCACCGCCACGAATACGCCCACCGCCGGCTCGGCCCGCGGCGGGCCGTCGCGCTCGCCCAGCAGCTCGCCCAGCACCACGTCCCCCATGCCGAAGCCCACGCACGGCAGGTTCACGCCGCCGAGCTGCTCGAGCAGGTCGTCGTAGCGCCCGCCGCCGCAGATGGCCCGCAGGCTGCGCGCGGCGTCGAACAGCTCGAACACCATGCCGGTGTAGTACGCCAGCCCGCGGACGATCCGGAAATCCACCTCCACGAACCCGCCCAGCCCCATCGCCCGCAGCGCATCCAGGCACTCCCGGAGCGGCGCCGCGGCCTCGAGCGCGAGCAGCGCGCCGGGATCCGCGAGGCCGGCGAAGAAGTCCAGCAACCGGCCGGCCCGCCCCTGCCGGCCTCCACCCAGCGTCCGCTCCAGGGCGGCGGCCGCCGCTTCCGGCGCCCGCTCGAACTTGTCGAGAGCGGCCAGCACCGCGGGCAGCTCCGCCGGCCCCACCTGGTGCTCCGCCGCCAGCGCCGCCGCCAGCACCCGGCGGTCGGAGATCCGGGCCCGCACGTCGCCGGGGCCGAACCCCAGGACGCGCACGATGTCCACCGCCGCGGCGATCACCTCCGCGTCGGCCAGCGGGCCCGCCTCACCGATGATGTCCATGTTGAGCTGGAAGTGCTCGCGCAGCCGGCCGCGCTGCTGCCGCTCGTAGCGGAACAGCTGCGGGAGGGAGAACCAGCGGATGGGCTTCTTGAGCTGCGCGGCGCGCTGCGCGACCATGCGCGCCAGGGTCGGCGTCATCTCGGGCCGCAGCGCCACGTCGCGCTCGCCCCGGTCCACGAAGCGGTAGAGCTGCTCGACGATTTCCTCACCGCTCTTTCGGGTGTACAGCTCGACCGGCTCCAGCGGCGGCCCGTCGTACTCCTCGAAGCCGTAGCGCGCCGCGACCTCGCGCCACGCCGCGAAGATCCGCCGGCGCCGCACCAGGGCGTCGGGAAACACGTCTCGAAACCCCGGCAAGGCGCCCGTGGCCATCCGAAAAATCTAGCCGAGCGGCGAAGTGCCGGGCAAGCGAGCCATGGCGTCGCCCACCGTGTGGAACGATCCCGTCACGAGCGCCGTCGCCCCCTGGGCCCCGGCCCACGCCAGCGCGGCGCCGAAATCCGGCTCCACCCGCGCCGCCAGGCCGGCGCCCGCGACGAAGCGCCCGACTTCGTCCAGGTCCCACGCCCGCTCCGGGGGCGCGCTGGGCGCCCGGGTCACCACCAGCCGGTCCACGGCCCCGGCCAGCACCGTCAGCATCTCCTTCCAGGCCTTGTCCTTGAGGATGGCGGCCACGCCCACCAGCGGCCTGGGGAGCGGCGTGGACGCCAGGACGGTGCTCAAGGCGCGTACCCCGTCGGGGTTGTGGGCCACGTCGAACAGCCACCGGCCCCGCCGGTCGAACCGGCCCGGCACCCGGGCCTTGAGCAGTCCGGCCCGGCGCGCCTCGTCATCCACGGGGAACCGCGGCGCCGCCAGCTCGGTCAGGCGTACCGCCAGCAGCGCGTTCTCGGCCTGGTACGCGCCCCTGAGGCCCAGCCGCAGCCCCCCCTGCCGGCCTCCGGGCGTGACGGCGGCGAAACTCACGCCGTCGCTCTCCGTGACCACCCCGCTGAGGCAGCGCGCCGGATCCAGCCACTCCGCCCGCGCACCCCGCTCCGCCGCCACGGTCAGGAGCAGCCGCGCGATCTCCGGGTCCCGCTCCGTGGTGACGAACGGCACGCCGGGCTTGGCGATCCCCGCCTTCTCCCGCGCGATGCTCACGCGATCCGGCCCCAGGTACTCCGTGTGCTCCACGGCGATGCGGGTCACGCCCGCCGCGAGGGGACGCAGCACGTTGGTCGCGTCCAGCCGCCCGCCAAGCCCCACCTCGACCACCGCGACCTCCACCCCCCGCGCCGCGAAATCGGCGAAGGCGAGCGCGGTGCCCAGCTCGAAGAACGTCGCCCCCATCCGCACCGCGTAAGGCTCCAGCTCGCGGACCCACAGGGTCACCGCGTCCTCCGAGATCGGCACGCCGTCCACCAGCACCCGCTCGCGGAAGCTGACCAGATGGGGCGACGTGTACAGCCCCACCCGGTACCCGCCCGCGCGCAGCATCTCGGCCACCAGCGTGGTGGTCGAGCCCTTGCCGTTGGTGCCGCCCACGTGCAGCGCGGCGAATTCGCGCTCCGGATGCCCGAGCGCCGCCAGCAGCGCCTCGGTCGTCGCGAGACCCCACTTGATACCGTTGGTCGTCCTGGGAAACAGAAACCGGCAGGCGTCCTGGTACGAACGGATGGTCAGGAGGCGCGCTCCACGTCCGGCGCCGGCTTCCCTTCCAGGAGCCGCAGCACCTGCGCGCAGGTGGCCGCCAGGCGGCCGCGCGGCACCACGGCGTCCAGCATCCCGTGCTCCAGGAGGAATTCCGCCGTCTGGAAGCCCTCAGGCAGATCCTGGCCGATCGTCTGCTTGATCACCCGTGCCCCGGCGAACCCGATCACCGCCCCCGGCTCCGCCAGGATCACGTCGCCCTGGAAGGCGAACGACGCCGAGACCCCGCCGGTCGTGGGGTCCGTGAGAACGGACACGAAGGGCACCCCCGCCTCCCGCAGCTGGGCGATGGCCACCGAGGTCTTGGCCAGCTGCATCAGGGACAGCACCCCCTCCTGCATGCGGGCCCCCCCGGACGCGGAAACGATCACCAGCGGGGTGCGCTCCTCGCGGGAGCGCCGCGCCAGGCGCGCGATCTTCTCCCCCACGACCGAGCCCATGGACCCCCCCATGAAGCGGAAGTCCATCACCGCCAGGTAAACCGGCTCCCCGTCCATGGTGGCGGCCCCGGTGCGCACCGCCTCCTCCCGGCCGGCCTTCTTCATGGCCACGTTCAGCCGTTCGCGATAGCTCTCGAAGCCTAGGGCGTCCACCGAGCGCAGCCCACGGTCCAGCGGGGTCCAGCTTCCTTCGTCCGCCAGGAGCGCGATGTACTGGTCCGCGCCGATCCGCCGGTGGTGGCCACAGGCCGGGCACACGCCGGAGTTGCGCTCGAACTTGTCCCGGGCGTCCACATGGCCGCATTCCTCACACTTGTCCCAGACATCGGCCGGGATTTCCAGCCGCTCTCGCTGGGGCGCACGTGGTCGGC
>JAJYLI010000131.1 GCA_021787855.1 bacterium | reverse complement strand
CCGGGCCCCTCCCCCCGATCGGAGCGGCGGCGCGGCCGCCGCGGCGGCCGCCGGCGCCGGCGCCGGCCATGACCCGATTCTACCTCACGACCGCCATTGACTACGCCAACGGCGATCCGCACTTCGGACACGCGCTGGAGAAGATCGGCGCCGACGCGATCGCCCGGTATCACCGCCTCCGGGGGGATGCCGTGCACTTCCTCATCGGCATGGATGAGCACGGCCAGAAGGTCGCGCAGGCCGCCGAGGAGCGCGGCGTGCCGCCGCAGCAGCTGGTGGACGAGCTGGCCGGCACCTTCCGCGCCATGTGGCGGCGCCTCGACATCTCCTACGACCAGTTCATCCGCACGACCGACCCGCCGCACGCGGCCGGCGTGAACGCGCTCCTCGAGCGCCTGTTCGCCCGCAACCCCGACGACGTCTACCAGAAGAGCTACGAGGGCTGGTACTGCGTCGGGTGCGAGACCTTCAAGCGCGACAGCGAGATCGTGGACGGCAAGTGCGTCCTGCACCCGACCCGGACACTGAACTGGTCCCGCGAGCGGAACTGGTTCTTCCGGCTGAGCCGCTACGCGCCGTTCCTGGAGCGGCTGTACGCGCGGCGTCCCGACTTCCTCGCGCCGGAGAGCCGCCGCAACGAGATCCTGGGCCTGCTGGCCAGGGGCCTCGAGGACGTGGCCATCACCCGCGCCCGCCTGGCGTGGGCCGTGCCCTTCCCCCGGCCCACCGACGACGGCGTGCCGCAGGGCACCTGGGTGTGGTTCGACGCCCTGCCCAACTACCTCACGGCCACCGGCTTCCCCGCCGAGGGCTGGGAGCGGCGCTGGCCCGCGCAGCTCCACATCGTCGGCAAGGACATCACGCGGCACCACTGCGTCGTGTGGCCCGCGATGCTGGAGGCGGCCGGGCTTCCGCTGCCCGAGCGGGTGTGGGCGCACGGGTTCATCGGCTTCGGCGGCGAGCGGTTCAGCAAGTCCGCGGGGGTGAAGGCGGACCTCTCGGCGGCGGTGGACCGGTTCGGCTCCGACGCGCTGCGCTACTTCCTGCTGCGCGAGGTGCCCTTCGACGGGGACGGCGACTTCTCGTGGGAGCGCTTCGAGGAGCGCTACGTGGCCGACCTCGCCGACGCCTTCGGCAACCTGGCTTCGCGCGTCCTGGCGATGCTCGACCGCTACCGGGGCGGCACGGTGCCGGCCTCGGGGGCGAGCGCGCCGCTGGACCACGCGGGCGAGACGGCGCTCGAGCGCTACGCCACCGCCATGGACGGCCTGCTGCTCCACCGCGGCGCGGCCGCCGCCTGGGAGCTGGTGAGCGAGGCCAACGCGTTCGTGGAGCGCCAGGCGCCCTGGGCCCTGGCCAAAGCCGGGGACGCCGCCGCGCTGGACGCCACCCTGGCCGCACTGGCCCGCGCCCTGGTTCGCCTGGCCGTGCTCGCGGGCCCCTTCACGCCCCGGGCGGCCGCCCAACTCTGGTCCGCCCTGGGGCTCGAGGGCGACCACGCCACGGCGGGCGCCTGGGCCCTGGCCACCAGACCCGCCCTCGAGGCCGCCGCGACTCACAGGATTCCCCCGCTCTTCCCCAAGCAGGATCCGGTGGCGGCGTAGCGTAACTGGCGCAGTACCAATCGGTTGGCGAATGTGACCTCTTGCCTTGACGGCGCGCCGGGGGGGTGGTAGAGTATGGCGTCAGAACTCCCCCCTTGGACCGGCACGGCGCGAGCCGCGCCAGTTGCGTCGTAGATCCACGTGATCGGAGCGTGAATGGCGAATCGCCGGTGGACGGTCATGCTCGTACCGCACGGCTCAGGCTCGACCCGGTCGCTGTCCGTCTCGGCGAGCCTGGTCAAGCTGGTGGCCGGAATCGCGGTCGTGGCGGGCGCGTCCATGCTGGCGGCGACCTATGGGGTCGTGACCCGCTCCGTGGACCTGGCCCGGAGCCAGCGGCTGGAGAACGCCAACCGCGCGCTGTCGGCGGAAGTCGGCGTGCTGGGCCAGCGGGTGGGGATGCTCTCCGACACGCTGGCCGTCATCGCCCGGCGTGACCAGGAGGTGCGGCTGGTGGCCGGACTCGACCCCTTGAGCCCCGAAGTCGCGCGGGCCGGGATCGGGGGGCCGGGCGGCGCGTGGCCCGAGCGCGAGCGCCTCCTGGCGGAAGGCGGCCTCACGGGCCAGGAAGCCCTGGGCGTCCACCTCGACCTCGACGCGCTGATCCGGCGGGCGAACGTGCTGGCGACCTCGTTCAGCGAGGCCGCGGACAGCCTCACGGCTCACGTCCAGCAGATGGAGGCGACCCCGTCCATCATGCCCACGACCGGCTTCCTCACGAGCCGGTTCGCGTCCATCCGCTACCACCCGATCCTGCACGAGAACCGGCCGCACGAGGGCATTGACATCACCGCCGCCTACGGCACGCCGATCGTCGCCCCGGCCGCCGGGCGCGTGATCAAGGTCGGCTGGGAGAACGGCTACGGGCTGATGGTCGAGCTGGACCACGGCTACGGGCTCGAGACCAAGTACGCGCACATGTCGCGCACCGCCGTGCACGTCGGGCAGCTCGTCAAGCGTGGCGACCGGCTCGGCTACGTCGGCAGCACCGGCCTCTCGACCGGGCCGCACCTCCATTACGAGGTGCTGGTCAATGGACGGCCGGTGGACCCCCTGCGATACGTCCTGCCCGACGCCATCACCGACTGATCAAGCAGACCGGTACGTCCCGCATCCCGGTGCTCGGATGCGTGCTGCTCACTGCGCTTTCTGCGGCGTCGCGGGATTGGAGAAATCCACGGTCGGCACCTGCGCCGCGGCGGCGTTGGTGAGCTGGAAGTAGTCCCGCGCCTGCTTGCCCAGGATCCGCGCCGTCAGCACCTGCGGGAAGCGCCGGATGTACGTGTTGTACTCCTGCACCGCACCGTTGTAGTCCTCGCGCGCAGTGGCGATCCGGTTCTCCGTCCCCTCGAGCTGGTCCTGCAGCGCCCGGAAATTCTGGTCCGACTTGAGCTGCGGGTAGTTCTCCGAGATGGCGATCAGCCGGCTCAGCGCGCCCGTGAGGCCCTGGTTCGCGTCGGCCATCTGCCCCAGGTTCCCGCCCTGCAGCGAGCTCAGCAGCTTGGCGCGCGCATTCGCCACGCCGAGGAAGATCGTCTGCTCCTGCTGCGCGTAGCCCTTCACGGTCGCGACCAGGTTGGGCACCAGGTCCGCCCGGCGCTGGAGCTGCACCTGGATCTGGCTCTTGTAGGCACTCGCCTGCTCGTCCAGGGTCTGGATCCTGTTGTAGCCGCACCCCGTGAGCGTCAGCATCGCCGCCGCGACCCACAGCCGCTTCATCATCGCCTCGACCCCCTGTAGCTCGACATGGTTGTCGCCCGCTCCGCGCGGGGAAAGATACTACACCGCAGCCATCAAGCGGCTGGCATCAACATCGCATCGGCGTTCGCTCACCCTCACGACACCGTCGCGACTTGCCGTTCACGCGGTCATCCAGCTCCGCGATGGCCGTGGATCGGCCCCAGAGCCGCTTTGGCGCGGCCATCGGGGCGCCATCCGGATCGAGCCAGGCCATGCCAGCCGTTGACACCGCCAGGTCTCCTATGGAAATTACCGACCGGTCAGTTATTTACCATGCCATACGGAGCAGCATGAGTTCGCAGGCATCCCATCCCGAAGCGGGCCCCGTCCCGCCCCCCAAGTGGCAGCGACGCAAGGAGGAACGGCCGAGCGAGATTCTCGCGGCGGCCGCGGAGACGTTCGTCGAGCACGGGTACGCGGCCACGAAGCTGGACGAGGTCGCGCGCCGGGCGGGCGTGACCAAGGGGACGCTGTACATCTACTTCGAGGGGAAGGAAGCGCTGTTCAAGGCCGTGGTGCGCGAGAACATCGTCCCGCTGCTGCTCTCCGCGGAGCAGTCGCTGGGGGACGAGGGGGCGCCCGCGGACCAGCTTCTTCGGGACCTGATGTACAACTGGTGGCGGGGGATGAACGCGGCGCACCTCGGGGGCATCCCCAAGCTGGTGATGAGCGAGTCGGCGAACTTCCCGGAGCTGGCGCAGATCTGGTTCGACGAGGTGGTGGTCCGGGGTCGGGAGCTGTTCGGCCAGGTGCTGCGCCGGGGCATCGCCCGGGGGACGTTCCGGCCGGTGGACGTGGACCTCGCGGTGCGCGTGTTTCTTGCGCCGGTGCTGATGGCCGCCATCTGGAAGCACTCCATGGTGGCCTGCGAGAAGGACGGCTTTCCGGTGGAGGACTATCTGAGGATCTCCCTGGACATCCTGCTGCGCGGCCTGCAGGTGCCCGCGGCCGCGGGGACGGAGAAGCGCGATGCGTGAGCTGGTGAGCGTGATGGCCGTGGCGGTGGCCGCGGGTACGGTGTCGGCGGGGAAGGCGCGGGCCCAGGGCCAGCCGGGCCGCGTGCCCCTGTCGCTCGCCCAGGCCGTGCAGCAGGCGGCCGCGCGCGCGCCCGCGGTCCAGGAGGCGGGCTACCAGGTGGACCAGTCCGCGGCGCAGGCCGGCCAGACGCGCTCGGAGCTGCTGCCGAGCCTCTCGGCCACCGGCGCCTGGTTCAACCACTCGGTGACGCTGGCGAGCACGGGCTTCCAGACGGTGCTGCCGCCGGCCGGCGCGGGCGGGCTGTCCTTTCCATCCCTCATCGGTCCGTACAGCAACCTGGACGCGCGGCTGCGGGTGACGCAGAGCCTGGTGGATCTGTCGGGCTGGGAGCGCTGGCGGGCGGCGCGGATCGGCACCGAGGGGAGCCGTGCCGAGCGCGACGCCACGATCCAGGGGGCGGCGGTGACGGCGGCGCTGGCGTATCTGCAGGCGGTTCAGTCCGCCTCGCTGCTCGCGGCGCGGCGGCAGGACGCGGAGCTGGCGGCGGAGCTGCAGTCGCTGGCGGAGTCGCAACTGGCGGCGGGCGTGAGCACCCCGCTCGACCTGACGCGATCCAAGACGCAGGCGGCGGAGGCCAGGAGCGAGCTGCTGGTGGCGGAGAACGCGCGGCGCAAGGCCGATATCACCCTGGCGCTGGCGCTGGGACAGGACCCGGCCACGCGCTACGCGCTCACCGACACGCTGAGCGGCGACCTCGGCACCTCGGCCGCCTCCGCCGACACGACCGCGGCGCTCGACCTGGCGCTCCGGAACCGGCCCGACCTGGCGGCGGTCGTGGCGCAGGGCGATCGCGCCCGCGCCGAGCGGCGCGCCATCGCGACGGAGCGGCTGCCGCGGCTCGATTTCGCGGCGGACTTCGGGCCCAACGGCAGCACGCTGGGGAGCACCATCAACACGCGGGACCTGGCGCTGCAGGTCACCGTGCCGCTGCTGAACGGGTTCCGGCGCGAGGCGCAGAGCGCCGAGCAGACGGCGGTGGAGCGCGCCAGCGACGTGCGGGCCGCCGACCTGCGGCGTCACATCGCCGCACAGGTGCGCGCCGCGCTGCTGGACCTCGCCTCGGGCGCGCAGGAGCACGACGTCGCGGTGCAGCGCCTCGCGCTGGCGGAAGAGGAGCTGTCCCAGGCCCGCGCGCGGTTCGAGAGCGGCGTGACCGGCAACATTGACGTGATCAACGCGCAGGTGACCCTCAACCAGGCGCGCGACGCGGAGATCAACACGCGGTTCGCGACCGCCGCCGCGCGCGTCCAGCTGGCGTACGCGGCCGGCGCGGCCGTGACGATTCATTAGGGAGACGGCAGCGATGACGACGACGACCCACACGGCCCCCTCCTCCCCCAGAGCGCCCGCGGCGGGGGACCCTCCCCCGGACCGGCCCGCCGCCGGAGCGGCGCCGGGCCTGCCGGACACGCTGCGCGGGCCCGCCAACGGGCGGCGCCGGCAACTGCTGCTCGCCGCCGGCGCGGTGATCGCCCTGGTGGTGCTGATCTTCGGGGGTCGCGCGCTGTGGTACGCGATGAGGCACGAATCCACCGACGACGCCCAGGTGGACGGCCACATTGATCCGGTTTCCGCCCGCGTGGGCGGGTTCGTGACCCTGATCAAAGTCCACGAGAACCAGCCGGTGCGGGAGGGCGACACGCTCCTGGTGCTGGACCAGCGCGACCTTCTGGCCCGCCTCGCCCAGGCCAACGCCAACTACGACGCGGTGCTGGCGGCGGTGGGCTCCGCCGGCCGCGCCGGGCAGGCGGTGGCGCAGCTCGATCAGGCCAGGGCCGCGGCGGCCGCGGCCCAGGCGACCGTGGCGCAGGCCGAGGCGAACGCCCAGCAGGCGCAGAGCGACCTGGAGCGCTACCAGACGCTGGCCGCGCGCCACATCATCAGCCAGCAGCAGCTCGACGTCGCGCGCACGACGGCGCGCGCCACCGCGGCTCAGCTCACGGCGGCGCAGCGCAACGCCACGGCCGCCCAGGAGCAGGTGACCGCCGCCACCGCCGCGCTGTCGGGCTCCGAGGCGCGGCTGGCCGCCGCGCGCGCGGCCCGCGACCAGGTCGCGCTGCAGCTCTCCTACACGGTCGTGACGGCGCCCATCGCCGGCGTGGTGAGCAAGAAGTCCGTGGAGCCGGGGCAGTTCGTCGAGCCGGGCCAGCCCCTGATGGCCGTCGTGCCGCTCAACGACGTGTGGGTGACCGCCAACTACAAGGAGACCCAGGTCGAGGGCATCCAGCCGGGCGCCGCGGCCGTCATCACCGCCGACGCGTACCCCGGCATGGTGTTCCACGGCACCGTGGAGAGCCTCAGCCCGGCCACCGGCGCCAAGTTCTCCCTGCTGCCGCCGGACAACGCCACGGGGAACTTCACCAAGGTGGTCCAGCGCATCCCGGTGCGCATCTTCCTCGACGCGCCCGCGGACCCCGGGCATCCCCTGCGGCCGGGGATGAGCGTGACCGTGTCCATCAGGAACAGATAGCGGAACTCGGAAGGCGAGCTGGCGGAACCGTTGCGAGACGGCGAGTCGCGAGCGGTCGCGCCCGGAATCTACCGGTCCATCGCGTCCACGTAGTCCGCCAGCTTCTCCATGGCGTCCACATACCCGCCCGCGACGGGGTCGTAGGGCTTGAGCTCGGCCGGCGGCTTGCCGTCCATCGCCGCGAGGACCCAGTCGAAGGCCCGGGGGTCGAACCCGGCCGCCGCCGCCGCCTCCTTCACCAGCGCGTCGTGGCGCGCGGGTGGCGCGCCGCCCGTGAGCCGCAGCAGCGCGCGCAACAGCACGAAGAACGTGCTGGCCGAGTGCACCAGCAGCCGACCCAGCGCCTTCCCGTCGGCCGCCGCGACCGCGTACTCGGTCCGCAGGCGCAACACCTTCCCCATGACCTCGCGTTCCAGCTCGAGCCTCAGGTCGCTGCGCCGCGTGGTCAGGTGGTCGAGCGGATCCTTGCCCGCCAGCACCCGGTGCGCGTCGCGCATGTCCTCGACCTCGATGGGGAACGCGTCGGCCGAAGAGCGCCACTCCTCGTCCGAGAAGATCAGCGGCGCCGGCTGCCCCGCCTTGACCCATTCGGCCATCATGGGGGTGACCGCGTGCAGCGCCTCCACGGACGCGTTGCGGACGACCAGCAGCAGGTTGATGTCGGAGCGTCCCGCGACGTGCGTGCCCCGCGCCGCCGACCCGTACAGCACCAGGGAAACCAGGTTCTCGCCCAGCGCCGACTCGAGGCGCCGCGCCAGCTCCTCCGCGTCGAGCTTGCCGTCCTTGGCCATCAGAACCCTCCCGAGGCGCCGCCGCCCGCGAACCCGCCACCACCGCCGAAGCCGCCGAACCCGCCACCGCCAAACCCGCCGCCACCGCCGAAGCCGCCACCGCCCCAACCGCCCCGCGACCAGCCACCACCCAGCAACGACCCCAGCACCATGCCCTCGACCAGCCCGGCGCCCCCTCCCCCCCCCCCGCCGCCGCGGCGCCGGCTCAGCACGCCGAACAGCACGAACAGCAGGACCAGCAACAGCAGGTTGGCGATGCCCCTGCCCGAGC
Organism: bacterium; assembly: GCA_021787855.1. Lineage (GTDB taxonomy): Bacteria > Gemmatimonadota > Gemmatimonadetes > Gemmatimonadales > JACORV01 > Fen-1245. The sequence continues at coordinate 799 of JAJYLI010000131.1, read as the reverse complement.
TTCCCCCTTGGCCCTGCGACGCCGCATTCGCCGCGGAGTCGGAGCCGGCCCCCGTGCCCGACAGCTTGAAGCCGAATTCCTGCGCATACGCCCGGCCGAGCATCGCCACGCCCGTCACCAGGCCCGCGGCGTAGCTGCCCGTGGCCACCGACCGCGCCGCGATGGCGTCGCGAACCTGCCCGGAGAAGTCGTCCGTGATGAAGCCTTCCGCGCCGGTTCCCGTGCCGACGGCCAGCTTGGCCTTGCCGTCGCCCGGGCGCGCGCCCGGCACCAGCAGCAGCACCACGCCGGCGTTGCGCGCCGGGTCGCCGGGCCCGCCCGCCTCCCCGACCTTCCACTGCCGTCCGATGTCGCGCGCGACACCGATCGCGTCCCGGCCCCCGATCGCCGTGTCCGGCAGGGTCACCACGACGATCTCCCCTCCCGACGCCGCCTTCACCCGGTCAATCACCGCCTCCATGGCCGCCTGCGAGGCCGGATCAATCACATGGGCGAAATCGTTGATATAGCCGGTGGGAGGCGGCAGGCGGATCTCGCCCGGGTGCCGCGGGGGATTCGGCAGCTGCAGCAGGGCCAGGAGCGCGAGCGTGGCGCGAAGCACGGGGGGAATATACCCGCTACCGCGACCGGCGGGCACCGCGTAACATTCCTGTCTTCCGCCGTCCGCATGCGAGGGGAGACGTGGCCAAGCCCGAACGCGTCGTGCTGTCCCTGACTCTTCTGCTGACCCTGGCGGCCCCCCCCCGGGGAGCGCGCGCCCAGGGCGCGCCCGGGGCGGGCGAGGGGGGGGGGGGGGCGG
>JAJYLI010000130.1 GCA_021787855.1 bacterium | reverse complement strand
CCACGCCGCGCGCGGCCCGGGGGGGGGTGGCGGGGCGCCGTGCCGCGCCTCGCCCGGCGCCTCAGGACGGGCCGGTTCCGCTCCCCGCGGCCGTCAGGTGGGAGACGACGAGGTCGGCCAGCGCCGGCACGTCCACGCCATCGAAGCAGCGCACCGCGCGGCAGGTCTTGAAGTACTTGTTGAGGCAGGAGAGGTTGCGGCAGGGGCTCGCGGCCTGGTAGCACCATGACGGCGCGTCCTGGTTGCTCGGCAGGTAGCCCGGCCGCGTCGAGTCGTATCCGGACATGCGCGGCACCGTGGCGCCGAAGATCGAGAGCACCGCGGTCCGGTTGCGGAACCGGTGGCGGCCCGAGCGGGAGAACCGCCGCGCCGCCGCCAGGTGCATGGGCCCCGTGTCACCGGTGACGTACACGTCCGCGTAGTCCACCAGCGCCGCGTAGGCCTCCAGGGGCATGCTCCTGGGAATGATCCGGACCTTCGGCTGCAGGGAGGCCGGCAGCGCCTGAACCAGCCGCGCGCCGATGCCTTCCTGGCTGTGCCCCGCCCCCATCAGGATCACGGTCCCCGCCGGCGCGGCGGCGGCGACGCGGTGCAGCAGCCGCGCCTGGTGCTCGAACGGCAGGACCGTGAAGCGGCACGCCCCGTCGGGGTTGACCATGACCATCGGCCGGCCGGCGCCCAGGCCCACGCCGGCCGCGTAGCGCGCCGCCTGGTCCACGGCGTCGTCGCCGTAGGTGGCTCGCGCGCCCGGATAGCGCTCCTCGCGAACCGGGCGCGCGACCGCCTCCAGCGCGTGGCGCACGAACCGGTAGGCCTGGTAGCCGAAGTGGTTGATCTCGGCCGGGTCCCGCTCGTTGCGCACCAGGGTCGGAGCGTGGCTCACGAAGCTGACCAGCGGCGGCCGGTCCGGGCCCAGCGCCGCCGCGGGCAGGAAGGAGCTCAAGTTCCAGCTCAGATCGTAGCGCCCCGCGCGGAGGACCGCCCGCAGGGCGGCGAGGTCGTCGGCGGTGGGCAGGTGCGCCCCCGAGAAGATCGGCAGCACCCGGGTGGCGTCGGGATGGCCCTCGACGAGCGGCGCGACCTGGCGGTTGATCGCGTAATCAACGTGCGCCTCGGGGAAGAAGTCCCGCAGCGCGGTCAGCACCGACTGCATCATCACGGCGTCGCCGATGTGGATGTCCGTGACGACCAGGAACCGCCGCAGGCCGCGCGGCCGGCGCAGCTGGCTGCGCACCCGCCACGCGAGGCACGCGGCCAGCGGAGGACTGCCCAGCGTGGGGCGCAGCGCCGCGTCCAGCAGCCGCGCGCCCGGCCCCGGAAACGCGTCCGTGAGCCGGCTCGTCGCCGCGAAGGCGAAGCGCTGCGCCGCCAGGCCGCTCATCCGCGTCGCGTCACGGCTTCGGCTTGGGCGCGGCGTGGGTGCTCTCCCGGCGCTCCGCGCCCGGCATCTCGTGCCCCACCTTGCCCACGACGTGGCCGGTGCGGGCGTCCACGTTCGACTCGTAGATGCCCGGCCGGTTGGGCAGCTTGAACTCGAACGACCAGATGAGGTGGTGGTTCTCGTTCTCCAGCTCCACCGCGTTGACGGTCCCACCCGGCACCTGCGCCTGCGCCACCTTCAGCGCCGAGTCTTCGGTGATCTTGGTCTGCCTGAGGAGCCGCGGCGGCACCTCACGCTTGTAGGCGGGATGCTGCATCCCGCCCTGCGGCATCTGCGCGACCGCCACCACCGGCAGGGCGGCCAGGGCCAGCACCATCGGGACGACCATGGCGTGCTTCACGGCGACCTCCTTCGTGGTTGAACGATGAACGGGGCGGCGCGGGTCCGATGACGGTGGCAACGGGTCACCGCATCAACTCCGCCACTTCTTCGCCTCCCCGTCCGGGTTGTGCCCCGCTGGCCAGCTTCCCCTTCGGGTCCAGCCAGGCGTACAGCGAGGGCAGCAGGAACAGGACGATCACGCCCGAGAGCATGAAGCCGCCGATCACCGCGATGGCCAGCGCCTGCATCAGCTGCGAGCCCTGGCCGATCGCCAGGGCCAGCGGGGCCAGGGCGAGGTCGGTGGCGAGAATGGTCATGACCACCGGCCGGAGCCGGATGCGGGCCGCGCGGCGCCAGGCCTCGGGCGGCGCCAGCCCCTCCCGCAGCGCGTTGCGGCCCTCGTGGATCACGAAGATCGCGTTCTCCCCCACGATCCCGACGATCATGATCGCGCCCACGTAGCTCGAGATGTTGAGCGTGGTGCCGGTCACCACCAGCGCCAGCAGGACGCCCGCCAGCCCCGCCACCGCGCTGAGCGAGGTGAGGAGGGGCGCCCGCCAGTCGCCGAACTGGAACAGGACCACCACCGAGACCAGCACCAGGCCGCCCAGGAGCACGTAGAACAGCTCGTTGAAGGACTGCTGCTGCTGCTGGTACTGCCCGCCGTAGCGGACGTACTGGCCCGGCGCGAGCGTGAGGTTGCGGTCGAGGGCCTGGCGGATGGCCGCCGTGGCGGCCCCCAGGTTGGTCCCCGACAGCCGCGCGGTGATGCCCAGGTAGCTGCGCAGGTTCTCGCGGTCGATCTCCGCCTCCGGCGGGCCGGTGGTGATGGAGGCCAGCCCGGAGAGCGGCACCAGCGCCGCGGGCTGGGTGTTGGAGCGGACCAGCAGATCGGCCAGCGAGGGCGCGGGGTCCACGAACACCCGGAGATCGTACAGCCGGTCGCCGACCCGCACCTGGCCCGCCACGGTGCCGACCACCGCCGGCCGGACGGCGGCCTCGATGTCCTCGGTGGTGAGCCCGTAGCGGGCGGCGGCGGTCGGCCGCACCCGGATGTCCAGCGCCGGCCCCGCGATGGTGATGCCGTCGAACACGTCCTCGATGCCCGGGACCTTGGCGACGATCTTCGCCGCCTGCTGCGCCTTCTCCTGCAGCAGGGCGATGTCGTTGCCGAAGATCTTGACGTCGATCGGCTGGGGGACGCCGCCGGTGAGATCGCCGATGTTGTCCTCGAGGATCTGCCCGAAGTCGGTGTGCAGCGCGGGCTCGATGGCGGCGATGCGCGCCCGCAGGTCGTCAATGACCTGGTCCACGGGCCGGCGCTGCCCCCGCGCCTTGAGGTTGATGACGTAGTCGCCGGTGTTCGGTTCGGTGATGAAGAAGCCGAGCTGGGTCCCGGTCCGGCGCGAGTAGCTGGCCACGTCGGGCAGGGAGTCTATCACCTCCTCGACGTGCCGCAGCATGTGGTCGGTGTCGGTCAGCGACGTCCCCGGCGGCGTCCAGTAGTCGAGGATGATGGAGCCCTCGTCCATCGCGGGGAGGAAGTCCGTGCCGATGGACCGGTAGGACATCCAGACCACCGCGATCAGGAGCGCGGTGGCGGCGAGGGACACCACCGGCCGGCGCACCAGCGCGCCGACCAGCGCGTCGAACCACCGCATCAGGGTCCGCCCGATCGCCCGGGCGGCGCGCGCCGGCGCTCCCTGGCCGGGCGCGCCCCGTTCGGGCAGGCCCAGCCGGTCCACGGCGATCGGCACCAGCAGCCAGGCCACGAGGAAGGACACGATGAGGCACAGCGCCATCGTCAGGGCCAGCGGCTTGAAGAACGCGCCGACGACCCCCGTCAACAGCGCGAAGGGGATCAGGATGACCGTGGTCGAGAGGCTGGAGCCGACCAGCGCGGGCAGCAGGTGACGGATCCCCCGCTCCGCCGCGTCCAGCCTGCCCTGCGTCGTGGAGGTGAATTCGATGTGCTCCACCACCACGATCATGTCGTCCGCGATGAGCCCGATCGCCGCCGCGATCCCCGCCAGCGTCATCAGGTTGACGGTCTGGCCCGACGCGCCCAGGGCGAGGCCCACGATGGCCACGACCACCGGGATCGCGACGCCCGCCACCACGGTCAGGCGCACGCTGCCCAGCGCGGCGAGCAGCACCAGGGCCGCGAGCGCGAAACCGATCAGGATCGCGTCCACCGTGCCGTTCACCGACGCGCTGACGAACCGGGCCTGGTCGTAGAAGGAGGTCCACCGCACGCCCGGGGGCAGCAGGCCGGGGTTCTCCCTGAACAGCCGGCGCACGCCGCTGGCGATCGCGACCGTGTTCCCCTCGGGCTGGCGAATCAGGTTGACCAGCACCGCGGAATCGCCCTGGGCGGTGGTGCGGACGTACGAGACCTCGTCCGCCACGTCGAGCCGGCCCAGACTGCCGAGCGCGACCGGGGGCCCGCCGGGGACCGGGACCGCGAGTCGCTTCAGCGTGTCCAGCGAGTGGACCCGGCCGTTCACCAGCGTCAGGTACAGCTCGTGGTTGCGCTCCACCAGCCCCGCCGAGAGGATGGTGTTGTTCGCGTTGATGGCGTTCACCACGTCGGCCACCGAGAGCCCGCGGCCCAGCAGCGCCGCCGGGTCGAGGTGGACCTCGAACTCGCGCTTCCGCCCCCCCTGCACCTGCACCTCGGCCACGCCGGGGATCCGGATCAGCTCCGGCCGGAGCGTGTATTCGGCGAGCTGCAGCAGGTCCGCCTGCGAGTGGTTCTTCGAGGTGAGGGCGTACCCCAGGATCGGGAAGGTCGCGGGGTTCATCCATTCGACGTCGAGGCGCGCGTCCGGCGGCAGGTCCGGCCGCACCCGCTCCGTCTCCATCTGCACGCGCTGGAGCGCGACCTTCATGTCGGTGCCCCAGGCGAACTGCGCCGTCAGCTCCGACGACCCGCGGGAGGTGATGGACCGGACCAGCACCACGCCGGGCACGCGGTGCATGGCCTCCTCGAGCGGGCGCGTGACGGTCGGCATCATCCGCACCGCCGGCTCCTCCCCCACGTCCACGATGACCTTGACGATGGGGAAGGTGACCGAGGGGTAGATGGACGCCGGCAGGCGGGTGAAGCTGTAGACCCCCGCGGCGGCCAGGATGCCGGCGAGCGCGAACAGCGCCGTCCAGCGGTTGCGGACGACGGTGTGCAGGCTCACGGGCTGACCAGCACCCGGGTCGAATCGGGCAGGCCCACCTGGCCGGAGACGATCACCGTGTCGCCGGGGGCGAGGCCGCGCCCGGCCACGCCGACGTAGCCGCGGTCCACGAGACCTTTCTTGACCACCACCCAGAGGGCCCGGCCGCCCCGCACCACCGCCACCCGCGCCACGCCCGTGATGTCGTCGGTCAGGACCGCGGCCGTCGGCACGGCGACGACGCCGGCCTGGCGGCCGACCGTGATGGTCGCCGTCCCGAACAGGCCCACGGCCGGCGTCGCCAGGTCGGCCCCGAGGTCCACCCGCACGGGCACGGTGAACGCGACGCTGCTGGCCGCCGGCAGCACGCCGTGGATGACGCCGCGGATCGGCGCGCTCTCAGCGGCGAGCCGGATCTCGACCGGCTGGCCGGCCCGCACGCCGACCGCGTCGCTCTGCGCGACGTCGGCGATGAAGATCGTCGAGCCCGCGGCCGCGAGGCGCACGATCTCGTCGCCCTCGGCGAGCCGGTCGCCCGGGCTGGCGGAGTGGGACAGGACCACGCCGGCCTCCGGCGCGCGGATGGACCGCTCGACGCGGTCGGCCCGCGCCAGGGCCAGCGCCTGCCGCGCGTCGGCCGAGTCGGCCGCCGTGAGCGCCGATGCCAGCATGGCCCGCGCCCCATCCAGCGCCGCCTCGCTGTTGAGCGAGATCATCGCGCCGATGACCTCCCCCGCCGCGACCCGGTCGCCGTCGGTCACCGTGAGGCTGGTCAGCACGCCCGCGAACGGCGCCCGGACGTGCCCCTCGCGCAGCACGCTGGTCTGGCCGGGCGCGCTGACCTGCTCACGCAGGGTGTCCAGCCGCGCGAACGACACCCGGACCGGCGTGGCCGCCACCGCGTCCGCCGCCCCGCCATCGCCGCCCGCGCCCGCGCCGCCGCCGCAGCCCGCCACCGCGGCCGCCAGGCCACCCCCGACCACCACCGTCATCCAGCGACGCGTCATGACCCTTCTCCCCCCCAGCGCCGCGCGCGCGCCTCGGCGATCCGGTAGGCCAGCCGCGCGCGCGCCGCGCCGAGCCCCGACTGGATCCACGTCGTGTACGCGTCCAGCACCTCCAGCGCGCTCCCGGATCCGCCGCGGTACAGGCTCTCCGACTGCAGGTACGCGTCCTGGGCGGCGGGCACGGTCGCGGCCCGCAGGCGCATGACCTCGTACAGGTGCAGCAGGTCGGCCCGGGCCTGGTACCACTGGGACCGCACCTGCCGGCGCGCGGCCAGCGCCGCCTGGGTGGACTGCTCGAACGCGAGCCGCGCGGCCTCGAGCCGGTTGCTGTACACGCCGTGGTCCCACAGCGGCAGGCTCACGCCCAGCAGCATCTCGACGCCGGCGCTGCGCCCGGTGTTGAAGGGCGCGGCGAACGACGAGCCGATCACGGGCTCCGCGCCGACGTCGGCCATCAGATCAACGTGCGGCCGCCGGTCCGCCCGCACGGCGGCGATGCCCAGCTGCGCGCCCTGCCGCGCGGCCTCGGCCGCGGCGAGGTCGGGCACGCTCATCCAGGGCTCCCCGGGCGTGGCCGGCGGGGCGGCCGGCGCCGCCAGCGGCGCCAGGGCCAGCGTGTCCTGCGGAAGCCGGCCCAGCAGCTCCTTGAGCACCAGCATCACCGCCGCGAGCTGGCGATGGGTCTCCGCGGTGTCGGCGGCCTGGCCGTCCAGCTGGACCTGGGCCTTGAGCAGATCGCCCACCACCGGCTGCCCCGACTCCCGCCGCGCGGCGATCAGCTCCAGGTAGCGGTTCAGGCGCTCCAGGCCCTGCTCGCCCAGCGCGATCTCGTCCTGCAGCTCGACCGCCTGACTGAACGCCACGCGCACCTGGTAGTCGAGATCGCGCCGCGCGACGCGGTACTGCGCCGCGCTCACGGCGCGCCGCGCGCGCGCCTGGCCGAGCTGGGCCCTGAGCAGGCCGCCGTCGTAGATCGGCAGGGTGCCGACGAGCTGGAGCCGGGCGTCGCCCGAGGCGTAGTCCGCCGGCGCGCCCTCGTGGAGATCCCCGTCCAGACCGAGCGTCGGCCCCAGGCGGCCGGCCGCGGCCCGCGCGTCCGCCGCGGCGACGGCGGTGTCGTAGGCCGCGACCGGCAGCGTGGCGTTATGGAGACGGGCTTCGCGCAGCGCCTCGCTCAGCGTCAGTGGCTGCTGCGCCGCCGCGCGGCCGGCCGGCGCCGTCAGCAGCGCCGCCACGAGAAGCGACCGGGACAGAGTCGTCACACCCAAGCCTCCCACCGGAGATGCCATGAGGCACACGCCCGCACACCCGGATCCCGGGTGGGCGCCGCGAGCCGACGCCGGCCGTCTCCACCTCAGGAGGCCCGAAACCTAGATGGGCAACCTGTCAGGAGGATGACAGCACGGCGGGCAGACGGACGGTCACGCGGGTGCCCTTCCCCACCTCGCTGGCGACGGCGATGGCGGCGCCGTGCGCGTCCGCGATCCACCGGGCGATGGCCAGCCCCAGGCCCGCGCCCTCGGTGCCGTCGCCCCGCGCCCGCGCCGGGTCGCCGCGGTAGAACCGCTCGAAGATGTGCGGGATCTGGTCGGAAGGGATGCCGGCGCCGGTGTCCTCGACCGTGACCTGCGCCTGGCCGTCCCGCGTGGCGGCGTCCACCCGCACGCGCCCGCCCGCCGGCGTGAACTTCACGGCGTTGTCCAGCACGATCATCAGCAGCTGGCGCAGCAGCGCCGCGTCGCCCTCGACCACCGTCTCCTCGAAGGCGCCCACCTCCAGCGCCACGCCCCGGCGCTCGGCCAGCGCGCGCGCGGCGGTCGCGGCGTCCAGCAGCAGGTCGTCGAGGTACACGCGGGCCCACTGGACCGGCCGCTGCCCCGCGTCCGCGCGGGCCAGGGTGAGCAGGTCCTCGACCGTGGCGCCCAGGCGGGTGGCCTCGCTCTCCACCCGACGCAACGCCTCGGTGTAGCCCGCGAAGTCGCGCTCGCGCTGCAGCGTCACCTCCGCCTGGCTGCGGATCACGGCGATGGGCGTGCGCAGCTCGTGCGCCGCGTCGGCCATGAAGCGCCGCATCGTCTCCATGGACCGCTCCACCGGCTCCGTGGCCTTGCGCACCAGCAGCCATCCCCCGCCGGCCACCAGAAACACGCCGGCGAGGGCCGCCGCGCCGAAGGCGTAGATCAGCGCCGCGTACTGGTCCTCCAGCTCCATCACGTCGGCCACGGCCACCCCGACGTACACCCGGCCGTCGGGCACCGCGAACCGCTCGGCGTGGAGCCGCAGGGTCGCGTCGCGCGTGTCGCGCTGCAGGTCCACGCTGCTGTCGCGCGCCGCCACCCGCGCCGCCGCCTCGATCCACGCGGGCGCGACGCCGGGCTTCACCGGCGTACCATCGGGATCCAGCAGATACAGCGTCCGGTCGGGAATGTGCAGCTCGTCCACCGCGTCCACCACATTGCCGCGCGCGGTGCGCCGCTCGATCTCGCGGATGCGGGCGGCGCCCTGCAGTGCCCGCGTGGCCTGGCGCAGCGAGATGTCGAGCTGGCGCGAGATCTGGGCCCGAATGGAGAGGAACAGTCCGCCGCCCAGGAGCAGCAGGATGAGGCCGAAGGTCGCGGCGTACCACGCGGTGAGCCGCAGGCGCAGCCGGGCGAGCGGCTGGCTCACACGCCCAGCCGGTAGCCGGCGCCGCGCAGGGTCTGGATCAGCTTGGGCTCGTGGCCGTCGTCAATCTTGCGGCGCAGGCGGCGCACCAGCACCTCGAGCACGTTGGTGAACGGGTCGTGATT
>JAJYLI010000129.1 GCA_021787855.1 bacterium | reverse complement strand
GACTGAAAATCCGCGTGTCGGCAGTTCGATTCTGCCCCTGGCCACTCGGCGCGGACACGACACGGCCCCGGCCCAATCACGGCCGGGGCCGAACGCTTGAGCCTCCCCGCGGCCCGGAGCCGTCCGCGCGCGCCGGCCGCGCTCAGCCGTCGCCGCAGATCGCCGGACGAGGGCCGGCTCAGCCGACGAACGCCGCGATCCGCTTGGCGAGATCGTTCTCGATATGGGTGGTCCAGAGCATCTCGGGCACGTCAACGAACACGAAGAGGCCGGACAGCAGCATGGTCTCCATGGCCATGACGCCCAGGTGCTGCAGCCACTTGCCGATGCCCAGCCGCACCGTGAAGTCGTCGGCCTCGCCGTCAATCAGGATGTCGAGCGCGTGGTCCGCCGTGATGACCTCTCTCATGAAGCCGGGCTTGCGCGCCTGCAGCAGCGTGCCGTGGCTGCTCGGCTTGGACGACTGCACCTCGAAGCCCTGGCCCTTCAGGTAGCCGGCGATCTTGTCGCGCAGGGTGTCGAGATCCGCGCTCTTGCCCTGAAAGTGCTGGACCATCTCTCCGATCATGTCGCGCCTCCCGCCTCGGCGGATGTTGCGGACCGCGCCGGTCTGGCCGGTCCGACCGTGGAATCGCGTGTGTGCGATGGATCTGACCCGGGATTGGTACCCGGGCACCGGGCTTTCGTCCCCTCGGCCAACCGCAACGTCGTGGTACGGCCAATCGTAAGGTTGCCGGCCGGCGGATTGTAGCGAACCGGCCGCCCGCCCCCCGGCGGCTCCCGGCGCGCATCGGCCCCGGGGCCCTGGCGCCGGCGGCGGGTCCCTGGGGAACTTGCAGCACCACCGCACTGGGAGTTTCGGGAATGCCGGCAGTGAGGGTCGAGCGCCTCACCAAGGACTTCGACGGCCTCAAGGCCGTGAACGAGGTGTCGTTCGAGATCGAGGGCGGGCGCATCTTCGGCCTGCTGGGTCCCAACGGCGCCGGGAAGAGCACCACCCTCGCCATGCTCTCCACCGTCCTCGAGCCCACCGCCGGCGCCGCCTGGGTGAACGACTTCGACATCCGCACCCAGCCCGACAGCGTGCGCCGCTCCATCGGCATCGTGTTCCAGGACCAGAGCCTGGACGAGGAGCTGACGGCCTGGGAGAACATGGACATGCACGGCCGGCTCTACCACGTGCCGCGCGACCCGAGGCGCCGGAAGATCGGCGAGATGCTGGAGCTGGTGGGACTCTCCGAGCGGGCCGGCGACCTGGTGAAGACCTACTCCGGCGGCATGCGCAGGCGGCTGGAGATCGCCCGCGGGCTGCTGCACGAGCCCAGAGTCCTGTTCCTCGACGAGCCCACGCTGGGCCTCGACCCGCAGACCCGCAACCACCTGTGGACCTACATCGCGGACCTGAACCGCAACCGCGGCATCACCATCATCATCACCACGCACTACATGGAAGAGGCCGACCGGCTGTGCCACGAGGTGGCGATCATTGACCACGGCAAGATCGTCGCCTCCGACACGCCGGCCGCCCTGAAGCGGCAGATCGGCGGCGACGTGGTGGTGCTCGAGACGACGGACAACGCCCGCGTCCTCCCGCTGCTCCAGGCCCTGCCGGCCGTGAAGGCCGTCGAGCCAAGGGACGGCGCCCTCTCGATCAAGCTGGACCAGGCCGACCGGCACGTCGCGGAGCTGGTGACCTCCTGCAGCCGGGACGGCGTCGGGGTCACCTCGCTCTCCGTGCACAAGCCCACGCTGGAGGACGTGTTCCTCCACTTCACCGGCCGCACCATCCGCGAGGAGGAGGCGAGCGGCAAGGAGCGCATGCGGATGGCCGTGCGCATGTGGAGGCGCTAGCGATGGGCGTCATCTACACGATCTGGCTCCGGAACGTGAAACGCTACCTCAGGAGCAAGAGCCGCATCCTGGGCAGCCTGGGGATGCCGCTGTTCTTCCTCGTGATCCTGGGCTTCGGGCTCAACAAGGTGGTCACCGGGCCGCACATGGGCCGGGGCTACGTGGCCTTCATCGTGCCCGGCATCGTCTCGATGACGGTGCTGTTCACCTCGATGTTCGCCGGGATCCAGATCATCTGGGACAAGCAGTTCGGCTTCCTCAAGGAGACGCTGGTGGCGCCGGTCTCGCGGCTGGAGATCATGCTCGGCCAGACGCTGGGCGGCGCGACCACCGCGCTGCTGCAGGGGTTCATCATCCTGATCCTGTCGCTGTTCATGGGCGTGCGGCCGGGCAGCGCGGGCGGCCTCGCGCTGGCGATCGGGTTCATGATCCTGATCGGCGTGGCCTTCACGGCGATGGGCATCGCCATCGCCTCGCGCATGGACGACATGCACGGCTTCCAGCTCATCATGAACTTCGTGATCTTCCCGATCTTCGGCCTGTCGGGCGCGCTGTTCCCCATCGGGTCCCTGCCCGCCTGGCTGCGCTCGGTGACGCTGCTCGATCCGCTGACCTACGGCGTCGAGGGGATCCGCTACGGTCTCACGGGCGCGGCCCAGCTCGCGCCGCTGGCCAGCGTGGCCGGCCTCGGCGCGTTCGCGGTGCTGATGGTGACGCTCGGCGCGCGGCTGTTCCGGCGCGTGCAGATCTAGAGCCCGGCGGGTGGCGCCGCGGCGGCCCGGCCGCGACTATCTTACGCCCATCGCACCATGGTTCCCACGCCGAGGCCCCGATGAGCGACCTGCGATACCCCCTGGGCCAGTCCCCGAAGGTGGACAAGCTGACGCCGGCGCAGCGCGCCCAGAGCATCGAGCTGCTGGCGCGCGCCCCCGACAACCTGCGGCGCGCCGTCGCCGGGCTGGACGACCGCCAGCTCGACACCCCGTACCGGCCGGGCGGCTGGACCGTGCGCCAGATCGCGCATCACCTGCCGGACAGCCACATGAACGCCTACGTCAGGATGAAGCTGGCGCTCACGGAGGTGGTGCCCACCATCAAGCCCTACGACCAGGCGCTGTGGGCGCAGACGCCCGACGCGAAGGGGCCGGTCGGCCCGTCGCTCGACCTGCTGGCCGCTCTGCACCAGCGCTGGGTGCTGCTGCTCCAGGGCCTGCACGAGGCGGACTTCGCGCGGACGGTGAACCATCCCGAGTCGGGCCTCATGACCCTGGACCGCCTGCTGGCCATGTACGGCTGGCACGGGGCGCACCACACCGCCCACATCACCGGCCTGCGCGAGCGGATGGGGTGGCGGTGAGGGCGCCAGGGACCCGGGCCTTCGCCGCGCTCGCCCTGGCGGCCGCGGCGCTGGCGCCCGCCGCCTGTGCCCCGCCCGGGGGGGCACCGCGCCCCATGACCGCCGGCGCCGCGGTACGCGAGGCGGCCGCGATCAAGGCGGCGTTCGTGCACGCGTGGGACGGCTACGTCCGCTACGCCTGGGGGCACGACGAGCTGCGGCCGCTGACGCGGGGCTGGCGCGACTGGTACCCGCATTCGCTGCTGATGACGCCGGTGGACGGGTACGACACGATGCTGCTGATGGGCCTCACGGCGCAGGCCGACAGCGCCAAGCGGCTGATCCTCGATTCGCTGAGCTTCGACCGCGACTTCCCGGTGCAGGTGTTCGAGATCACCATCCGCGAGCTGGGCGGCCTGCTGAGCGCCTACCAGCTGGACGGCGACCCGCGGTTTCTCGCGCTGGCGCGCGACCTGGGCACCCGGCTGCTGCCGGCCTTCGGCTCGCCCACCGGGATGCCGTACCGGTTCGTGAACCTCGAGACCGGCGCGGTGAGCGGGCCGGTGAGCAACCCGGCCGAGGTCGGCACCCTGATGCTCGAGTTCGGCACCCTCTCCAAGCTGACCGGCGACCCGCGCTACTACGACGCCGCCAAGCGCGCGGTGGTCGCCCTGTTCGCGCGCCGCTCGCCCATCGGCCTGGTGGGCAGCGCCATTGACGTGCGCACCGGCGCCTGGACGGACCCCGACAGCCACATCAGCGGCGGGATTGATTCCTACTACGAGTACCTGCTCAAGTCGTGGCTGCTGTTCGGGGATCCGGACTTCGAGCGGATGTGGGACAGCAGCATCGCGGCCGTGAACCGCTATCTGGCGGACTCCGAGCCCACCGGCTTCTGGTACGGCCACGCCGACATGAATACCGGCAGGCGCACCCTCGCCGATTTCGGCGCGCTGGACGCCTACTTCGCGGCGGAGCTGGCCAAGAGCGGGGACACGGCGCGCGCCGCGCGGCTGATGCGGTCCATCTACAGGATGTGGACGCTCCACGGCGTCGAGCCGGAGGAGCTGAACTACGACAGCATGCGGGTGGTCTCGCCGGGCTACGAGCTGCGGCCCGAGGCGCTGGAGTCCGACTACTACCTGTACCGCATCACCGGGAACCCGCGCTACCGCGCCATGGCGAAGGTGATGGTGGACAGCCTGCTCCACTACACGCGCTCGGCGGTCGGTTTCACCGCCTTGAAGAGCGTGCTCACCAAGGAGCGCCGCGACCGGATGGAGAGCTACTTCCTCGCGGAGACCCTGAAGTACGCCTGGCTGATCTTTTCTCCGCCCGCGGCGCTGGACTTCGACCGCGTGATCTTCAACACCGAGGCGCACCCGCTGCGGCGCACCTGGCGGTAGGCGCCACGCCGCCGCCGCCCGGGCGCGCCGAGACCGCCCCTACGGCTGGCGCCACTGGCAGCCGTCACGCGCGATGAACGCGTCGGCGGCGCCGGGGCCCCAGGAGCCCGACACGTAGTTGGGGAAGTCGCGCGGCGGCTCGGCGCTCCAGGCCTGGACGATGGGATCCACGATGCTCCACGCGGCCTCGACCTGGTCGCTGCGCGCGTACAGCGTCCCGTCGCCCACCATCGCGTCCAGGAGCAGCGTCTCGTAGGCGGAGTGGTCGGTGGCCCCGAACACGTTGGCGTAGCTGAAGTCCATCTGCACCGACGTCATCTTCACGTCCACGCCCGGCACCTTGATCTCGAAGCACAGCGAGACGCCCTCGTTGGGCTGGATGCGGATCACCAGCGTGTTGGCCGCGAAGGAGCGCCCGCCGTTCTGGAACATGAGGTGCGGGGGCCGCTGGAACTGGATCGCGATCTCGGTGGCGCGGCGGGCCATCCGCTTGCCGCTGCGGACGAAGAACGGCACGCCCTGCCAGCGCCAGTTGTCCACCAGGAAGCGGACGGCGGCGTAGGTCGGCGTGGCGGAATTGGGCGCGACCCGGTCCTCCTGGCGGTAGCCGGGCACCGCCAGGCCGCCGATGGCGCCCGGGCCGTACTGGCCGCGCACGGCGAAGTCGTCGATGGTCGCCGGCGTGATCGGCCGGATGGCGCGCAGCACCTTGACCTTCTCGTCGCGGACGTCCTCCGCGCGGAAGGCGACCGGCGGCTCCATCGCGGTCAGCGCGAGGAGCTGGAGCAGGTGGTTCTGGAACATGTCGCGCACCACCCCCGCCTGCTCGTAGTAGCCCGCGCGGTGCTCGACGCCCACGGTCTCGGCGGCGGTGATCTGCACATGGTGGATGTGCCGGCGGTTCCAGATCGGTTCGAAGATGGAGTTGGCGAACCGCAGCACCAGCAGGTTCTGCACCGTCTCCTTGCCCAGGTAGTGATCAATGCGGAACACCTGGTGCTCGGCGAGGCGCTTGAGGATGGACTGGTTCAAGGCGCGGGCCGTCGCCAGGCTCGACCCGAACGGCTTCTCGACGATGACCCGCGCCCAGGGCCGCTGCGCCGGGTCGTCAATGCGCGGCACCAGGCCGGTGGCCGAGAGGTGCTCGACCGCGGTGGCGTAGACCGAGGGCGGCAGGGCGAGGTAGAACAGCCGCCCGCGGGGCCGCCCGCTCTCCTTCTCGAACTCCGCCACCCGCGCGCTCACCGCGGCGAAGAAGGCGGGGTCGGTCATGTCGCCCTGGACGTAGTGGATGCGCTGGGCGAACCGGTCCCAGGTCGCGTCCGGCACGTGGCCGACCTCGGTGGAGTCGAGAATGGCCTGCCGCATCCGGTCGCGGAACGCCTGGTCGGTCAGGGGCTCGCGCGCGGCGCCCACCACCGAGAAGTCGTCGTGCAGCAGGCCGTCGTGCAGCAGGTGGTACAGCGCCGGCATCAGCTTGCGGCGCGTCAGGTCGCCGCCGGCGCCCAGGATCACGGCGGTGCAGGGGTCGCCCTTCTTGAGCGGCTCCACCGGCGCGGCCAGGTGCTCCGACAGCCGCAGCGGGATCGCGACGGGCGGGGGGGCGCTCATGTGCTCTTCACCGGGTGGCCGCCGAACTCGTGGCGCAGCGCGGCGATCACCTTGGCGGCGTAGGACTCGTTCTGCCGCGAGCGGAACCGCTCCAGCAGCGAGAGGGTGATGACGGGGGCGGGCACGTCGAGGTCGGCGGCCTCCTGCGCGGTCCAGCGGCCCTCGCCCGAATCGGCCACCCAGCCCTTGATGCCCGGCAGGCCCGCGCCGGGCGTGAAGGCGCGCTCGGCCAGCTCGTTGATCCACGAGCGGACGACGCTGCCGCGGTTCCACACGGCGGCGATCTGGTGGAGGTCCAGGTCGAACTGCTTGGAGGTGTGCAGGATCTCGTAGCCCTCGGCGTAGGCCTGCAGCAGCCCGTACTCGATGCCGTTGTGGACCATCTTGACGTAGTGGCCCGCGCCGCTGGGGCCCACGTGGGCCCAGCCGTCCGCGGGGGCGAGGGTGCGGAAGATGGGCGCGCAGCGGTCCACCGCGGCCTTGGTGCCGCCCACCATGAGGCAGTAGCCCACCTCGAGGCCCCAGATGCCGCCGCTGGTGCCGGCGTCCACGAACTCGAGGTGGCGCTCCGCCAGGGCCGCGGCCCGGCGGACGCTGTCCTTGTAGTGGGAGTTGCCGCCGTCAATGACGATGTCCCGCTCGGCCAGATGCGGCAGCAGCGCGGCGATGGTCTCGTCCACCGGCGCGCCGGCGGGCACCATCAGCCACACGACCCGCGGCGGCTTGAGCTGGGCGCACAGGTCCGGCAGGTCCTTCGCCGCCCGCGCGACACCCTCTTTGACCAGCGCGGCCGCGGCGGCGGGGTCGCGGTCGTAGGCCACGACCGCGTGCCGGTCGGGGGCCAGCCGCCGCACCATGTTCCCGCCCATGCGCCCCAGCCCGATCATGCCCAACTGCATGGTTCCGTCTCCTTCAAGGGGCGACGCCGAGCGCGGCGAGGTCGCGCCGCAGCCGGTCCGCCGTGGTGAATCGGATGGTCTGCATGCCCAGCGCCCGCGCGGGCGCGAGGTTCTGCTCCCGGTCGTCAATCAGCACCGCCCGCGCCGGCTCGGCCTGCGCCAGCGCCAGCGCCAGCTCGTAGATGCGCCGCGAGGGCTTGGCCGCGCCGAGCCAGCAGGAGCTGAAGAACGCGCTGAAGATCGGCGCGAGGTCGAAGTGGCGCAGCCGGTACGCGTTCAGCTCCGCGGACTCGTTGTTCAGCGTCATCAGCCGCCAGCGGCCGGTCGCCGCCAGCGCCCGGGCGAGCGCGATGGTCTCGGGATACGGCTGGCTCTGGGCGAGCACGAACGCCTTGACGTCCTCCCGCGCGAACGGGCGGGGGGCGTCGAAGATGGTGCAGTCGAGGTACTCGTCGAGGCTGAGCCGGCCCTCCTCCCACTGGCCGACCGCCTCGCGGTGCCGGCGGTCGAAGTCGGCCGCGTCCAGGCCGAAGCGCTCGACGGCGGCCTCCCGCGACGCGGTGCCCCAGCCGCTGGTGCCCAGCACGCCGCCCACGTCGAAGAACAGGTGGGTGATCACGGGTCCGCCAGCGCCGCGGCCGCCGCCGCTCCGAGGAGCCCGACGTCGGGGCTCATGACGACGTGGACGGGAATGCGCGCCAGCAGGTCCGCGAGGCGTCCCTTGCCGCGGAACGCCGCGACGAAGGCGCCGTCCCGGAGCCTGGCGACGATGCGCGGCGCGATGCCGCCGGCGACGTACACGCCGCCGGTCGCGAGCACGGTCAGCGCCAGGTTGCCCGCCTGCGAGCCGAGCACCGAGACGAACAGGTCCAGCGCCCTGACCGAGAGCGGGTCGTCGCCGGCCAGCGCGTGGCGGGTGACCACCGCGGCGGGATCCTCCCGCTCCATCTCGACGCGCACCTCCGGCCGCTCCGGGGCGAAGCCGCTCCCGGCCAGGAAGCGGTACACCCGGGCCAGCCCGCTGCCGGAGAGCACGCGCTCGTAGGAGACCTGCCCGAACTCGTCCAGCAGCGCGTGGCGGAGCCCCCACTCCAGCTCGTCCCGGGCGGCGAAGGTGGCGTGGCCGCCCTCGGACGATTGCACCTGGTGGCGCCGCCCATCCCAGACCAGGAACCCTTGGCCCAGACCGGTGCCGGCGCCGATCAGGGCGATGGTGCCGTGCGGGTCGGCCGTCCCCGCCTGCAGCGTGACCAGGTCGGCGGGGCCCAGATGAGGCAGGCCGTAGCCCGCCGCGCGGAAGTCGTTGATGAGGAGGGTGCGCGGGATCCCGAGGTCCGTGGCCAGGGCGCGCGCGCTCACCTTCCAGGGCAGGTTGGGCGTGTGGCACTCGCCGTCCACCACCGGGCCGGCGATGCCGAAGCACGCGCGCTCCGGCGGGGCGCCCCCGCTCCCCGCGCCGTCGCCCAGGAACCGCCGCACGATGGGCGCCAGGCCCGGCTCGCCGGGCGTGCCGTAGCGCCGCTCGCGGACGATCCGCATGCCGTCCGCGCCGGCGTCCACGATGGCGAGCCGCGCGTTGGTGCCGCCGATGTCGCCGGCGAGCACTCTCATGGTGCCCCCGCCCCCGCCCCCGCCCCCGC
>JAJYLI010000128.1 GCA_021787855.1 bacterium | reverse complement strand
CCTACTGCAGCCGGAAGCTCTTGACGGCGGTGGTGAGCTTGTCGGCCGCGGCGGCGAGGGCCTGGGCCGAGGAGGCGATCTCCTCCGTCGCGGCGCTCTGCTCCTCGCTCGAGGCAGCGATCTGCTGCGCCGAGGCCGCGAACGACTCGGTGCTCTTCGCCAGCTCCTGAAGCCCCTTCGCGATCTCGGTCACCAGCGCCGCCGACTCCGCCGCCGCGCCGCTGATCTCGCCCGTGAACCGGTCGCTCTCCCGCGCCGACTCCGCCACCGCCCCCAGTCCCTCGCTCACAATCTGCGCCGCCGCCCGCGCCGCCACACCCGCCGTCCCCAGCCGGGTCATGGTCTCGTGGGTCGCCGCCACGCGCTTCAACACGTCCTTCACGGTGCCGTCAATGCTCACCGCGGCCTGCGCCGCCTGGACGGCCAGCTTCCGCACCTCGTCGGCCACGACGCCGAACCCGCGCCCCTGCTCGCCCGCCCGCGCCGCCTCGATGGCCGCGTTCAGCGCCAGCATGTTCGTCTGGGTCGCGATGCTCCGGGTCTGCGCCACGAACCGCCCGATCGCCGCCGAAGCCTCGGTGAGCCCCGCCGCGTCCGCCGCCCCCTGCTCCACCTCACCCGCCAGCGACGCCAGAGTCTCGGCGCTCGCATCCAGACGCTTCCTGTGCTCCTCCGCCAGCGCCAGCAACGCCTTGTTGCGCTCGGCCGCGAGCCGCGCGCCGTCGGCCAGCCGCGAGGTGATCAGCCGGATGCGGCCGGCGTCGGCCGCGGCGGTCTTCACCACCGCCGCCTGCTCCTGCGCCCGCTGCGACAGGTCGTGCGTGGTGCCCGCCATCTCCTGGCCGCTGGCCGACATCTCCTGGGTCGAGGCGCTGATCTGCGCCGCCATCGCCGCCGCCTCGTCGGAGGCCGACCGGATCGCCCCCACCAGCCGCCGCAGCGCGTCGAGCATCGTCCCCAGCGCCCTGCCCAGGTGCAGCACCTCGCGCGTGCCACCCGTCTTCTCCAGGTCGCGCGACAGATCCCCCTCGGCCACCGCGCTCGCCGCGTCGGCCATGCGGTCCACCGGCTCGGTCACGGTCCGCCGCAGCCACCCGCCCATCGAGCTGATCGCCGCCACCGCCACGACCATCAGCAGCAACGCCGCCACCAGCAGCAGCCGCCCCACCTCGTCCACCGACCGGTACGCGATGGACTCGGGCTGTCGCACCACCACCCACCAGTCGGCCGGCCACGCCCGCGCCAGCGCCGCCCGCTCGGCCTCGCGACTCGCCAGCCGCACGGTGGCATGGGTCACCGTGTCGGCGAGGACCAGCTCGTCCATCTCCGGCGCCGGCTTCAAGAGCAGGGACGAATCGGGACCCATCAGGATCCGGCCCACGTGATCCACGACCTCGATCTGAGCGCCGAGCCCGGCGTCCGACGAGGCCACCAGCCGCGAGAGCTGCTCCAGCGCCAGCGCCCCCGAGAGGACGCCCACCGCGCGCCCGCCGGCCGCCCCGTTGGCGCGCACCGCCGTGGCCATGCGGATGGTGACGACACGGGTCCGCGCATCCACCCGCGGCACGCCCTGGTAGCTGCCGGTCCGCCACGTCCGCTGCCACCACTCCTGCCCCGCGTGCACGAACGGCGGCCGCGGGGTGACCTCCGCCGCGGTGAAGCCGTGCGCGTCGGTCAGGACCATGTCGCCGAAGTCGGAGTGCCGCTCCAGCGCGCCGAGGTACGCCGCGGCCGGACTCGGGGCCAGCGGCCGCGCCTCCAGCGCGCGCTCCGCCAGCTCCGGCGTCTCACTCACCAGCCCCCGTCGCGCGGCCTCGGCGCCCGCCGCCTGCGCCGCCGCGGCCAGCCCCGGCGCGCTCGCCACCAGCTCCAGGTCGGAGCGCCGCTCCCGCAGGTACAGACCCACCAGCGCCGCCGAACGCTGGGCGACGTCGCCCAGCCGGGCGTCGGCGTCACGCGCCAGGTAGCTCCGCGCCCCGTTCCAGGCCAGGAGGGAAACGACCAGCAGCGTGAGGATGATCGCCAGCACCCCGGCGGTGACCAGGGTGCGCTGCAGGCTCTGCGCCTTGCGGTCCGGCGTTTCCGGAGGCGGAGTGGGCGGGCTCGACGTCATGCGCGCGCTAAGGTAGGGATGGCTCCGGGCCGCCGCAAGTCGCTATGTTTCAACACTATGCCCGATCGCCCCAACGACGCGTACGACCCCCAGGCCGTCGAGCGCAAGTGGGAACGGCGGTGGGAGGAACGCGGCACCCACCACACCGACCTCCCCGGCGCCACGCGCCCCTACTTCAACCTGATGATGTTCCCCTACCCCTCGGCCGAGGGGCTGCACGTCGGCAACGTATTCGCCTTCGTGGGCGCGGACATCCAGGGCCGCTACCACCGGCTCAAGGGCCGCCAGGTGTTCGAGCCGCTGGGCTTCGACGCGTTCGGCATTCACTCGGAGAACTTCGCCATCAAGGTGGGGACGCACCCCGCCGAGCTGATCCCGCGCAACATCGCGCGATTCCGGGAGCAATTGAAGCGCATCGGCCTCATGGTGGACTGGCGCTACGAGGTGCAGACCACCGACCCGCGCTACTACAAGTGGACGCAGTGGATCTTCCTCCAGCTGCTCCGCGCCGGCCTGGCGGTGAAGCGGCGTGCCGCCGTGAACTGGTGCCCCGCCTGCAAGACGGTGCTCGCCAACGAGCAGGTGATCGGCGGCTACTGCGAGCGGCACCCCGACGTGAAGGTCGAGCAGCGGATGCTGGACCAGTGGTTCTTCACCATCACGAAGTACGCCCAGCGGCTGCTGGACCACCTGGAGACGGCCGACTGGTCGCACTCGACCCGCACCATCCAGGCGAACTGGATCGGCCGCTCCGAGGGCGCCGAGCTGGTGTTCGAGACGCCGGCCGGCAAGCGCATCACGGTCTTCACCACCCGCGCCGACACGGTGTTCGGCGCCACCTACCTGGTGCTCGCGCCCGAGCACCCGCTGGTGAGCGAGCTGACGACGAACGAGCGGCGCCCGGACGTCACCGACTACCGGCGGCGCGTCGCGGCCATGGACCTGGTGAGCCGCAAGGTGGGAGACAAGACCAAGACCGGCGTGTTCACCGGCTCCTACGCTCGCAACCCGGCCACGGGCAAGGCGGTCCCCATCTGGATCGCCGACTACGTGCTGATGGAGTACGGCACCGGCGCCATCATGGCGGTGCCCGGCCACGACGAGCGCGACTTCGAGTTCGCGCGGGCGATGAAGCTGCCCATCGTGCGCGTGGTGGCGGGCCCGGGGCACGACGGCGGGACGCCGCTGGCCGCGGCCGAGCCGGAGATCCCGGACGGGCGGCTGGTCAACAGCCCCGGCTACGACGGCCTCCCGTGGGAGGACGCCAAGCGCCGTATCACCGCGGACCTCGCGGCCAAGGGCCTCGGCAAGGCGGTGGTCAACTACCGGCTGCACGACTGGTGCATCTCCCGGCAGCGCTACTGGGGCCCGCCCATTCCGGTCATCTACTGCGACGACTGCGGTACGGTGCCGGTGCCGGAGCAGGACCTGCCGGTCGTGCTGCCCGCGCTGGAGGACTTCCGGCCCGACGACTCCGGCGTCTCGCCGCTGGCGCGCGCGGAGTCGTGGTACCGCGTGCCGTGCCCCGGGTGCGGCAAGCCGGCGCGGCGGGAGACCGACGTCTCGGACACGTTCCTTGATTCGGCGTGGTACTTCCTGCGCTACCCCTCGGCCGACCGCGACGACGTCGCGTACGACGGGGCGCTGACCGGGAAGTGGCTGCCGGTGACCTCGTACATCGGCGGCAACGAGCACGCGGTGCTGCACCTGATGTACTCGCGGTTCGTCACCATGGCGCTGCACGACCTCGGGCTGCTGGGCTTCGAGGAGCCGTTCACGCGGTTCCGCGCCCACGGCACCATCGTCAAGGACGGCGCCAAGATGTCCAAGTCGCGCGGCAACGTGGTGAACCCCGACGCGTACGTGGAGCAGTGGGGCGCCGACACGTTCCGCATGTACCTGATGTTCCTGGGGCCCTACCAGGAGGGGGGCGACTTCCGGGACGCCGGGATCTCCGGAATACGCAGATTCCTCGATAAGGTGTGGTTACTGACGGGGGCAGCGGCGCAGACGGCACCGGGAGCGGAGCAAGCACATCGCGATGGCGCCGGCGACCTGCTCCGCATGATGCACCGCACGGTCCAGCGGGTCACGGAGGACACGGAGTCGCTGGCGTACAACACCGCCATCGCGGCGATGATGGAGTACGTGAACGCGCTGCGGGATGGCGCGCCGACCAGGGCGCTCGTCGAGCCGCTGGTGGTGCTGCTGGCGCCGTACGCGCCGCACTTCGCCGAGGAGTGCTGGGAGCGGCTCGGCCACACGGGCTCGGTGATGGACGCCGCGTGGCC
The DNA here is from genome assembly GCA_021787855.1 of bacterium. Taxonomy (GTDB): domain Bacteria; phylum Gemmatimonadota; class Gemmatimonadetes; order Gemmatimonadales; family JACORV01; genus Fen-1245. Next base: position 4,400 of record JAJYLI010000128.1, on the reverse strand, counting down.
GGGCTTCGACCCCGCGCTGGCCGTGGCGGAGCAGGTCGAGTTCGTCATCCAGGTGAACGGGAAGGTGCGCGGCCGGCTGCGGCTCTCCCGGGGGACCGCGCAGGAGACTGCCGTCCAGGCGGCCCTGGCGGATCCGGGAGTCAGACGGTTCACCGGAGAGGGCAAGCCCCGCAAGGTGATCTTCGTGCCGGACAGGCTGGTCAATATTGTGGTATGAAAGGAGATAGGTGAGCGGTGAAGGGTGAGCGGTGAGACGAGCGCGACCTTCCGGTAAGCCCGAGCATCCACTAAATGTGACCGTCATGGCGGATACCCTCCCCCTCGCCGAGGCCAGGAGCCTGGTGGCGAGGGCGCGATCCGGCGATCTGGCGGCGCTGGAGCAGTTGTACCGGACCTACGAGGGTCCGGTCTATACGCTCGCGCGGCGGCTGACGCATTCGGAGGACGACGCCGAGGACGTGCTCCAGGACACGTTCCTGGAGGTCTGCCGGTCGCTGAAGCAGTGGCGGGGCGAGGAGGGGGGGGGAGGGACGCTGTGGGGGTGGATCCGGACGATCGCGGCCAGCAAGGCCATGATGCGCTATCGCCGGGAGAAGCTCCGGGAGTGGGAGCCGCTGGAGGAGGAGGGCGCGGCGGCGGGGAGTGGGGTGGCGGTGAGCGCGCCGGAGGACGTCCCGCTCAAGATGGACCTGGAGGCGGCGCTGGCGCGGCTCCCGGAGCGGTCGCGGGCGGTGGTATGGCTGCACGACGTGGAAGGCTACACGCATGAGGAGATCGCCGAGCTGATGGGCATGACCACGAGTTTCTCGAAGTCGCAGTTGGCGCGCGCGCACGAGCGGCTGCGCCAGTGGCTCGGCGCGGGAGTGGGAGCATGAGCGAGATCCGGCACGGGACGATGGAGGAGCTGCTGGCCCTGCGGGACGGCGAGGGGGGGGGCAGCGCGTGGGTGCGCGGGCACGTGGCGGCGTGCGCGGCGTGCGCGGCGGAGCTGGAGCGGCTGGAGCAGGTGCGCTCCCAGCTCCGGGCGCTGCCGCCCTTCGCGGTGCCGCGCGACCGGTGGCCGGCGGTGCGGGCGAGCTTCGTCGCGGAGCGGCGCCGGCGCCGCCTGGTCCGCTGGTCGGGCGTGCTGGCGGCCGCGGCGGCGCTGGTGCTGACGTTCGCGGTGCTGCGCCACCCGCAGGCCATCTCGCCCGAGGACGTGGCGCTCCAGCAGGCCATGGCCGAGTCGGCGACGATGGAGCAGGTGTTCCAGTCGCTGCACCCGGACCGGCGGGCCCTGAGCGGCCAGACCGCGACGGTGGTGGCGGAGTTGGAGGACCAGCTCGCGCAGGTGGACGCCTCGCTCAACGACACGGTGGCGTACCGCCGCGACCCGGAGCAGGTGGCGGCGCTGTGGAAGCAGCGGGCGGGGCTTCTCTCGGCCTTGGTGGACGTGCACGAGACGCGCGCCACCATCGCCGGGCTCTAGATGAAGGGAGCAGGCGTATGCGGCGATTTCTGGCGATGATGGCGATCCTGGCGGCGGCGGTGGTGCTGACCGCGGCGGCCCCGGTCCTCGCGGTGGCGCAGGAGGACTCCGGGCGCGTGACGGTCAGGGTCCCCGGGTTCGACTACTACTACGGTGAGCCCGGGCGGATCAACGTGCGGGCGTTCCAGCGCGGGCACCTGGGGATCCTGGTCAACCTGACCGCCGACCCGGCGCGGGACAGCATCGGCGCGCTGGTGGCGGGCGTCACGCCCGGCGGGCCGGCCGACAAGGCCGGCGTCAAGACGGGCGACATCGTGGTCAGCCTGGACGGCAAGGCGCTGGCGCGCCGCAGCACGGTGCGCGCCCAGGGCGAGGACGTGCAGCTCCCCTCCCGTCCCGCCACGCGGCTGATCGAGCTGGCCTCGCGCCTCGATCCGGGCGACACGGTGCACCTGGTGGTGCGGCGCGACGGCCGGCCCCTGAACCTGGCGCTGGTGGCGCAGCAGTCGGGCATGGATGAGATCGTCCGCCGGTTCGACTTGAGGCCCGGCCGGGAGGGCCGGGGCGAGGCCTTCCGCTTCGAGATGCCGGGTCCGGAGAAGAGCTTCGACTTCGCCTTCCCCGGGCGGCCGCTGGCCAGCATGGAGCTGGTCAACGTGAACCCCGGGCTCGCCCAGTACTTCGGCACGTCCGAGGGGCTGCTGGTGGTGAACGTGGGGAACGACTCGAGCCTGGGCCTCCGGGACGGCGACGTGATCCTCTCGATCGGCGGCCGCAAGCCCATGAGCCCGGCGCACGCCATGCGGATCCTGGGCACCTACGACGCGGACGAGACCGTCTCGTTCGACGTGATGCGCATGAAGCACCGGATCAGCGTGTCGGGCAAGATGCCGGCCCGCCGCGGCGGCCCGTGGGTGGACATCCCCAACTCGTTCAACCGGATGGAGCTCGAGCTGCAGCCGCTGCTGAGGGGAGCGGGGCCGGCGTTCCCGCTCATGAACCCGGCGCCGCAGTGGTTCCCGCTGCCGTACATCCGCACGGGGTTGCCCGTGAAGGCGCCGGCCGTGCAGACTTGAGCGCATGACGCCACGACCGGTCGTGACGCGCGGCGCCGCCCTCGGCGCCGCGCTCGTTTTGGCCGCCTGCGCCCGGGGAGGACGGCCCCCCGAGCGCGCCCACGCCCCGGCGGCCTGGCAGGACACCTCGCCGCACCGCGTGAGCTTCGTGGCCGTCGCGCCCGGCGTGAAGCTCGAGGTGCTGGACTGGGGTGGGAGCGGCCCGCCGCTGGTGTTCCTCTCCGGCCTGGATGACGTCGCGCACGGCTTCGACGCCTTCGCGCCGCAGTTCACGGACCGCTTCCACGTGCTGGCGATCACGCGCCGCGGCTACGGCGCCTCCAGCCAGCCGGCCACCGGCTACGACCTCGCCACCCGCGTGGCGGACGACGCGGCGGCGCTGGCCATTCTGCACCTGGGGCCGGTGATCCTGGTGGGCCACTCCATCGCCGGCGACGAGCTGACCGCGTTCGCGGCCAGGTACCCCGCGCGGGTCCGCGCCCTGGTGTATTTCGACGCCGCCTACGACCACTCGACCATCACGGCCGTGTGGAACGGCCTGCCGCCGGCGCCGCCCTTGACCGCCGCGGACTCCGGGTCGCCGGCGGCGGTGCAGGCGTACTACCTCAGGACCTTCGGCATGCGCATCCCACGGGCGCAGCTCCGGGCCATCATGGTGTTCGCCCCGGGCGGCAAGCTGCTCAAGAACGTCACGCCGGACTTCGTGGACGCGGAGCTGCTGCGGGGGGTCGGCCACCCGGACTACGCGGCCGTGCGCGCTCCGGCGCTGGCCTTCTACGCGCCCTGCGATTCCGGCCGGCTGGCCTACTGGAGCGGCCTGCCGGATTCGGCCAAGGCCGCGGCGCGGCCCCGGCTCATGAAGCTGGCCCTGTGGTGCGCCCGGCAGCGGGAGGCCTTCCTCAAGGGGGTGAGGCACGGGCGCATCGTGCTGTTGCCCGAAGGCGCCAACCACTATGTGTTCTACTCCAACGAGGTACAGGTGGCCGCCGACATGCGGGCCTTCCTGGAGGCTCTTCCTCCGGGCCGGCCGCGCGCCCCGGGTGCCCTCCCCGGTTGACTTCAGGAAGGCGGAGTACAATCGTAGGAGAACCGTTCGACCAGGAGGCTCCGTGTCGCTCAACGAAGTGCTTCAGCTGATCGCTCGTCTGCTGCTGTCCGTGTTCTTCATCATGTCCGGGACCCGCCACCTCACCGGCACGAAGGCGATGGCGCAATACGCCGCCGCGGCCGGCAAGATCCCGGCGCCCGCCGCAGCGGTCGTGGTGTCCGGGCTGATGCTCCTGGCCGGAGGGCTGGCCCTCCTGCTGGGCGTACACCCGCGGATCGGGGCGGGGCTGATCTTCATCTTCGTGGTGATCGCGGCGTTCACGATGCACGCCTACTGGCGCGAAACCGACCCGATGCAGAAGGCCGGCCAGCAGGCGCACTTCTGGAAGAACATCGCCCTGGCCGGCGCGATGCTGTTCATCATCGCCAACACGGGCTGGCCCTGGCCGTTGGCGCTGGGGTGAGCTGGCCGCCAACGCGCCGGACGCTGTAAGCAGCCCGACGGGGCGGCGCGAGAGTGCCACGCGCCGCCCCGTCGGCGCCGCCGCCCGCAGAACGGTGCCTACCTCGACGACGGGCGGCTGCCCTTCAGGAGATCTCCCAGGTCCAGCCGCCAGATCGAGCTGCCGCGCGGGATGTCCAGTGTGTAGGCGACGTGCCGGCCGTCGGGAGAGAGCTGGTAGTCCCAGAACCTCGACCCGTCGGCGGGCGTGATTGGCACGGGCTGCGTGCCGTCCTGAAGCGGGACCAGCCACACGGTGGCGATGCCCCCCCCCGCCGGGTCCAGGTCACCGTCACGCCGCCGTCGT
>JAJYLI010000127.1 GCA_021787855.1 bacterium | reverse complement strand
GCAGCATCCCGGCCTCGCGCAGGCGGCGCTCGCCGCGCATCTTTGGCGCCGCGTCGCGCCGTACGATGCGTTCCCCGCAGGAGCCCGGAGGCCTCACGATGCACCCGCGCACCCACAGCGTCCGACTGCTGCTCGCGCTCTCGCTCGCAGCCATCCCCTTCGTCCCGCTCCGCGCGCAACGCGCCGTGCCGGGAGGGGGGCTCGACACCGCCGGCATGGACCGGTCGGTCCGGCCGGGCGACGACTTCTACCTGTACGCCAACGGCAACTGGCTGCGACACACCGTCATCCCCGCGGACAAGAGCTCCTACGGCGCCTTCGACATCGCGGCGGAACGGGCCGAGCGGCGGCTCACGACGATCGTCCGGGAGGCCGCGGCGGCCCATGCGCCGGCCGGCTCCGACGAGCGGAAGATCGGCGACACCTACACGACCTTCCTCGACACGGCGGCGATCGCGTCCCGCGGCCTGGTGCCGCTGAAGCCCGCGCTGGAGCGGATCGCCGCCATCGGGAGCCGCGCCGACCTGGCCCGGTACCTCGGCACCACGCTCCGGGCCGACGTGGACCCGATCAACACGGGCCAGATTGACACCGACAACCTCTTCGGCCTGTGGGTGGCCCAGGATTTCGACGCGCCCACGAAGAACACGGCCTATCTTCTCCAGGGTGGCCTCGAGATGCCGGACCGCGGCTACTACCTGGACACGTCCGCGGCGATGGCCGGCATCCGGACGCAGTACCGGGAACACGTCGCGCGCATGCTGGCGCTCGCGGGGTTCGAAGGTGCCGCGGCGATGGCCGACACGATCCTCGACCTCGAAACCAGGATCGCGCGCGTGCAGGAGAGCCGCGAGGACAGCTACGACCCCCTCAAGGGAAACAACCACTGGGCGCGGGCGGACTTCCCGCGCCGGGCGCCGGGGCTCGATTGGGACGCCTTCTTCGCCGCCGCCGGCCTCGGCGACGTCGCGACGTTCGTGGCGTGGCAGCCGGCGGCGATCACCGGGCTCTCGGCCCTGACGGCGAGCGAGCCGCTGTCGGCGTGGAAGGACCTGCTCGTCTATCACACCGTCGAGCACCACGCCGCGGTGCTGCCGCCGGCGTTCGACCACGAGGCGTTCGCGTTCTTCGGCCGCACGCTCTCGGGCGCGCCCGAGCAGGAGTCGCGCGCCAAGCGCGCGGTCCACGCGGCGAGCAACGCGCTCGGCTTCGCCGTGGGCCGCGTGTACGTGGAGCGCTACTTCCCGCCCGCCGCGAAGCGCACGGCGGAGCGCATGGTCGCCAACCTCATCGCCGCCTTCCACCGGCGGATCGCCCGGCTGGCCTGGATGGCGCCCGCCACCCGGGCCGCGGCCGAGGCGAAACTCGGCACCCTGCGCGTCAGCGTGGGCTACCCCGACCGGTGGCCGAGCTACGCCGGGCTCGAGGTCGTGGCCGGGCAGGCGTACGAGAACGCGGACCGGGTCGAGCGGTTCGAGTATGCCCGGGCGCTGGAAAAGCTGCACCAGCCGGTGGACCGCGCCGAGTGGGCCATGACGCCGCAGACGGTGAACGCGGTCAACCTGCCCGCCATGAACGCGCTGAATTTCCCCGCCGCGATCCTGCAGCCGCCCTTCTTCGACGCGGCGCGGGCCGCCGTGATGAACTACGCGGCGATCGGCGCCGTGATCGGCCACGAGATCAGCCACAGCTTCGACAACCTCGGCTCGACGTTCGACGCGCGGGGCCGGATGCGCGACTGGTGGACGCGCGACGATTCCACCCACTTCGCCGCCTCGACCGAGGCGCTGGTCCGGCAGTACGACACCTACCGGCCGTTTCCCGATCTCGCGATCAACGGCCAGCTGACCCTGTCGGAGAACATCGCGGACCTGGCGGGCCTCACCGTGGCGTACGACGCCTACCGCGCGTCGCTGGGCGGGAAGGCGGCGCCCGCGTGGGCGGGGTTCGGGGGAGACCAGCAGTTCTTCCTGAGCTTCGCGCAGATGTGGCGCGGCAAGTTCCGCGACCCCGCGCTGCGGCGGCGGCTGCTCACCGACCCGCACTCGCCGGGGCCATGGCGGGCGCGCACCGTGCGCAACCTCGACGCGTGGTACCGCGCCTTCGACGTCGTTTCGGGGGACAGCCTCTACCTGCCGCCCGACCGGCGGGTGCGGATCTGGTGAGCTGACCGGGCCCCTTACCCCCCGCACGCCACCCACTTCCCGCCCGCGGCACTCGACTCGAGCGCGCTCGTGATGAAGCGCACACCCATCAGGCCGTCGAAGGCGTTGGGAAGGACAGAAGCGAGCGGGTCGGCGGCCTTGCCCGAGCGACGGGCCGCGATCACCTCGGCCGCGTCCGAGTAGAGGTTCGCGAAGGCCGAGAGGAAGCCCTCGGGATGGCCCGCCTTGAGCCGCGTCGAGCGCCGCGCCAGCGGGAGCGCGCCCGGTCCGTTGGGCGTGAGCAGCTCCGCCGGACGCCCGAGCGGCTTGAAGGTGAGGCGCTGCGGAACTTCCTGCTCCCACTCCAGCGTCCCCCGGGTCCCGCTCACGCGCAGCCGGAGGCTGTTTTCGACGCCGGCCGCCGCCTGGGTCACCCAGAAGACGCCGCGCGCGCCCCCCGCCATCCTGAGCAGCGCACCGCCGTAGTCGTGAACGCGCCGGCCGGGGACGATGCTCCCGATCTCCGCGCTCACCGCCGCCACCTCGAGACCGGTCACGTATCGCACGAGGTTGTGCGCGTGCGAGCCGATATCGCCCATCACCAGCGACGGCCCCGCCCGCTGGGGGTCGAAGCGCCAGGGCCCCACCGGATCGGGCTTGGTCTCGTCCGCCTTGCCGCCCTGCACGTACTCGACCTGGATCAGGCGGACCGCGCCAAGCTCCCCCGCCTGCACCATCGCGCGCGCCTGGCGGACCATCGGGTAGCCGGTGTAGTTGTGCGTGAGGCAGAAGACCAGTCCCGTCTCCCGCACCCTGGCCTCGAGCGCCACCGCGTGCTCCAGGGTGTTGGTCATCGGCTTGTCGCAGATCACGTCGAGCCCGCGCTCCAGCGCGGCCATCGCATACGCGAAATGGCTGTCGTTGGGCGTCATGATCGCCACCACGTCGGCTCCGTCCCGGCGCGCGGCCTCCGCGTCCAGCATCGCCTCGACGGTTCCCTGCGTCCGCTCGGCCGGCAGCCCGAGCGAAGCCGCGGCGCGCTTCGATTTCCCGGGATCGGAGGAGAACACGCCGGTGACGATCTCGTAGCGGTCGTCGAGCCGCGCGGCCATGCGGTGCGTCTCCCCGATGAACGAGCCCGGCCCGCCGCCGATCACCGCCAGGCGGAGCCGCCGGCCGAGCATGGCGATCACCGGGTTCGTGGCCTCGTCGCTCATCGCGCCGGTCCCGCCGCGATGTCGAGCCGGAACTGCGGCACGACGGTCACGCTGTCCACCGCCGCGAGCTGGTCCCTGCCCTGCACCATCGCCTCCACGCCCTGGTCGAGGTAGATCGGCGCGTCCTTCCTGAGGGGGAGGATGGTGAGGGTCAACGGCGCGCTCAGCGCGCCTGCCGCGTTCTTGAGCCCGATCTCCCAGACGCTCCCGTTCAGGAACTGGTCGTCGAGCATGGTGACGCCGGAGAACAGGCGCGCGACGTCGCCGCGCGCGTAGATCCGGAGGAACGCATCCTCCCGGTCGTCCACGCTCCCGTGGACCGTAAGCGTCCACGCCGCCGAGCGGCCGAACACTTCCGGTGTGGGCTCATGGGCGGTGTGCTGCGGGGCTCCGAGCACCAGCGGCGGCACGGGCTGCGCGCCGCGCAGCGGAGTGACAGTCACCGACAGCGTGCGCGGCGCCGCGTGGGCGTCGAAGACCTGGAAGACGCCGTCCGGCTTCCCCTCGGTCAGGGAGAGGTCCGCGGCCGGGTGGGCCAGCGGCGGATAGACCGCGAGATGAATGTCCGGCTGGCCCGTGGAGAGGAGGGTCAGCGTGTCGCCGTCCGTGAACGCCTGCGCGCTCGTCAGCATCAACCGCCGCGCGCCCTCGAGGCGCGGCAGCGTCAGCTCGGCGCCCTCGGCCGCGGTCAGGACGATCACGCGAACGGTCTTCCCCGAGCGCAGCCTCACGTCCACCGTAGCGCCCGCGCCCGGCGTCACGCCCCGGACGAGGTACCGGCCGTCCACCCGCACGACCCTCCCGCTGCTCGCCGTCACGCGCGCTACACCCACCTGGTCGAACGCGAGCTCGGCCGGGATGCCGTCCTGCGCCATGAACACGTACACCGGCACCCTCCCGGCCTCGATCTCCGTCACCGGCTGCGCCGTCGCCCAGGCCAGCCGCGCGCCGGAGAGATCCATGCCGATCGGCCAGATGAAGTAGGCGTCCGTGGGGATGGTGACCGGCTCCGAGGGGAACGTGAGTGTCCCGCCCGGCAGCTCCACGGCGAAGCGCACGTTCCTCTGCACGGCCATCGCGTACTGGCGGACGTGGTTGTCGAAGAACAGGAAGCCGCTGGTGCCGAGAGTGCGGACGGACCAGCGCGGCGTCACCAGGTCTTCCTGCCCCTTCGAGATGACCTCCGGCTGGTGCACCGCCATCGGCGCGAGGCGGCTCCCGAAGGCGTTGAGGAAGAAGTGCAACGGCCGCAGGGCGCCCATCACCGGATGCTGCTGGCCGTACGCGCCGAGCGGGGCCTGGAAGTCGTAGTCAATCATCGGGAGATCGTTGTAGCCGCCGATGGCGGTGGCCTCCTGCATCCCGACGTCCCGCGGCGGGGTGATCCGCCCCCCGTGGAACATGTAGTACCCGTAGAGATTGGCGCCGGAGCCGAGCTGCACCGGCAGCATCGCGGCCACGTCGGCGGGCCGCAGGATCGGCCGGCGGCGGTACATGGTGGGCACACCGCCGCCGAATTCCGCGCCGAAGAACGGGACGTGGGCGGCGAGCCGGTCCGCGTCCGAGAGCGGCGCGGGCCGCGCGGCGTCGAACGTCCCGCGCACCCGGCTCTGGAAGCGGAGGGCGTACACCTCCGACGGCGGGTTCTCCGTGGTCTTGAGGCCCCACGGCTCGTCCGCGTAGCCGCCCTCCACGGGGATCACCTCGTGCGGCGGGACGACCGCGTTGTCCCACCCGGTCACCGTGTAGAGGGGCACGTCGAGTCCCGCGGCGAGGGCGAGGCGCTTCAAATCGAGGATGTACTGGTCGCCGCGCTCCGGCCCCCGGGCCGCGTACTCGTTCGCGAGCTGGACCCCGATCACCGGTCCGCCGTCCTTCCAGAGGAGCCCCTTGAGCTGCGCGCCCACCTGGTCGTACCACCGCGCGACGTAGTGCAGGAACTCGGGGTCGCTCTCGCGCGTGGGCATCGCGTGCACCACCCAGTCGGGCAGACCGCCGAAGCGGTCCTCCGAGTGCACCCACGGGCCGGGGCGCACGAACACGTCGAGGCCGAGTCGGCCGCACAGCGTCACGAAGGCGCGCAGGTCCAGATCGCCGCTCCAGTCGAACCGGCCGGGCGTCTTCTCGGTGAAATTCCAGAAGACGTAGGTGGAGACGATGTCCACGCCCGCCGCCTTCATCTTGGCGAGCTCCTCCTCCCAGGACGCGCGCGGCACCCGCGCGAAGTGGAACTCGCCCATCACGGGGAGCCACGGCGCCGAGTCGCGCGTCAGGTACCGGCTGTTCACCGTGAGCGTCCGGCCATCCGGGGCGGTGGACGTGCCCATCTTGAGCCAGCCCGTCTCCGGCGGCGCGGGCTGCTCACGCGCGTCAACCCGGAGGATCGTCGCAGGCGGGGCGGCGGCGAGCAGGCACACGCCTGCGGATACGAGAGCGAGCCGTAACGAGATCATGGTGGCGGCCGTGCGAGAGGGTGAGCGGGTCATCGTCCCGATGGTCAGGATCGGTGGTGCGGCCCGGTCGGACGAATGCCGGGCCGCAGCGGCGACAATGTAGAGCGATCGGCTGCCCGGAGCCAACCAAGCGGCTCCGCCGCGCCGAGTTCCTGCCCCCTTGGGCATCCGTGCGGGCGTGACTCACCGGCAAACGTGCCGGCCATCCACGGCGAGACCGGGGCCCGCTGGTGGTTGAAGCGGACGAACATGATGTGACAGGGGCGCCGGGCTCGGCGACGGGAAAGGACCGCGACGACGACCCTTCTCGTCAGTGCTTGAGCAGCGCGACGGCGGCCAGCACCAGGCCCGCCGGCGAAGCGCCGCCGGTCGGCGTGTACCGCCCGCGCCAGCCCCGGGCCTCGCCGCTCTATCGCCTGCTCGACGAGCACTTCCCAACCTTCGCCACGGTCTACGACGAGCGCTTCGCCCCCCGCTGGGGCCCCTGGCGCCGCGTCGTCCCCGAGGTGGTCGAGAAGTTCCTGGCCTGCGGCATCCTGGACCACGGCTTCGCCCGGGTGCGCTGCGGCGCCTGCCGGCACGAGTACCTCCTCCCCTTCTCCTGCAAGTGCCGCTACTTCTGTCCCAGCTGCCACGCCAAGCGCCTGGCGCTGTGGAGTCTGTGGCTGGAGGAGACGCTGCTGGCTCCCGTGCCGCACCGCCAGGTGGTGCTCGCCGTGCCCAAGCGGCTGCGGCCGTACTTCCTCTATGACCGGACCCTGCTCGGCCATCTCGCGCGGGTCGCGGCACGCACGCTGACGGCGTTCATTCGGGCCACCACGGGGGAGCGGGGGCTCGCGGTCGGCATCGTGGGCATCGAACCCACGACCTGCGGACTAAAAGTCCGCTGCTCTACCAACTGAGCTACCCGGTCGTAACCTGAAGCGATAGCAACCTACCGCCCGATAGCGCTCCGCGCACCTCATCGGCTGGTCGCCGGCCGCCGGTGCGCGACTGGCGCGCCCGCGGCTGCTATGCCGACTCCCGCTGTCCCATTCGCATGACGCCGGCATGACGCCCGGACCGTATACTCGTTGCGTGAACCGACCGTCCCACTTCTTTCGCGGTAGGCACCTCCCGCTCTTGCTGGCGGGGCTATGCATCGCCCTCGCAGTTCACTGCTCCGACAGCAGCGGCCCCCAGGCGACCGATGCGCGCCTATCCGTGAGCGGCGTGAGTCCGGCCTCCGGCCCGACGACGGGCGGGACGGCGGTGACGATCACGGGGACGAACTTCCCGGCCGCCATCGACAGTGTCCGGTTCGGCAATGGCCGGCTCGGAGATCCGGTGCGAGTAAGCTCGGCGCAAATCACGGGCACCACGCCCGCCAGCAGCGTCGCGGGCAGCACGGACGTCACGGTCTATGCCGCCGGCGCGGGGACCGTCACTTGCTCCGCCTGCTTCCTCTACGTCCAATACCAACTTACGCTCACAGTACGCCAGGTTCTGCCGAACTACGGGGCGCTGGCGGGCGGCACCAGCGTGATCGTCTACGGGACCTTTCCGGTGGCGAGTGACGTACGGCTCGGCAACACCCGCCTCGTCAACCTTTCGACCCAGTCGGGCCTCGCCTTCGGAACGACGCCGGCGGGCAGTGTCCCGGGGCCGGTGGATGTGACAGTCTATAGCGACAGCGGTGGCTACCAGTACGGCATCTGTGCCGGCTGCTTCACCTACCACTCGACCGACGCTATGCCGCGCTACTCTGTCACCTACCTCGGCGCGGGATTCGACTCGAGTCAGGCCGTGGACATGAACGACAGCGGGGCGGTGGTCGGCCTGGTCTGGAGCGCGGCCACCGGCCTGCGCGGACGCCTCTGGACAAGTGCCGGAGCCGCGATGGATCTCGACACGGTCCTGCCGGTCGCCGTCAACAACGCCGCCACAGTCCTCGGCTGCGCCGGCACGCTTTCCACCGGCACGCAGGTGTTGTGGCAGAACGGAGCAGCACGGTTACTCGGCGGCTTGGGCAGCTTTACCGCCTACTGCGGTGACGCCACGGACATCAACAACCGCGGCCAAGTGGCGCTGGGCGCCCCAGGGGAAGCCTACCTCTGGTCGAACGACTCGCTCACACCCCTTCAAACCGCCGGCGCCCTCGTGGCCTCGCTCCATCGCATGAACGACCGCGGAGAGGTCGCCGGATCGTTCTTCGACCTCGGGCCGCAGGCTGCCGTTCTGAGCACCGTGGCGTCGCGCGGGCTCGGCGGCGGCCGGGAAAGCTGGGCCGTGGATGTGAACGAGGCCGGCCTTGCCGTCGGCTACATGCAGTCGACCCCGGGATGGGGCTGGACCGGGGGGTATCTGTGGGGCATGGGGCCGATCCCCTTCACCCCGACCGCGATCAACGACTCGCTGCAGATCGTCGGTGGAGCGTGGATGTGGCAGGACAGCGCCGAGGCCACGCTCTCGTCACGAGTGGCTGGCGGGGCCTGGCAGATCTCGGGCGCGGTGGCGATCAACGAGCGCGCCCAGATCGCCGCCTACGGCGTCAACACCGCCACCGGGCAACGCGGCGCCGTCCGCCTCGACCCTGTCCCCGCCGTGTCCGGGACGCGCGCCACGCGTCGGAGCCGGCCATGATGCCCTCATCTCTCGTCGTTATGCGCTGCGACCCCGCTCGGGTGGGCGTGGTTCGGCCCCACGGTGCCACGAATCCGGTTAACCCCGACCCGACCCGCGCACCCACCGTGGGCACGTGCCATGCGCCCGCCACCCCGTGGCGCTCGGCCGGCTGGCCTACCGGCCCAACACCGGCACCGTCACCTATCAGTCGGACAAGGCGAGCGGGCCCACGGCGGGGGCCGAGACCCTGGAGGCGCTGGAGTTCCTGGCGCGGGTCGTGAGCCACATCCCCGACAAGGGCCAGGTGCTCCAGCGCTACTACGGCTGGTATGCCAACCGGACCCGCGGGATCCGGCGCCGGGCGGGCGGGGCCGCGCAGGCGGCGGGGGCAGCGGGGGGGGGCCGGGGGGGGCTCGCCGGCGCCG
>JAJYLI010000126.1 GCA_021787855.1 bacterium | reverse complement strand
CGTGCCGTCCGGCGAATCGGATCAGGGCGCCGGCGGCGACGCTCATCGCCTCGAGCTGCTCGCGCCGCGCCGCCGCGCCGCCCTCCCCGGCGTGCGCGGCGAGGCGTTCCAGCGCCGTGCGCACGTCCGCCTGGAAGTCCAGCATGCCCTTCCGGTAGATCTTGTCGTCCAGCACCGTGTGGCCGGGGGCGCGCTGCTCCATGAACTCGGTGAACACGCCCGCCTCGTAGGCGGCCTGCCATTGGTCGCTCATGGCCGCGAACAGCCGGTCGCGCATCGAGCGCCCGCGCCAGAAGGGGATGATCTCCCGCTCGTAGGTGGCGCGCGCCTCGGGGCTCACCGCGAACGGGATCTTGTCCCGGCTGTGGAGCAGGTCGAGGTCCTGGAGCGAGTGACAGCACAGCTCCGGGTACGTGGGCGTCGCCTTGGGCGCGGGTCCCTTCTCGCCGACGACCAGCTCGCCCGGCCCGATCCAGACCGCCTTGTGCTCCATCAGGTGCCGGAAGGCCAGGGCCCGGAGCATCGGGGCGCCGTGCCGCCCGTCGTGCTCGCGGTAGAAGGCCGTGAGCAGCTCCGCCCGCTCGGTGGAGAGGCTCGGCCGGGCGTCCAGGCTCTCGCGCCTCAGCCGCGCGACACGCTCCGACATGGCCATCAGGTCAGGTCCCCCCCCGGCCGACCCGGACGCCCGAGGCCGCGAGCACGTCGGCGATGGCGTCCAGGCGGGCCCGGGACGGCGCGTCGGTCGTCAGCAGCCGGTACTTGCGGTCCAGGCGGACGTACTTGTCGGCCCCGATGCGATGGTATGGCAGCAGCTCCACGCCGTCCAGGCCGGGCAGGCCGGCGGCCAGGCCGGCCAGCGCGCGCACGTTCTCGTCGTCGTCGTTGATGCCCGGGACCACGGGCACGCGCAGCAGGATCCGCTGCCCCCCGTCGGCCAGGGCGCGGAGGTTGGCCAGGATGCGGCGATTGGAGACGCCGGTGAAGCGGCGGTGGCGCTCCTCGTCCATCAGCTTGACGTCGTAGAGGAACAGGTCCACGTCGCGGCGGATCCGGTCCAGCGCCTCCCAGGACGTGTGGCCGCAGGTGTCGAGCGCGGTGTGGATGCCGCGCGCCTTGAGGGCGGCCAGGAGCCCGGCGGTGAAGTCGGGCTGCAGCATGGGCTCGCCGCCGGACAGGGTCACCCCGCCGCCGTCCCGGTAGAAGGGCTCGTCGCGCGCGGCCACATCGAGTACCTGGGTGACGGTCATGCGCCGTCCCGCGATCTGGCGGGCCTCCGCCACGCACACGGTGGCGCACGCGAACTCGTCGCAGTCGCGGCACGCCTCGCGGTCCGCGGCGGGGCCGTCGTCCTCGAGCCGGGCCGCGCCGCGCCCGCAGGCCTCCACGCACGCGCCGCAGCGGATGCACCGGCTGGGATGGAGCAGCAGCTCCGGCCCCGGGGCCTGGCTCTCCGGGTTGTGGCACCACCAGCACGACAGGGCGCAGCCCTTGAGGAACACCGTGGTCCGGATGCCGGGCCCGTCGTGGATGGAGTAACGGCGGATGTCGAAGACGATGCCGGAAATGGGTCCCTCCGCGTACGGGCACCATTGCGCCGCAAACCCCGGGCCGGGCCGTTGGCGGGGGCGATTGGCCGTTGTCCCCCGGCGGGTTAGGTTCGGTCGGTGATGGCGGATCCTCCCCCCCCGCGCGCGGCGGTCCGGCCGGGCGGCGGCCTCGCCCGGCGGCGCCCCGGGCTCACCGGCACCGACGGCCTGTTGGTGTTGATGACCGCCATCTGGGGTGTCAACTACATCGTCATCAAGGCGGCGCTGAAGGTGTTCTCGCCCCTGGCCTTCAATGCCGCCCGGTTCCTGCTGGCGGCCCCCGCCGTGGGGCTGGTGGCCTGGGCGTGGCACACCCGGCGGCCGTCGCGGCGGGCGCTGGTGCAGCTGGCGGGCCTGGGCCTGCTGGGGCACACCATCTACCAGCTGAGCTACATCGAGGGCATGGCCCGCGCGCGGGCCGGCAGCGCGGCCCTGATCATGGCGGCGGTCCCGGTGCTCACCGCCGCGGCCAGCCACGGCCTGGGCCACGAGCGCCTGCGGCGCCAGGACGTCGCGGGCCTGGCGCTGTCCACGGTGTCGCTGGCCATCCTGGTCGTGGGCGGGGACGCCGGCGCCCGCGGCGGCGCGGTCGCGGGCAATCTGCTGATCCTGCTGGCGGCGGTGCTGTGGACGGCGTACACGCTCTGGGCCAAGTCGCTGGTGGACACGCTGGGGCCCGTGGCGACCACCGCGTGGTCCATGGGCCTGGGCGCGGTCCCCCTGCTGGCGATCTGCGCCCCCGCGGCGCTGGCGCAGCCCTGGGCCGCGGTGACGCCCGCGGCGTGGGGCGCGGTCCTGTTCTCCTCCCTGCTCTCGCTGGCCTTGGCCTACCTGATCTGGTACCGGGGGGTCGAGCGGCTGGGCGCCACCCGGACCGCCTTCTACTCCAACTTCTCGCCCGCCATCACCCTGCTGGCGGCCTGGCCGCTCCTGGGCGAGGTGCCGACGGTGTGGCAGCTGGCGGGGGCGGCGGGCGTGTTCGGCTCGCTGGCGGTCGTGCGCTCGTGAAGGCCGTGCTGTTCGATCTCGACGGCACCCTGCTGTGGACCGACGGCGCCGGCCGCCGCGCGATCCACCGCTCCCTGCTCGAGGTGCTGGGCATCGAGCACCCGGCGCGCGGCTTCCGCTTCGACGGCCGCACCGATCCGGAGATCGTGCGGCTGCTGGCCGCGGCGGCCGGCCAGCCGTCCGGCCCGGCCGTGGTGGACGCGGTCCTGCGCCGCTACGTCGTCCTGCTGGAGGAGGAGCTGGGCCGGCCCGGCCACCGCACCACGCTCTACCCGGGAGTGCGGGAGCTGCTGGAGAGCCTGGAGCGACGCGGCGACTGCATCGTGGGACTGCTCACCGGCAACGTCGTGGCGGGAGCCGACCTCAAGCTGCGCGCCGCGGGCCTCGATCCCACGCGCTTCCGGGTCGGCGCCTTCGGGTCCGACGACCCGGAGCGCGCGGCCCTGCCGGCGGTGGCGCTGCGCCGGCTGCGGGAGGGGCTGGGCCTCGACATCGGCGGCGCGGCCGTGGTGATCGTCGGCGACACCCCCTCGGACGTGACCTGCGGCCGCGGGATCGGCGCGCGGGCGCTCGCGGTGGCCACCGGCTCGTTCTCGGTATCGGACCTCGTGACCGCGGGCGCGTACGCGGCGTTCCCGGACCTCGCCGACACCGCCGCGGTGGTCGCCGCCGCGTTCGCGCCGTGAACGGCCGCGAGCTGGAGGTGAAGGCCGTGGTGGACGACCCCGGCGCGCTCGCCGCCCGGCTCGAGGCGCGCGGCGCGGCCCTGGCCTTCCGCGGCCGGATGAGCGACCGGCGCTACGACACGCTGGACCGAGCACTCCAGGCGCGCGACGAAGTGCTGCGGGTGCGGACGTTCGTGGCGGCGGGCACCGCCGGCCGCGCGTCGGAAGTGACCTGGAAGGGGCCCACCGGCCGGCGCGGAGGCTACAAGGCGCGGGAGGAGCACCAGCTCGAGCTGGCCGACCCGGCGACCGCGGCGCTGATCCTGGAACGGCTGGGCCTGGTGGTGAGCGACGCGACCGATCGCTGCGTCGAGTTCTATGGGTGGCCCGGGGAGGGGGGGAGGGAGGCCGCCGTGGTGCGCCTGGAGTGGTACCCGCGCATGGACGTGCTGGTCGAAGTCGAGGGCGCGCCGGACGCGATCGAGGACGCGGTGCGCTCCAGCGGCCTGGCGCGCGCGGCGTTCACCCCCGACCGCCTGCTCGACTTCGCGGCCCGGTACGAAGCGCGCACCGGAAGGAAGGCGGCTCTGGCGCTGCGGGACCTCGAGCCCGAAGAGCGTCCGGAGTGGCCCGCCTGGGCTCCGGCGACCAGGTAGCAGGCCACAGAAGGCGGAAGAGTTGGGCAACCGGTGACCACTTGCAACTTGCCGTCTGGCCGCTACTCTGAACTCCGTCTACTACCCGCTGGCGTCTTCACGGAGGTGGGCCGGGTGGCGGTTCTGGGCGTCGGCATTGACATCGTTCCCGCATCCCGCGTCGAGCGTCTGCTGACCCGCCACGGCGAGCGCGCCTTGAAGCGCCTGTTCACGGTGGGCGAGCGCGAGCGCGCCGCCGGGTACGCGCAGGCCTCGCTGCACCTCGCCGCCCGCATCGCGGCCAAGGAGGCGGCCTACAAAGCGCTGTCGGCCGGGGGCCGCGCCCCCGACGTCGGCTGGCAGGATCTGGAGGTCAAGAACTTCGCCGACGGCCGGCCGGGCCTGGTCTTCCACGGCGCCGCCCAGCGCCGCATGGAGGCGCTGGGCGCCACCCGGTGCCACCTCTCCCTGACCCATGCCGGCGGCGTGGCCGCCGCCGTGGTGGTCCTGGAGTAGAAAACACGATAGCCTGCCATTCGGCAGGCTATCATGGGTGCCGGAGCGACGCCCCCCTCAGGAACTCCATCGCCGCCGGCTTGATCGCCTGCACCAGTAGCAATGGTTGTGCCCGTTCATGTGCTTGTCGTCAACCTGTTGTCCCCAAACGCCTTGCATGATGACGACTGGCAGCGCACACGGTGGTGTCCAAGCCTGGTGCTGACCAATAATAATACGAACGTCAAATATATTGACGGTTCACTGCGTCGTCGGACTGGTCGAATTCTGATCAGTCACCGTGGCGCCACGGTTCCGCCACCATGCAGCCATCAACCCGATCGCGACCAGGAGAAGGATGAGGCTCTCGATCTGGGCCACCGTGATGTTGCCGGGCAGGCGGTCATCCTTGGCGCGGACGAACTCGACGAGGAACCGCTCCAGACTCGACAGGGCGAGGTAGAGGCCGAACAGCCAGCCGGGCGCATGCGAGTGTCCGCGCCAGCGGAGCAGGAGCCACAGGATGAGGAAGCTCAGCGCGATCTCGTACAGCTCCGTGGGCTGCACGGTCAGCAGTTGCGTGGGGAGGGTGCCGGGCGGCAGGGCCACGTGGAACTGGGCGGTGAGGTAGGCCGCCGTGGTGGGTGGGCTGCCCTGGGGAAACGCGACGGCCCAGGGCAGGTGCGAGGGGAGGCCGTAGTCGTCGTTGACGGAGAAGCATCCCACGCGCCCGAGCATGTAGCCGATCACCAGGGACGGGGCGATGGCGTCCAGGATCACGCGGAGGGGCAGCTTCTTGAGCCAGACGTAGGCCAGCACCGCGAGGGCGCCGCCCACCAGGCCGCCGTACCACACCAGGCCGCCGCGCGCGAGGGCGGCCGCGATCCGGCCGGTCGCGATCCCGTAGTAGATCTTGGAGCCCGCGAGGCCGCCGATCACGGCCACGACCACGGTGTCCCAGGCGATGGCGCCGTCGAGGCCGCGGCGGCGGAGTTCGCCGGCATAGGCCCAGCCGGCCGTGAGGAAGGCCACCATCATCATGATGCCGTAGCCGGTGATGGTGAAGGCGCCGAGGTGGATCAGCAGCGGATAGACGGTCATGCGGCGAGTCCGGGGAAGGGGAGCCGGGCGGCGGCGTCCACCGGGCGTCCGGCCTCGGCGGCGCGGAACAGGCCCGCGCGGGCGATCATGGCGGCGTTGTCGGTGGCGAGCCGGCCCGAGGGCACGTGGAGCGTAGCGTCGCGGGCGGCCAGCGCGGCGGCCAGGGCCTCGCGGAGCGCGTGGTTGCTCGCGACGCCGCCGCCCAGCACCACGCGGCGGTACCCCGTCAGGTCCGCGGCGCGCACGGTCTTGGTCACCAGCACCTCGAGCACGGCGTCCTGGAAGCCGCGGGCGAGGTGCGGCCGCTCGGCGGCGAGGTCGCCCGTGCGCTTGACGGCCTGGATCACCGCCGTCTTGAGCCCGCTCATCGAGAGATCGAAGTAGTCGCTCTCGCCGGGGCGCTGGCGCGCGTGGAGCATCGGTCGCGGGAAGCGGAAGCGGCCCGGCTCGCCCGCGCGCGCGGCCCGTTCCACGGCCGGTCCGCCGGGATAGCCGAGGCCCAGGAGGATGGCCACCTTGTCGAACGCCTCGCCGACGGCGTCGTCGCGCGTCTCGCCCAGCAGCCGGTAGTCGCCCCAGGCGCGGACGTCGAGGAGCAGGGAGTGCCCGCCGGAGACGATGAGGCCGACGAACGGCGGCACCGCCGCCGGGTCGTCGAGCACCGTGCCGAACAGGTGCGCTTCGAGGTGGTGCACGCCGACCAGCGGCACGCGGGCGGCCAGGCTGAGGCCCTTGGCGTAGCTCACGCCCACCAGCAGGGCGCCGATCAGGCCGGGGCCGGCCGTGACCGCGATCAGGTCCACCGCTTCCAGGGGCAGGTCCGCGTCGGCGAGCGCGCGGGCGACGACGGGGCCGATGGCCACGAGATGCGCCCGGGAAGCCAGCTCGGGCACGACGCCCCGGTACACGGCGTGCACGTCCTGCGAGAGGATCACGCAGGAGGCGGTGGCCGCCTGGCCGCGCGCCTCGCCCCGGACCACGGCGGCGGAGGTCTCGTCGCACGAGGTCTCGATGCCGAGGACGTTCACGTCTTGGTGGTCTTGCCGCTCAGGGTGACCGCCGGCGGGACCATCTGCAGCACGCCGTAGCCGGTGGTATCCAGGGGGACGCTGCGCCGGAAGGCGCCCGCGACGCCCTCGAGCTCCAGGGGCGCCGTGCTCACCGAGTCGAGGTCGTCCAACAGCGAGCGCGCGCCGCTCACCACCACCCGGGGGGGCGCGACGCGGACGGGCCCGTCGAGGGCGTAGCCGCTCCGGGGCCGCACGACGGCTCGCACGGCGACCGGGACGATCTTCACCTCGCGGCGGTCCAGCACGACCTCGATGTCGCGCGGCTGGATCTCCTGCACGGTGACCTCGACGTCCCGCGGCACCTCGACGTCGCTGGGGGAGATGACCAGGTGGCGCGTCCCGGCGCCGGGCGCGCCGTCGGGCACCGCGGGCAGCGACGCCCGGATCACCAGCGACGCGGCGGCCAGCTTGAGGAACTCGCGGCGCCGCCCGGTCAGCAGGGCCTGGACCGGGGGGAGGGGGCGGACGAGGGCGTCGCCGGGGGCGAGCGCCAGGTCGAGCCGGATGTCTTCCAGGTGCGTGGCCGGCTCTTCGAGGGAGATCACGGCCCACAGGATGAGCGACAGGGCGAGCGCCGCCGCCTTGAGCGGCCAGTGGCGCAGCGCGGCCTGTCGCAGGCGCACCGGTCAGCCCTGCTGGGCGAGCAGGCGGCGCACCAGGTCCTCGTTCACCGTCGAGGACCAGTCGTCCGCCATGGCGACCTTCTTCTCGATCTTGCCCGCCCGGTTGATCACGAAGCTCTCGGGGACGCCGGTCGTCTGGTAGATGCGCTCGATGGTGCCCGACGGATCGTGCAGGATCCGGAACGTGAGGCCCATCTCCTGCGCGAACGCGCGTACCGGGCGCGATCCGCCCGCATCCACGCTGACGGCGACGATCTTGAGCCCCTTCGGTCCGAGGTCCTTCTGCAGCTGCTCCAGGGACGGCATCTCGACCTTGCACGGTTCGCACCAGGTGGCCCAGACGTTGAGCAGCACGACCTGGCCCTTGTAGTCGGCCAGGCTCACCGGCTTCCCGGTCGCCACGTCCGTGGCCACGAAGTTGGGTGCGGTCGAGCCGACCTGCACGGGGAAGATCTCGGGGTGCAGCTTGAGCCCCAGGGTCACGCCGACCGCGAGCACCAGGACCACGGCGGCCACGGCAATCCACTGTGCCTTCATCGTCTCGCCATCCTCTCCCCGGCGCCGGCCACGGCCAGGCGCCGCAATTCGCGCACTTCGGCCGCCGGATCGGCGGCGGTAAAGATCGCGTGCCCGGCGACGAACGTGTCGGCCCCGGCGGCCGCGAGCCGCTGAACGGTCTGCCGCGCGACCCCGCCGTCCACCTCCAGCAGCGCCCGGCTCTCGTGCCGGTCGAGCAGGTCCCGCGCACGCCGCACCTTCTCCGTGCCCGGCTCCCAGAACGCCTGGCCGCCGAAGCCCGGGTTCACCGTCATGACGAGCAGCAGGTCCACTTCCTCGACGATTTCCTCGATCGCGGCCAGCGGCGTGGCGGGGTTGAGGGCGACGCCCGGCCGCAGGCCCCGGCGGCGGATCTCGGCCAGGTGGCGCTCGAGGTGATCGGTCGCCTCGGCGTGGAGGGTCAGGAACGTGGCCCCGGCCTCCGCGAACGGCTCGATGTACGCCTCGGGGTGCCGCACCATGAGGTGGCAGTCCAGCGGGGCGGCGGTGCAGCGCCGCAGCGCCGCGGCGATCGGCGCGCCGAACGTGAGGTTGGGCACGAAGTGTCCATCCATCACGTCCACGTGGATCTGGTCCGCCCCGCCGGCCAGCACCTTCGTCACCTCGTCCATCAGATGGGCGAGGTCGGCGCTGAGGATGCTCGGCGCGATGCGTACGCTCACTTGGTCCCTTTCGAGACGTGGAGAACCACGCCGCCATCGGCTCTCACGCTGTCGCCCGCCGGAGGCGCGGTGCCTGCCGCGACGCCGGGCGGCAGCGGGCTCGCGACCGTGTCCAGGCCGGTCACCGTGACGCCGGCGGCGGCGAGCAGCTGCCGGGCCAGGGCCGTATCGAGGCCCTGGACGTCCGGCACGACGACGCGCGGCGGCCCCTCGCTCACGGTGAGCGCGACGGAGGAGCCGCGCGGCGCGGCCACGCCGGCCGGCGGGTCCTGCCAGGTCACCACCCCCACGGCGTACACGGGATGCGGTTGCCGGTCCGCGATCTCGGTGCGGAAGCCCTGCGCCGCCAGCGTGCTCCGCGCCACGTCGGCCGGCGAGCCCACGACCGGCGGCACCGGGCGGACGCTGGGCAGCAGCGGCGCGGGGAACAGCACCAGCGCCGCCACCAGGTACCCCGCGAGGCCCGCCCCCGCGACGCCGCCCGCCAGCCACGCCGCGCGCCGCGCGCCGCGCCTGCGCGGCCTGCCGCCGGAAGGCGATGGGGCGGC
>JAJYLI010000125.1 GCA_021787855.1 bacterium | reverse complement strand
GGCGTGGCCAGCGCCTGCTCCGGCGTGGCGATCGTGGCCAGCGGCTCGTACTCGACACCGATGAGGGCGAGGGCGTCGGCGGCCTGTCGCTCGCTCGTCGCGACCACCGCCGCCACGGGGTCGCCCACGTAGCGGACCTTGTCCCGGCAGAGCGCGTGCTCGTCGCGGCTCACCGGCATGATGCCGTAGGCGATGGGGAAGTCGGCGCCCGTGAGGACCAGCGCCACGCCCGGCGCCCGCCGCGCCGCGTCGCCGTCCACGCGCAGGATGCGGGCGTGGGGATGCGGCGAGCGCAGCAGCTTGCAGAACAGCATGCCCGGCAGCTGCACGTCGTCGGCGAACCGGGTGCCGCCCGTGACCTTGGCCCGCGCGTCCACCCGCCGGCGCGCCTTGCCGATGACGTTCACGCGCCCGCCTCCGAGCGGCGCTGCACCGGTGCGTCCCTGCGTCCGTCCGGCGCGCCCCCGCGCCCCTGCGCCTGCGTGCCCGCCGCCGCTTCCACCGCCTCGATGATCTGCAAGTATCCCGTGCAGCGACACAGGTTGCCCGAGAGCGCCGCGGCGATCTGCTCGCGGGTCGGCCGCGGAGTGCGATCGAGCAGCGCCTGCGCGGTGACCAGGATGCCCGGCGTGCAGTAGCCGCACTGGGCTGCGCCCTTGTCGGCGAAGGCGCGCTGGAGGGGCGAGAGGTCCGGGCCGTGGGCCAGCCCCTCGACGGTGGTGACGCGCGCGCCCTCGCACTCGACCGCCAGGCGCAGGCAGGAGAGCACCGGCTCGCCTTCGACCAGGACCGCGCAGGCGCCGCACTCGCCCAGCTCGCAGCCGTGCTTGGTGCCGGTGAGGCCCAGGTCCTCGCGCAGCAGCTCGAGCAGGGTCTTGTAGCCCTCGACCAGCACCTCACGCGGCTCGCCGTTGACGGTGAGTGACAGGCGGACCCTGGCGCCGGCCTCCGCGCCGCCGCTGGCCGCGCCGCCGCCGGCCGCGGGCCTTGCGGTCTTCCGGCGCGCGGCGCCGGTGCCCTTCCCGGCCGCGCGAGTCCGGGCGCCCTTCGGCGTCTGCTTCACTTGCCCGGTCCCCTCACCATGTCGTGGGTGAACGCGTCACTGATAGCTCAAGAGTCGCCCGGCACCTTGCCGGAGGTCAAGCCGCGCCACGCAAGAAGGGGCCCGGCTCCGGCCGGGCCCCTCACCCTCTCTGGTTGCCGCCGCGGTTACGACGCGGCCGGCTTGGCCGCCTCGACGTCCTGCGCGGCCCTCTTGAGGATCTCCACGATCTTCTGCACCGTGGGATCCCCGGGGCCCGCCCGCCACGCCTCGCGGAAGCTGAGCCGCGCGAGCCGCGCCAGGGCCTCACCCATCTCGCCCATCGGTCCGCCGGCGAAGCCACGCACCGCGCCCCGCACCCGCTCGAGGATGTCGTCGGTGACGTCCCGGTGCTCCTCCAGGAACGCCTCCCCCTCGGGCGTGATCTGATAGACCTTCTTCCCCTCGGTGTCCACCGCGCGGACGTACCCCTGGTCCTCGAGGAGTTGCAGCGTCGGATAGACCGTGCCCGCCGACGGCGTGTACCAGCCGCCCAGCTTCTCCTCCAGGGCCTTGATCACCTCGTAGCCGTGCCGCGGCTTCTCCTTGAGGAGCCGGAGGATCACGTACTTCACCTCCCCCGACTCGAACCACTGCCGCCGCATCCGCCGCGGCCCGCCGTGTCGGCCCGGCCCGCCCATCGGCCCACAGAACGACCAGAACCGCGGCCCGAACCCGCCCGCCCAGAACCGCCCGAAAGGCCAATCGTCATGCTCACCGTGCTCGTTGCTCATCCTCCACCCCCATCTCTCGCGACGCATCGTACGTCATATCGTACGATATAGCGTACGTCATAGCGGAAGACATGTCAAGGTGATGGTTGCTCCAAGATGCGGTGAAGTGATGCAACGAAACGTTGCCATGCGTGCCAGCGTCAGTAACAGATCTGTACATCTAACTCATTCACCGCAAATAACTTGTGCTAGTGACAGCCCATGGCCGTTGACTTGCACGCCAAGAGCAGCCGTGGCGTGCACAAACGCAAACCCGCAGCTTCGCTGCCCGCGAAGCGGCACGTTCGTCACGCAGGGATGGGGGGGGCCGACGATGATCGTTCGCCGCGCCGTGCGATGTTCAATCTGGCTGGCCGCTCCCACCGCAGCCCTGGCGGCGTGCAGCGAGCAGCGGCCACTGACCGCCCCGACGCTCGCTCCGCCGCGGTTCGAGGTCTCGAACGGCGCGCACGGCTCCGGCAACGCGCACTTCTTCTTCCTGCCGCCGCTCGTCGCGGAGCCCTCCCCGACGGGCGCGCTCGACACCACGCTCGCGCCGGAGGTGCAGATCTGCGTTTGGACGGGGCCGGTCTGCGCCCGCCCCCTCACCGCCGACTTCTCCCACGTCGCGGTGGAAGGGAATCACTACGCCGTGCGGTGGCAGACCGGCGGGTCTCAGCTCGTCGCGGGCCAAACCTACCGGATCCGCGTGCTCGTGGGCTTCGTGGAGCTGGGCCACATTGACGCGGTTGCGGCGGCGAACGCGGGCGACCTCAGGAACGTGGACGCGCCGCAGGACTTCCCGCTCGTGATCGGCCGTACGGTGCCGATCAAGTTCTTGATCACGCCCGGTGCGGTCCAATGCGACACGATCCAGACCATCGCGGTGAACGACTGGCGCCTGGCCCTCAAGGCCGGAACCGTGCCCAACCTCGACGCGGGTTACGGCCAGACGTTCTTCCAGGGCACCCAGGTCATGTTCGGCGGCGGCCCGCTCTTCGGGACCGACAGTGCCGACGTTCTGGTGGGCTACAACACCGCGACGGGGGGCTCCTCGTTCACGCACGGGCCGATCTGCGCAGACCAGACCGCCCCGTTCCTCCACACGGTGGCGATGCTGGTGCCCGCGGCCGCTGGCGGGGGTCCGGCGGGGCTCCAGGTCACGCAGGAGTCGTTCGCTTATCCCAGCGCGCCCGACAACGGCTACGTCCTCCTCAAGTACACGTTCACCAACGGGGGCACAGCGCCGATCGCGGGATTCTACTCGGGCTGGCTCGCGGATTGGGACATCCTCTACGATGGGAGCGCGGCGACGGACCGCGTGCGGTACGACCCCGGGCTCGCACTCGGCGAGGCCACGGAGTGGGACACGCTCGCCTACCCGGCCATTTTCGCGATAGTGCCCGCGGGGCCCAGCGGACCGTTCTCGTTCGACGGGTACCGGAACGGAGCGGACCCCGGCGCGCCGACCGATTTCACGGCCGCGGGCCCTTACTTCTCCCTCCTGGCGGGCGGGATCAATTTCGCGGTGCCCGCGAGCCAGAATGACATCCGTGAAATGATGGGGCTGAGGCCGCTCACGATCAGCGCGGGACAGAGCACGGTCGCGTACTTCGCCCTGGTGGGGGGCGCCGACCGGACGGCGTTCGAGACGAATGTCGCCGCCGCGCGCGCGAAGGCGGCGACGCTCGGCTACTAGCGAGCTGGCAGCGCTGGCAAGCCGCAGCCTGGCTTCAAAGCTCGACAGGTGGAGGCGCGGTTGCCAAGGCGCCGAACGCACCGCAGGACGAGGAGGCACGCATGCAACGAATGAGCGCACGTGAGTCTGCGGGGCTGAGCACGCTGCTGGCGCTGGGGCTGGCCGGGCTCGCGTTATCAGGCTGCAGTGAGCGCCGGGGTCCGTCTTCCGTGGCGGGTCCGCGGAGCTTGTCACCCGGTTTCGATGGAGTCGCCGGCAGCGGCGTTGTCACGCTCATCTCCAATGACCCGAGTCTTACGAACCCCGGGCCCATTACGACGGACGGCGCGAAACTCTACGTCGGAAACGGCAACGCCATTTTCTCGGTGCCGATCGGGGGTGGAGCCGCAACGACCCTATACGCGAGCGCCACTCCGTGCTGTGTCGTCGGCCTCACGCGGATCGGTGCAAGCCTCTTCTGGATTGATCCCAACGGGGATCCTGACGCGACCGCCATCTTCCGCGGCACGAGCAGCGGCGGTGCGATCACGAAGATCTACTCGGGGTTCGCGGCGGGTCAGCCGATCGTGGACGGCGTCGGCGTCGCGACCGACGGCACGAAGCTCTACACCACGGACGATGTCCAGGGGCGGGTCAACAGCCTGAACCCTGACGGCTCCGCCATGACACTCCTTGGCTCCCGGTATGGAGGCTTCTTCTACGGCGAACACTTCAACACGCTCGCGGAGAACGGGGGGACCCTCTTCATCGTTGACCCGGGCAACCAGCAGGTGGGACCCTACCAGCCACAGCTCCTCGAGATCCCGGCGACCGGCGGCTCCTTCACGACGATCGTGCAGGGAGCCCCGCTGGTGACCCCGATCGCGGTCGCGGCCGGAGATGGGAAGATCTTCATCGCCGACCCCGGAGCGGGAAACACGATCTGGAGCGTGCCGATCGCCGGCGGGACTCCGACCGCGCTCGTGTCGGGGGCACCGTTCGTCCAGCTCGGCGCCAATGGGCTCGTCTTCTTCAATCACGCCCTCTATGTAACGGACAACGGGAACAGCGGGGCGGAGGACGGTCCCGGCGCCATCTACAGGGTGAGCCTGGCGACCGACCAGACGATCAGCTTCGGGGCTCTCAGCAACCGGACCTTCGGCGATCCGCCGTTCACGATCACCGCGAGCGCATCTTCGGGGCTGGCCGTGAGCTTCACCGCGAGCGGCGCCTGCACGGTAGCCGGAAGCACGGTCTCGCTCACTGGAGCCGGCGCCTGCACGATCACCGCCTTACAAGCGGGCGACGCGAGCTTCAACGCGGCGCCGAACGTGACGCAGAGCTTCACCATCGCGAAGGCCACCCCGGTCATCGCCTGGAGCCCGCCGGCCTCGATGGTCTACGGCACCGCGTTGAGCGGGACCCAGCTCGACGCGACGGCGACCGGCGTGGGCGGCGTGGCCCTCACGGGCGCCTTCAGCTACTCGCCTTCCGCGGGCACGGTCCTGAACCCGGGGCCGCAGACCCTCACCGTCAGCTTCACTCCGGATGACGTCGTCAACTACACGGGCGCGGGAACGAGAGCGACGATCGCGGTGCTCTACAACACCGCCGTGGGCCACGTCTTCCTCTCGCCGATCAAGCTGCCGCCCCAGCCGCAGCGCGTCTTCAAGGTTGGCTCCACGATACCGGTCAAGTTCCAGCTCTTCCTGGCCGACGGCGTGACGCCGGTCAGCACCGCGGTAGCGACGCTCCAGGTGAGCACGGTACCCGGCGGCGTGCCCGTGGCAGTTGCCTCGACCGTGCCGAGCCAGGGAGTCACCTTCCGCTACGATCCGCTGGACCAGCAGTACGTCTTCAATCTCGCCACGGACCGCTGGAGCATGGGAAGCTACCGCCTCATCGCTTCGCTGGATGATGGGAGCCGGATCACGGTCGTCGTGGGGGCCCGGTAGGTGTTGACTGTTCACCGGGCGATGGCAGCGCCCATGCGGTAGCCCACGAGCGTGTCGAGCGCGAGCGGCGAGGGCGTGCTGGTGGTGGACGACGACGCGTCCATCCGGGAGAGCCTCGAGCTTCATCTGGCCCGGCTGGGATACCGCGTTTGCGCCGCAGCCACCGGGGAGGAAGCGATCGGCCTGCTCGCCGCGTCGGAGCCGGCGCTCGTCATCACGGACGTGCGGATGGCGGGGCTGGACGGCTTCGGCGTGCTCGAGCTGCTGAAGGTCTCGGCGGCGACGCGGGACATCCCGGTGCTGATGATGTCGGCCTGGGACGACGCCGCGAGCGTGGTCCGCGGCGTCAAGGGCGGCGCCGAAGACTACCTGCCGAAGCCGTTCGATATCGAGCTGCTCGAGCGCAGGATCCGCGCGTGTCTCGCCCGGCGGCGGGTCACGAGCCGGGAAGAGCTGCGCCACGAGATCGCGGCGGCTCGCCGGCGTGCGGAGCCTGATGAACCTGAGGGCAGCGCGATTCCCCGGCCGCTGCGGCTGGTCGCCAACCGCTACGAGATTCTCCAGACGATCGGCGCGGGAGGGACCGGCGTCGTCTACAAGGCTCGCGACCGGGAGCTAGGCGAAGACGTCGCGATCAAGATGCTGCATCCCGACCTGGCGACGCGGGGGGACGAGGCCGGAGCGCCGGCAGCGGGCCTCAAGCTCGAGGCCTCGTTCGCGCACCGGGTCTCGCACCCCAACGTCGTGCGAACGTACGACTACGGCATCGCCGGCGGCGCCGGCTACGTCACCATGGAACTGGTCGAGGGCTCGACCGTGGCCCGGCTCGTCGAGGGGAACCGCCGGCTGGCGGTGCCGGCGGTACTCGCGATCGGGCTGCAGGTCGCCGAGGCGCTGGCGGCGGCGCACCAGCAGCACATCGTCCACGGAGACATCAAGCCGGCCAACCTGCTGCTCGACCAGCGCGGCGTGCTCAAGGTGAGCGACTTCGGTGTGGCCCGCCTGCGCGAGCGCGGTTGCGTGCCGGCCGAAGCGGCCATGCCCGCCGGGACGCCGGCCTACATGTCGCCCGAGCAGCTCTTCGGCGAGGAGGTGGACGATCGCAGCGACCTCTATGCGGCGGGCGTGGTGCTGTATGAGTGTCTCACCGGCGCCCCGCCTTTCCGGGCCCCATCGCCCATCGAGCTGGCCGCGCAGATGCTCCAGGAGCGGCCCGCCCTCCCGGCCACACTCCGCCCCGAGGTGCCATCGGCGCTGTCCGCCCTCGTCATGGACCTGCTGGCCACGCTCCCCGAGAAGCGGCCCGCGACCGCCGCCGAGCTGGCGCGGCTCCTGGGCCGGATTGTCTGATCGGGCCGTGACCGACGGGAACGGTCGCCAGGGACCCGGCTCCGGCTGGCGGCCCGCCCCGGCGAGGCGTATCGTGGTACCCCATCCCGACACGCCGCGCCGGTGGCTGATGTCGCTCCGCGCCAAGCTGATCCTGCTGTTCATCACGCTCGCCGTCGTGCCGCTGACGGCCCTGGGCGCGTTCGACTACGTGCACTCGGTCAGCGCCCTCGACGCGCTCATCGCCTCCCAGACGCAGGCGATCGCCGGCCGCGCGGCCGCGGAGATCACGGACCGCTACAGCCTGCGCGAGTCGGACCTGCTGCTGCTGGCCGACAACGCCGAGACCCAGCAGTGGTACCGGGCCCACGCGACCGGCGACCCCGCCCGCTACGCGGCGGCGCTGGCCGACGCCAGCGCGTACCTGAAGCAGGCCTGGGCCGGCGTCTCGCGATCGTATCAGCAGGTGGAGTTTCTCGACACTGCCGGCACGGTGCTTTACAGGCTCGGTGGGGAGTCGGCGGAGCCCATGATCCCGGGGCTGGCTCGCGCGGGTTCGGAGGTCAGGCTCACCATGCGCGAGCCCGTGCCGGGAGCAAGCGGGCAGCGCCCTCTCGGGCTGGTGATCGCCGTCGTGCGCCCGGAGGCCCTGCTGCCGGCGGAGGCGCTGGCCACCCGGTTCGGGCGCTCCGGCTACACGGTGGTCGTGGACCGCTCCGGCGGACGCGTCATCTCTCACCCGCTGCGGGCCTTCCTCGGCAGCCCCAGCGCCGCGCTGCTCGGGCCTCGGGGCTGGCGGGTGTCGCCGGCGCTACTCGACCGGGACCACGGAGCGTTCACCTTCCGGGACGGCGACACCACCCGCGTCGCGGCTTTCGTGAGCCTCGCCGATCCCCCATGGACGGTGATCACGACCGGGGCGGAGGGCGAGTTCGCCCCGCCCTTCCTCCACACGCGGCTGACGAACTTGCTCCTGGTCCTGCTGGTGACCGCGGTGACGGCGGCCGCCTTCGTGCTCCTCACGCGCCGGGCCACGCGATCGCTCACGGCGCTCACGGCCGCCGCCGACCAGGTCGGCGCCGGCAATTTCTCGCCGTCCCTTCCGCCGGCCGGGCACGATGAGGTGGGCCGCCTCACCACCGCGTTCGGCCTGATGGCGAGCAGGCTGCGGGACATGGTGCACGAGATTGAGGTCAGCCGGCACATGGTGGTGGTCGGCCAGTTCGCGGCCCAGCTCTCGCACGAGATCCGCAACCCGCTGACGTCCCTGAAGCTGAACCTCCAGAGCATCGGGCGCGACGCGGAGGCCGCGGCGCTGCCGCCGGCCACCCTGCGGCCGATCCAGATCAGCCTCCGGGAAATCGAGCGCCTGGATCGCGTCGCCCGCGGCGCCCTGCGGCTCGGCCGCCAGGCCCCGCTCGAGAAGGTCCCCTGCCGGCTCCACGTGGTGGCGCGCGAGGCGCTGGAGCTGGTGCGGCCGCAGCTCGAGCAGCAGCACGTGGCGCTCGCCGCGACGCTCGCCGCGCCCGACGATCTCGTGCGCGCGGATCCCGCAGCGCTCCAGGCGGTGATCTTGAACCTGCTGCTCAACGCGGTCGAGGCCATGCCGGGCGGCGGCACCCTTTCCGTCGGCAGCGCGCCGGCGCCGCCGAGCGAGCGGGCCGCGCCCGCGATCCGGCTGTGGGTGGGAGACACCGGGCCCGGCGTGCCGCACGATCTGCGGGAGCGGATCTTCGACCCCTTCTACAGCACCAAGCCGCAGGGAACCGGCTTCGGCCTGCCGGTCGCCCTGCGCACGATCGAGGAACACGGAGGCCGGCTCACACTCGAGGCCGTCGAGCAGGGCGGCTCCGGTGCGACGTTCACGGTGGAGCTGCCGCTGGCCGAGCCCGGAGCGGCGCGGTGAGCGAGCGCATCCTGGTGGTGGACGACGACCTCTCCATCCGCGAGACCTTCGAGCATCATCTCGCCCGCTCCGGCCACGAGGTGCGGACGGCGCCCACCGCCGAGGCGGCGCTCCCAATGGTGGGCGAGTTCGAGCCGGCGCTGGTGATCACCGATCTCAGGATGCCCGGCATGGACGGACTCGCGCTGCTGGAGAAGATCCGCGACAGCGGAGCCGATGCGGACGTGGTCCTGATCACCGCGCACGACGACATGGCCAGCGCGATCGCGGCCATGAAGGCGGGCGCGTACGACTACATGGTCAAGCCGCTGGACCTCGAGCGCATCGAGACGACGGTGCAGCGCTGCCTGCGCGAGCGGG
>JAJYLI010000124.1 GCA_021787855.1 bacterium | reverse complement strand
CCTCGGCGGCGACGACCGCGCTCATCGCCTTGCGCGGCGTGTACACCAGGTTGAGGTAGTGGGTCTGCCACGCGAGGTTGCGCGAGGCCGTGCCCAGCATGTCGTAGGCGAACATCGCCGCGAACTGCGCGCCCACCTCCCGGAACGTCCGCGCCATCGCCGGATACATGTAGCCGGTCCGGAGATCCGGCGAGTCGAACTCGTAGACGATGCGCGGCAGGCCGGCCAGATCCGGGGCGAGCATCGGCGGGTAGGCGTCCACGGAGCGCAGGTAGTCGCCCTCGAGCTCGTGGCCGTTGTTGAGGCCGGTGGGATACCACGCGAACGTGACGCCCTGCGCCTCGGAGCGCCGGATGGCCTCGGCGATCCGGAAGTCCTGGCTCACGTTGTAGAAGATCAGCTTCCGGCAGCCGGTGCTGCG
The DNA here is from genome assembly GCA_021787855.1 of bacterium. Lineage (GTDB taxonomy): Bacteria > Gemmatimonadota > Gemmatimonadetes > Gemmatimonadales > JACORV01 > Fen-1245. Next base: position 8,727 of record JAJYLI010000124.1, on the reverse strand, counting down.
CACCGCGTCGGTGAGCGCGTTGATGTAGCGGATCGAGCCCTGGAGATCCTCCGGGTGATGCCAGGGCTCGTTCACCAGCTCGATGAACAGGATCGCCGGCTCGTCCTTCAGGGCGACGCCGGTGTACGGGTTCACGTGGTCGAGGAGCTGCTTCAGGTAGTTCACCTGCGCCGCGATCGCGGCCGGGTCGGTGCCCATCTTCTGCTTGCCGAAGTACCGCCCGAACCCGCGGTCGGTCTCGTGGCCGGTGGCGTCGGGCCAGTTGGCGTCGTAGAGCTGGATGGGGCTCAGCAGCATGTAGATGCCGCGCGCCCTGGCCTGCGCGATCAGGTAGTCCAGCAGGTCGAGGTGGTCGTTGGCGATCAGGTTGCCCGCGCTGTCCGAGGCCTCCCAGTCGCCCCAGAAGGTGAGCCGGAGACCGTCGAAGCCCATGCGCGCGAGCTGCGCCATGTCCTCGTCAATGAGCCGCTTGCGGTCCAGGTGGAGGTAGCCGGCGGCGCGGTAGTCGCTCGCGGTCGGCAGCACGTAGTTCACGCCGAACAGCGAGACCTCCCGGTGGTCGTCGGCCCAGCGGATCACGCCGTGGCCGTCGAGATACACCGCGCGGTCGGCCGGAGCGGGAGCGGATACGGATGCCGGCGCACGCTGCGCGGCGGCGCCGGCGGCGCCGGCGGCGAGGATCGGGAGCGCCGTGAGAGCGAGCAGGAACGAACGACTTGACGGTCGCATGCGCGTCAATGTAGCGCGGGCGGGAAACAGGCTCAAACCCGGTGAACCGGGGTGCGGGGTGCGGCGAATCAGTACGGGCGGCGGGGCGCCTCGGCTCCGGCAGCGTGCCGTCTGGGAACGGGGTCGGGAGAGCTGAGCGGGTGGCGGCGGTGGGCGGAGGAGGGTGGCCGGTGGGCGGAGGTGGTGCCGGCGGGCAGGCACATGACGTCGCAGATCCGAAACACCTCGCGGTCGGACACCCGGTAGAAGGCGTTGAGGCCGTCCTTGCGCCGGTCCACGAAGCCGTAGCGGCGCAGCACGTCCAGGTGCTTGGAGACGTTGGCCTGGCCGAGCCCCGTTTCCGTGACCAGCTCGCCCACGCTGAGCTCGCCGCCGTGCAGCGTCGAGAGAATCGCCAGGCGGTTGGGTTCCGCCAGCGCCTTGAACCGCTCGGCGAGCTGCCCCAGCAGCGCGGCCGGAAGGCGCTGCCGGCTCACGGCTCGCGCTCCGCCGTCTCGCGCGGCTCCGCCGGCTGGTCCGCGGCGCCGCTCCGGCGCCCCGGCGGCGCGAACCGCGTGGGGCAGTTGCCGATCAGGCCGGCCGCCAGGGGGATCAGGCCCAGGAAGCCCCAGGCGGTGCGCGGCCCCCAGGCGGTCAGGCTGAGGAGCGCCAGGCCCAGGAGCGCGCGCGCGACCCGGTCGCCCGTTCCCGCGCGGCGGAACCGGACCGGGCGGCTCACCGGCCCCCCCCGCCGCCCTGCGGCGGCGCGGCGCCCCCGCTGTGGCGCAGCGCGTCCATGATGACCTGCTGGAACTCCTGCAGCGGCAGCGCGCCCTCGATGCGTTGCCCGTTGATGAAGAACGTCGGCGTGGCGTTCACGCCCATCCGGTCCGCGAGGTCGTTGGCCGCCTGCACGCGGTCGCGGGGCGCCTGGGAGGCGTAGCACGCGGCGAACCGCGCGGGGTCGAGCCCGGCGGCCGCGGCGAGCGAGCGGAACACGGGGAGCTGGTCGCTCGCGCCGGTCCACGCGTCCTGCGCCGCGTACAGCCGGTCGCTCATCGCGGCGAACCGCGCCTCGCCCTGCTCGGCCGCGCACTCCGCCGCGCGGGCCGCGCCGTCGCCGCCCTGGAAGATCCCCAGCACGAACGGCACGGAGCGCCACCGCACGATCCCCGTCCGGACGAACTCGGCGGCGAGCTGCGGATAGACGGCGGAGGCGAACCGCGCGCAGTAGGGGCACCCGAAGTCGGCGAACTCGAGCACCGTGACCGGCGCGCTCCGGACCCCGAGGTCGTGGCCCGGCGCGCCCGGCGCCAGGGCGCCGCGGTAGGCCGCCTGGACCTGGGCGGCCGGCGGCGCCGGCGGCGCGCCGCCCTGGAGCTGCTCCGGCGGCCGCGGCTTCTGGAAGCGGAACGAAACGAGGATGGCGGCCCCGATCACCAGCGGCACCGCGATCCGGGAAATCTCCCTCGTGTTCATCGCGCGAAGAACCTCGCCATGGACGAAAAGTGGCCCGTGAACAGGAGCACGCCGACCACGACCATCACCGCCCCGGAGACCCGCTCGATGGGCAGCAGCCAGCGCCGCAGGAAGCGGGTGCTCCCCAGGAACCAGTTGAACGCGACGGCCGCCACGAAGAACGGCACCCCCAGCCCCAACGCGTAGGCCGCCAGCAGCGCCGCCCCCTTGAGCACCGTGGCGCTCACGCCGGCGTACAGCAGGATGGTCGCCAGCACCGGGCCGATGCACGGCGTCCACCCCGCCCCGAACGCCACGCCGGCCACGGCCGAGCCCAGCAGGCCCGCCGGCTTCCGGGCCAGCTGCACCCGCCGCTCCTGCAGCAGCAGCGGCAGGCGCAGCAGCCCCAGCATGTAGAGCCCGAACAGCACGATCACCGCGCCGCCGAGCTGCTGGAGCAGCGGCAGCGCGCGCCGCACCGCCGCGCCCAGGGCCGTGGCGGTGGCCCCCAGCGCGATGAACAGCAGCGAGAAGCCCAGGATGAAGAACGCCGAGTTGAGCGCCGCCTGTCGGCGCACCGACGCCCGATCGCCGGCGTGGAAGTCGTCCAGCGTCAGGCCGGTCACGAACGTCACGTAGCCCGGCACCACCGGCAGAACGCACGGCGACAAGAACGACGCCAGCCCGGCCGCGAACGCCAGCGCGAGGGAGACCTGCCCGCCGTCCACGGTCAGCCGCGCTCCGCCAGCAGCCGGTCCACCGCCGCCTTGAGCGTCACCGGGGCGAAGATGCCCTCGACGGTGTAGCGAACCCGGCCGCGGCGATCAATCAGGAACGAGGTGGGGAAGGCGTTGACGCCGCCGAACCCGGCCACCACGGCGTCGGTGCCCAGCGCCACCGGGTAGGTGATCCCGTGGTCCCGCACGAACGACGCGACGACCGAAGGCGGCGCCTGGTCCATCGAGACGCCGACCACCGTGAACCCGTCCGCCTGGCGCTTGGTGTACTCCTCCTCGAATCCCGGCATCTCCGCCCGGCACGGCGGGCACCAGGTGGCCCAGAAGTTCACCAGCACCACCTTGCCCTTGAGGGAGCCCAGCGGCAGCGCGCCGCCGTCCAGCATGGCGAACGTCACCGGCGGCTCGGCCGTCGTGGTGCCCCGCCAGCCCAACGCCGCGCCCAGCTGCGGCGCCACCCGCGCCGCGAACAGCACGACGACCACCAGCCACAGGGCGACCTCCAGCACGCGCAGCAGCCGTCCGCGGACGCCGCCGGTGCCGCTCCCTCCCCCGCCCCCCGCCCCTTCCGCCTCCGCCCGCTCCGCCTGCCGCTGCCGCCGCAACGCGCTCATGATGGTGGTGCCCTCCCCCGGGTCCGTCCCGCGCTACATAACCACATGGCTATATAGCAATATTTGAGCCACGCCGCCACCCCGCGGCCGGGACGGCGGCGGGACGCCACCTCCTAGCGGGCGGGGGGAACGGCGGGGAGCGGCTGCCCCTTCAGGACCACGATCTTCGCCGTGGCCGGCGCGAGGCCGTCCGCGGTGGCGGTCACCGTCAGGACGCCGGGCGTCACGGCGCGCAGGATGGCCAGGCCGCGGCCGTCGAACGCCTCCCGGTGATCGGACCGGTAGGGTTCGTGGTTCGTGAGGTCCCCGTTGTCCAGCGCCACGATGTCCCCGCCGGCGACGGTGAAACGCACCAGGTTGTCCGCCGTCGGCACGACGGTTCCGGCGCCGTCCACCACCCGGAAGCGCACCAGCGCCACGTCCCCCGGCTCGTCCGTGATGGTGTCGCGCACGGCCGTGAGACGGAGCGCGGCCGGAGCCCCCGTGGTCCGCACCGTGTCCGCCGCGCAGGCGGTGCCGTCGCGCCACTTCCCCACGGCCACCAGCTCACCCGGCTGGTAGGGCACGTCCCAACTGAGGTGCAGGTCGTTGGTGGTCGCGCGCACCACCGGCAGCGTGTAGTGGTTCCAGCTCCCCGAGGTGCCCTGCGGGGGAAACTCCAGGGCCTTGATGCCCAGCGAATGCCCGTTCAGCGACAGCTCCACCGTGTTGCAGTCGGTGTACGCCAGCACGGGGATGGTCTGCCCCTCGCGCCCGGGCCAGTTCCAGTGGGGGAACAGGTGCAGCACCGGCTGGTCGCTCCACACGCTCCGCCAGAACCAGTACGAGTCCTTGCGGTGGCCGGTGATGTCGAGCGCGCCGGCGCCCGCGCCCTTGCCGGGCCAGAAGGTCTCCCCCAGGTAGTCCACGCCGGTCCAGATGAACTCGCCCGCGAAGTAGTCGTGCGTGGCGACCCACTTCCAGACCCGCTCCGCCTCGATCATCCCGGACGTGTAGCCGGCGTGGACCACCGTCGAGTCGCCGCCGAGGGAGTAGCCGCCCACCGACCGCCCTCCCCGCCCCCGTCCGAAGAAGAACGACCCGCCGAACACGTTCCCGGTCTCGGTGCTGACCATCTTCCAGTCCGGGTGCGCCAGCTTGTCCGGCTCCGCCAGCAGCGAGCGCCGCTCGTGCCAGCGGTCCGGGTAGTTGTAGCCCACCACGTCCTCGGCATCGAGGAAGGCCGTGGTGGCCGGGTGGCCGTCGGCGTCAATCTGGTCGTTGCCCGTGGTGACCGGGCGGGTCGGGTCCTCGCGGTGGAAGACGGCCACCAGCTTCCGCAGCACGTCCACGCCGGCGGGCGTGCTCTGCTCGCCGATCTCGTTCCCCGCGCTCCACAGCACGATGGAGGGATGGTCGCGGTCGCGGCGCACGAAGTCGGCCGCGTCCCGCTCGCCCCACTCGGGGAAGTACAGGTGGTAGCCGAAGGGCACCTTCCCGATGGTCCACTCGTCGAACGCCTCGGCCATCACCAGGAAGCCCAGGCTGTCGCACAGGTCCAGGAACTGGGCCGAGGGCGGGTTGTGCGAGGTGCGGATGGCGTTGGCCCCCATCGCCCGGAGGCGGCGCAGGCGGTAGGACCAGACGGGCTCGGGGATGGCCGCGCCCACGGCGCCGCCGTCCTCGTGGAGGTTCACCCCTTTGAGCTTGACCGGCACGCCGTTCAGCAGGAAGCCGCGGGCGGCGTCCCAGGCGATCGTGCGGATGCCGAACGTCGTGAGCGCCGTGTCCACCACGCGCGCGCCCTCCAGCACCTCCGAGCGCAGGGTGTAGAGGTGCGGCGTCTGGACCGACCAGATGCGCGGCGACGACACGGCGATCCGCTGCTCCACCTCCACCCGCTGCCCCGCCCCGAGGTCGAGGGCCGTGTCCGCGGCCGCCACCTGGCGGCCGGCGCCGTCCAGCACCAGCGAGCGCAGCACGGCGCGGCGCGCGGCGCCGGCGTCGTTCTCGACCCGGCTCCGGACGGCGACCGTCGCGTTCACCGTGTCCACCTCGGGCGTGGTGACGTAGACCGCCCAGTGGCCCAGGTGCAGCGGGTTCTTGATGATCAGCCACACGTGCCGGTAGATGCCGCTGCCGGTGTACCACCGGGCGCTGGGCTGGCGCGAATTGTCCACCCGCACCGCGATCACGTTGACGCCCGGCACCAGGTGCTGCGTGACGTCGTACTCGAAGCTGATGTACCCGTAGGGGCGGTGCCCGAGGTGGTAGCCGTTGATCCACACGTCGCTGTTCATGTAGACGCCGTCGAACTGGAGCCAGGCCTCGCCGTGCCCGCGGCGGAAGTCGCGCGGCATGCGGAACGCCTTGCGGTACCAGCCGATGCCCGTGGGGAAGTAGCCGTACCGGCCGCCGCCCGGCGCGGCCTGCTCGGGGACGCCCTCGATGCTCCAGTCGTGCGGCAGGTCGAGCCGGCGCCAGGCGCGGTCGTCGAACCGCGGCGCCTGCGCGCCCGCGGGGTCGCCCAGGGTGAACCGCCAGCCGGGGTCCATCGAGAGGCGCTGGCGCTGGGCCCAGGCCCGCGGGGCGGCGAGCGCGAGGGCGGCGACGGCGGGCAGCAAGAGGGCGGCACTGCGGTTCATGGACGCCTCACGTGGTGCGAAGGGCCGGATGCCGGCGGGACACCAGATCGCATACGGGCCGGAGCGGGGGAACGTTGTCGCCGGGCTCTCGCGTGCGCCAGCGGCGGCGGCTACATTGGCGAGGACACGCGCTCGCCTTCCTCGCAGGAGTCACGACGATGACGCACCGCCTCGCCATCCTCGCCGCCGGCCTGTCACTCGCGTCGCTCTCCGCCGTCCCGCGCCCCGCCGCCGCGCAGGCGGTGCCGGCCGCGGACGCCGCGCCCCTCGCGCCGGACAGCTCGTGGGTGACGCGCTGCGCGATCTACGAGGTCAACGTACGCGACTTCTCCCCTTCCGGCACGCTCAGGGGCGTCACGGCGGGTCTGGCCCGCATCGAGCTCTCCGGCGCCGACGTGATCTGGCTGATGCCGATCTACCCGGTGGGCGTGGTGGGCCGGAAGGGCCCGCTCGGCTCGCCCTACGCGGTGAAGGACTACTACGCCATCAACCCCGCGTTCGGCACGGCGGCCGATCTGCACGCGCTGGTGCGGGCCGCGCACGCGCGCGGGCTCAAGGTGATCCTCGACTGGGTGCCGGACCACACCTCGCCCGACAACCCGTGGACCACGGAGCACCCCGACTACTACTACCGCGACTCGCTGGGCCGGCCCGAGGTGCCGCACGACCTCCAGGGCCGCCCGACCGACTGGACCGACACGCGCCAGCTCGACTACCACAACCCGGCGATGCGGAGCGCGATGATCGCCGCGATGCGCCACTGGCTGGTGACGTTCGACCTGGACGGCTTCCGGCAGGACGTGGCGCACTTCATTCCACCCGAGTTCTGGAGCGAGGCCAACACGGAGCTGAGGGCCGCGGCGAAGCGGCCGCTCCTGATGCTGGCGGAGGCCGACAATCTCGACCTGCACCGGGCCGGGTTCGACCTCACGTACGCATGGCCGTCGTACGCGCTCCTCAAGGCGGTGTGGAAGGGCGTGCCGGCCGACTCGTTCGCCCGGGCGGAGCTGCCCGTGGTGGCCGCGATGCCCCCGGGCGGGATGCGGATGCGGTTCACCACCAACCACGACGAGACGGCGTGGGACAACCCGCCGGTGATCCTGTTCGGCGGCTCCGCCGGGGCGCGGGCGGCCTATGTCGCCGAGGCGCTGCTCCCGGGCCGGCCGCTGCTGTACGACGGGCAGGAGGTCGAGAGCCCGCAGAAGCTGGGACTGTTCGTGAAGCAGGCGATTGACTGGAACCAGCCGCGCGCGGCCGTGGCCCGCGCGTTCTACCGGCGGGTGGTGACGCTCACGCGCACCGACTCCGCGTTCCTCGGGCGGGATTTCGCCGTGCTTCGAACCAGCTCGCCCGACACCGTGATCGCGTACCGGCGCGGGAACGCGGCGGTGCTGGTGAACGCGCGGAACGGCGCCGTGCGCCTGACCGTCACGGGCTACGACGTGAACGGGATGAAGAACCTGCTGACGCACACGGTGCAGCGGGGCGACACCGTCTCGCTCCCGGCCTACGGCGCGGTGGTGCTCCAGCCGTAGGCGACGCGCGCTTCAGCGGCCCGTGTGGTCCACGTAGTACCGGTCGAGGAACCCGTAGGCGGCTTCGTGCGGGGCGGGCGCCGCGTGCGAGCGCACGTCCAGCACCATGATGCTGTCGCCCGCGGCGAGCGCGGGCCAGCGCGGCAGGCCCGCGCCGTTGGGATTCCCGCTCTTCACGAAGGCGGCGAAGTAGCTCTCCATCACGCGTGAGACCGCGGAGTCCTCCGCGGTCCAGGGATAGACCTGGTTCGTGGCCAGGTTGCCGAGGGCGTACTCGATCTCCGCGGAATGGACGGCCCCGGGCGGGGGCGGTTCCGGCTGCGGCACCTTGGGTGCGGGCCGCGGGTGGGCGTAGAAGTAGCGATACACCGGCGCCCCGCTCCGCGCCGCCAGCGCGGCCCACTTCCAGGTGCTGAAGGCGGTGAAGCGCGCGCCCGCCAGCAGCGTGCCCGAGGCCATCACCTGCTCCGGCGTCGCGCCGGGGAACAGCACGAGCGCGGTGTCGGCGCCCGCGCCGAACATCCGGCGCAGCACCGCCGCCCAGTTCTCGGGCGTCGGCGGCTCGTTCCTCAGGAGATCCTTCCAGTAGCCTTCCTGGGAGTTCCACCCCACCAGCAGCGGTACGCGCGCCGCCTGCCCGGCCGCGAAGATCTCCGCCGGCGCGGCCGGCAGGAACCAGCCGTCCACCGTGACCGGGAAGGTGCCGAAGCCGGCGGCGCGCGTGGCGCGGAGCAGGCTGTCGGCCGGGATCGCGCGCAGGGCCTCGAGGGTCGTGTCCCCCAGGCTCCGGACGAACCCCGCGCCGCGCCGCTCGGCCGAATCGAGCGGCACCGGCGCGATCGGGTTGATCAGGCCGCCGCTCTCGCCGATGGCGCCGGCGATCAGGCCGCGGGAGAGCGGCGAGGCCATCAGGGCGCTCACCGAGATCGAGCCCGCCGACTCCCCGCCGATGGTGATGCGCCGCGGATCGCCGCCCAGGGCGGCGATGTTGCGTCGCACCCACTCCAGCGCCGCCACCTGGTCCAGCAGGCCGTCGTCGCCGGCGGCGTGA
>JAJYLI010000003.1 GCA_021787855.1 bacterium | reverse complement strand
CGGTTCTCACGTCGCCAAGTCACCACCGGAGGCCGGGTTGGGTCAGTCCTCCCGGTCCCGGGTCCGGCGGCCCATCTGGCGGTGCAGTTCCCGCAGTTCCTCGCTCTGCCCCGCCAGCATCTCGCCCAGGAACCCGAAGCCGAACAGCGCGATCCCGGAGATGACCAGCGTCTCGATGAGGTTGAGGAGCGGCCGGAAGCCCACGCCGAAGCCGAACCGGATCACCAGCGCGGCGAGGCCCGCGAGGAAGCCGAGGGCGAACAGCACGGTGCCGGTCACGCCGAAGAACAGCATGGGCTTGCGGCCGAACTTGAGCTGGAACCAGACGGAGAGGAGGTCCATCACGCCGACCGGGATGCGGCCGAGGCCGAACTTGCTGTGGCCGGCGCGGCGCGGCATCAGGGTGACGGGCCGCTCGGCCAGGCGGAAGCCCTGGGCGCTGGCGATGACGGCGAAGAACCGGTGCCAGTCGGGGCGCGAGGGCACGGCGTCCATGACCGCGCGGCGGTAGGCCTTCACCGAGTTGAGGTCGGTGACCCGGATGCCGAACAGCAGCCGGCACAGGCCGTTGTAGATGCCGGAGACGAAGGCCTTCTCGTAGTGGCCCTGCTTGATCCCGGTCACCAGGTCCGCGTCGCCCGCGAGGATGGGGGCCACGAGCGCGGGGATCTCGGAGGGCAGGTACTGCAGGTCGGCCGGGTAGAACACCAGCACGTCGCCGCGCGCGGCCTCCCCGGCGGTGCGCAGGGCGTCGGCGATGCCCTGGCGGGTGCGGTGGCGCTCCCACCGCAGGAACGGGTGCCGCGCGGCCAGCTCGGCGAGGATCCTGGGCGTGTCGTCGGCGCTGCCGTCGTCCACCACCACGACCTCGGCGCTGAACGGCGCGGGGGCGAGCGCGGCGGCGGCCTGCTCCACGAAGGCGGGGAGGTTCTCGGCCTCGTCCTTGGCCGGGACCAGGACGCTCACGTCCACGGCGCCGCGTCCGCCGGCGAGGCTCATACGCGGCGGCGCATGCGCGCCGAGAGGATGCCGAGCTGGTCGCGGTACTTGGCCACGGTGCGGCGCGCGATGCGGACGCCCTTCTCCCGCAGCTTCTGCACGATCTGCTGGTCGGTGAGCGGCTCGTGCGCCGCCTCGTCGCCGACCAGCTTCTGGATCTGGGCCTTGATCGCGCGGGCGCTGGCGTCCTCGCCGGTGGTGGTCGAGAGCGCGCTGGAGAAGAAGAACTTGAGCGGCAGCACGCCGCGCGGCGTCTGCACGTACTTCTCGTTGGTCACCCGGCTGACGGTGCTCTCGTGCATGTTGATGACCTCGGCCACCTCGCGGAGCGTGAGCGGCTTGAGGTGCTCGATGCCCTTCTCGAAGAAGTCGTGCTGCCGGTCCACGATGAAGTTCATGACCTTGAGCATGGTCTGGCGGCGCTGCTCGATGGCCTGGATCATCCATTGGGCGCTGTTGAGGCGCTGGGTGATGAACTCCCGGTTCTCGCCCACGAACTTCTTCTTGTCCCGCGCCACCTCCTGGTAGGCGCGCGACAGGCGCAGGCGGGGGAGGTTGGTGTCGTTGAGGAACACCCGGTACTTGCCGTCAATCTTCTCGACGATCAGGTCCGGGATGATGTAGTCGCCCTCGGTGGTGCTGAACCGCAGGCCCGGTTTGGGGTCCAGCTTGGCGATCTCGTCGGCCGCCCCCTGCACCTCGCCGGCGTCCAGGCTCATCCGCTTGGCCAGGTCGCTCCAGCGGTGCGCGATCAGGTCGTCGAACGCCTCGTCCAGCAGGCGGTAGGCCAGCGAGCCGGTCTGCCCGCGGTCGCGGAGCTGCAGCAGCAGGCATTCCCGCAGGTCGCGGGCCGCGACGCCGGGCGGGTCGAGGTTCTGCATGACGGGCAGCAGGGTCTCGGCGTCCGCCAGGCTGTAGGGCGGCGGCGGCGGCGCGTCCGGGCGGTCGGCCGCGAACTCGGTCAGGATCTGGTTGGCGCCGGCGACGATCTCCTCGAGCGAGGTGGAGAGGTAGCCGTCCCCGCCGATGTTGCCGATGAATTCCTCGGCCAGCAGCCGCTGGCGGTCGGTCAGCTCCAGGAGCTGGAGCTGGTCGCGCAGGTACTCGGCCAGGTCGTGCGTCTGCACCGAGACCGGCTCGGTGAACTCGCGCGCCTCGCTGGTGTCGGGCCGCCACTCCCCCTCGTCGAAGCCGGAGAGCAGGATGTCCTCCCAGTTGGTCGCCTGCGCCTCGCCCGGCTCGGCGGCGTCCCGCTGCTCGGCGGGGGTGGCGGGCGCCTCCTCCTCTTCCTCCTCGGGCTCCAGGAGCTCGAGGAACGGGTTGACCATCAGCTCCTGCTTGAGGTGCTGCTGCAGGTCGAGCAGCGGCATGTACAGCAGGTCCATCGCCTGGTAGAGGCGCGGATTGATGCGCAGGTCCTGCCGGAGGACCGTGTGCTGGCCGAGGGAGGTCTTCACGCCGCCGGGGAGAGGCGGGCCCGCAGGCGCGCCGTGAGGGTGGGGCCGAGGTACAGCTCGGCGACGCGGTCGTCGAACACCAGGGAGCGGACGGTGCCGGACACCTGGACCTTGCCCTCGAACATGATGTAGGCGCGGTCCACGATGTCGAGCGTCTGCTCGACGTTGTGGTCGGTGATCAGGACGCCGATGCCCTTGTGGCGCAGCCCGGCCACGATGGTCTGGATGTCGTGGACGGCGATCGGGTCCACGCCGGAGAACGGCTCGTCCAGGAGCATGAACCGCGGGCGGGTCACGAGCGCGCGGGTGATCTCGAGGCGGCGCCGCTCGCCGCCGGAGAGCGAGTAGGCCTTGTTGCGGCGGAGGTGGCGGATCGAGAGCTCGTCCAGGAGGCCCTCGAGCCGGCGGCTCCGCTCCTCGTGGCTCAAGGGGAGCGTCTCCAGGATCGCGAGCAGGTTCTCCTCCACCGTGAGCTTGCGGAACACCGAGGGCTCCTGCGCCAGGTAGCCGATGCCGCGCCGCGCGCGCCGGTACATCGGCAGGGTGCTGATGTCCTCGCCGTCCAGCGCGATGCGGCCGGCGTCGGGGGCGATCAGGCCGACCATCATGTAGAAGGTGGTGGTCTTGCCGGCGCCGTTGGGCCCGAGCAGGCCGACGATCTCGCCCTGGGCGAGGCGCACGTTGACGTCGTCCACCACGGCGCGCCGGTTGTAGGTCTTGCGGAGCCCGAAGGCCTCGAGCACGCTGCGCGCGGTGCCGGCGGCCGTCCCGCCCCCGCCCTCCCCCGTGTCCGCGAGGTGCTCGCCCGTGTCGTGGGTGACCATGCCCTGCCAGGCGGCTTCCAGCAGCTGCGCTCGCGCGGCGCCGCGGTCGGCGCCCAGGCTGGCCCAGGCGTCGTCGCGGAACCGGACGACGGAGCCCTCGTCCCATCCGCGGGCCGGCTCCTCGATGACGCCCTCGGTGGCCAGCCGCGGCAGCACCGAGGCGGCGAGGTGCCGCCGCACGTCGTCCACCGACAGCGTGCCGGTGTCCTGCGGGCCGGCGTCACCGGAGGAGCGGCGCACGGCGGCGAGGTAGTCCTCGCGGTAGGCGACCGCGGCCGTGCCGAAGGGCGTGCCCCCCGCTTCGTCGGCGCTCCTCACGAGCGCCGCCAGCGCCAGGCAGATGGAGGGGTTGCGGCCCCGGAGCTGGGTCAGCAGGGCGTCGCTCATGGGCGGGCCGGAGGGAGGGAAGCGGGCTTCGCGGGACGCGGCGTGGCCGGCGGGGCCGGCGGGGTGGCGGAGCCGCGGCCCGGGGTGCTCCGGCGCGTCGTGGCGGCCGGCGGCGCGTGCGCCGTGTCGGCCGCGGCGCGCGTGGTGTCGGCCGCGCCGCGGGTCGTGTCGGCGCGGGTCGAGTCCGCGTGGCTGGTGTCGGCCGGCGGAGGCACCGGCTCCAGGTACACACCGTCCACCTGCCCGACGACGTCCACCGTCTGGACCTTGGAGTTGGCGAGCGCGATGTCAATGCGGCGGCCGCGGGAGTAATCCACGGCCTTCCGTCCCCCGGTGCCCGCCGTGTCGGAGGGCTCGACGTGGTACAGCGCCTGCGCCGTGCCGAACGAGGTCAGGTGCTCCAGCTCGGAGCGCGACTTGCCCGTCGCGCTGTCCCGGCGCGCCGCGAAGTCCGCCCGCAGCGAGTCGCCGGCCAGCCAGTCCTCGGCGGTGGAGCCCGAGTCGCGGGTGGTGGTCCGGGCGCGCCCGAAGGCCCAGACCAGGCGCACCTGCTGGCCCGGCATGTGGATGTCGAGCGAGTCGGCCACGATGGTGTGGCGTCCGGACACCGCGCGCGGCCGCCGGGCCCGCCCCTCGGCCTCGCCCTTCCCTCCCCAGGCCTCCGCGAGCTGCACCTTGCCGCTGTCCAGGGTGAGCGCGATGGTGTCCGCGTCGAGGCTCCAGTCGCTGCCGCGCGCGGCGGCGTGGCCGCTGGAGAGCACCCCGTGGATCTCGTGCTCCGGCGTCAGGGCGAAGTCAATGCGGTCCCCCCGCAGGTGATAGGCGTCGGGCCCCACGCCGTTCAGCTGCGGGCTCCCCAGCAGCGCCGCGGCGTTCCGCGTCAGATTGATCTGGCCGGAATCGCCGCTGGCGGCGAGGTCGGAGCGGTTGATGGTGACGTTGCCGCCGCCCCAGAACCGGTCGTTGCCCTTCATCCGCGCGCGGTCGGAGACCACCAGGAACGGCTGGGTATCCTGCGGCGTGGCGGGGTGCGAGGCATAGAAGTGGATGGTCGGCCGGTCGCGCGCCACCAGCTCCACGGTGTCCCTCAGGGGCGGCGCCGCGCGGTAGTAGTCGAGGTTGTCCCCCCGGAGGTCGGATCCGGTCTTGAGGTTCTTGGTATAGACGTGGCCCCGGGCGAACAGCCGCTCCTGCCTGAGGAAGTAGGTCACGCTGTCCGCGTCCAGGATGGAGACGCTGTCCCGGAACCGCACGTCGCCCACCATGCGCAGCTGATTGAGCGCCGGGTACCAGGCCACCGAATCCGCGAACATGGTGGTCGGCTGCCCCCGGCAGTGCGCCCACACCCCGCCCCAGCCGTAGGTGTCGTACGCGTTGCCCACCTGGGTGAACTGGCTGTAACGGCTGGTATCAATCTGCACGTCGCAGGTCGAGGTATCCGGGGCCGGGGCCGCCGCCGGCCGGGCCGGCCGGGCCGCGGGCTGTTGCGCGAGCGCGGGGGCGGCGGCCAGGGCGAGGGCGAGCACGGCGAGCGCGCGCACGCTACTGGGGCGGCATCACCAGGCGCCCGGCGGAGCCGTGCGTCTGCTGGCTGGTGCAGTTGGTGAACGACGGGTCGCAGATGAAGCCCACGCCCGCGATGTGCTGGGTGCCCTTGTCGGCGACGTAGGGCTTGTCGGTGCGGACCTGGTTCTGGGCGGGGTCGTACTCGATGAAGTCGGTCGCGAGGCGGGCGCCGTCCGAGCTGCGCACCACGATCACGTGGTCCCGGGCGGACATCTGGTTGGTGCGCATCCAGTAGGTGCCCTGCCGGCCCGTCAGGACCGACTCGGCCACGCCGTCGGCGGAGTAGAACGTGACCCGCACGCCCCGCATGTCCACCCGCCCGCTGGCGTCGTACTCGTAGGCGGTGTCGGCGCTGAGGTAGGCCTGGCGCACGCCGGCCTTGGTGAGGATGGTGGTGAGGCCCCAGATGACCTGGTCGGCGCTGTCGGCGGTCAGCGCGGCGCCGGCGAGGCCGCTGTTCCCGGTGCCGCCGCACGCCCACAGGAGCGCGCCCAGGCCCAGCGGCGCGGCGACGCGCCGGATCAGGCTCCCCGTCCCGCTCACGCGGCCCCCGCGCGCAGCAGATCGTGCAGGTGGACGACGCCGGAGAGGGCGCCGCCGTCGTCCACCACGGGCATGGCCATGATGCCGTGGTGCTCGAGCCGGTTGACGGCGGCGCTCGCCAGCTCGTCGGGGTGCGCCAGCTTCGGGGCGCGGGTCATCACGTCGCGCACCGGGACGTCGAGGAAGTCGGCGCGCCGCTCCATCAGGCGCGTGAGATCGCCGGCCGTGACGACGCCCACCACCTTGCGCTCGCCGTCCACCACCGCCACCGTGCCGCGCCGCTCGGCCAGCAGGATGACGCACTCGCGCATCGTGGCCTCGGGGCCGAGGGCGGGCAGCCGGTCGGTGACCATGACGTCGCGGACCAGCAGCAACAGCCGCCGGCCGAGGGCGCCGCCCGGGTGCAGCCGGGCGAAGTCCTCGGCGTCGAAACCCTTGGCCTCGAACAGCGCGATGGCGAGCGCGTCGCCCAGGGCCAGCGCGGCGGTCGTGCTGGTGGTGGGCGCCAGGTCGAGCGGGCACGCTTCCGCGGCCACGGCGGCGTCGAGGACCACGTCGGCGTGCCGCGCGAGCGTGGAGCCGGCGGCGCCGGTGATCGCGATGATGGGGACGCCGAGGCGCTTCAGGGAGGCCACCAGGCCGAACAGCTCGTCGGTCTCGCCGCTCTTGGAGAGCAGGACCGCCACGTCGTCGCGCCCCACGATGCCCAGGTCGCCGTGCACGCTGTCCACCGGGTGCAGGAAGGTCGCCGGCGAGCCGGTCGAGGTGAGGGTGGCGGCGATCTTGCGCGCGATCACGCCCGACTTCCCCACGCCCGAGACGACGATGCGGCCGCGGCAGGCGCGCAGGGCCTCCACCGCGCTCGCGAAGCGGCGGTCGAGCCGGCGCGCCAGGGCGAGGAGGGCGGCGGCCTCCTGCTCCAGGACCTGGCGTCCCCGCGTCACGCTGTCCGCGGCGGTGTCAGGGCGCGGCGGCATGGTCCTCCGCCCGGGCCTCGTCGCGCTCTCTCAGGTACGAGGCCACCACGTCACTCCACGCGCCGCGCGCCTGGAGCAGGGCCTCCGCGAACTCGCGCAGGGCACCGTGGCCGCCCCGGGCGGTGGTCACCACCCGGCACGCCGCCTTGACCTCGCGGCAGGCGTTGGCGACGGCCACGGGCAACGCCACCCGCCGCAGCAGCGGCAGGTCCGGCAGGTCGTCGCCGACGAAGCAGGCCTCGTCCCAGCCCACGCCGCGGCGGCGCAGGATGGCCTCGAACAGCGGCAGCTTGCGGGCGCCCGCGTCGGCGGCGAACTCGTCCACCTGGAGCTCCTCCGCGCGGCGGCGCGCGGGCTCGCCCGCCCGGCCCGTGACCACGGCGACCGCCACGCCGGCGGCGCGCAGGAGGTGGACGCCGAGCCCGTCCTGGATGTCGAAGCGCTTCAGCTCCACGGGGGCTTCGGCGGGGCCGCCCAGGTACAGGCCGCCGTCGGTCATGGTGCCGTCCACGTCGCAGCCCAGGAGGCGGATCCGGCGGGCCAGGGCGGGCTCAATCATGGGGCACGCGGGCGCTGCGCCACACGTCGAGGGCCCGGGCGACGACGTCGGGCAGCGCGGCCAGCGGGAGCATGTTGGGTCCGTCGGACGGGGCGTGCGCGGGGTCGGGGTGCGTCTCGAGGAAGAAGCCGTCCGCGCCCGCCGCCGCGGCCGCCATGAGCAGCGGGGGAATGAATTCCCGCAGCCCGCCGCTGGCGCCGTCGGCCCCGCGTCCCGGCTGCTGGACGCTGTGGGTCCCGTCGTAGATCACCGGCGTGCCGCAGGCGGCCTTGAGCCTGGTGAAGGCGCGCATGTCCACGACCAGATCGCCGTAGCCGAAGAAGGTGCCGCGTTCGGTGACCGCCACCGCGCCGCCGCCGCCGCTCCGGACCTTCTCGACCGCGCCGGCCATGCCCTCGGGGGACATCCACTGCCCCTTCTTGAGGTTCACCGGCTTGCCGGCGCGGCCCACCGCGACGAGCAGGTCGGTCTGGCGGCACAGGAAGGCGGGCACCTGCAGCACGTCGGCCACGGCGGCGGCCGCCTCGACCTGGGCGACTTCGTGCACGTCGGTGAGAATCGGGAGCCCCGTCGCGGCCCGGACCCTGGCCAGGGCGGCCAGGCCCGCCGCCGCGCCCGGCCCGCGGGCGGCCCCCAGCCGCGAGCGGTTCGCCTTGTCGTAGGAGGCCTTGTAGATGACCGGGATCCGCAGGCGGGCGGCCAGGGCCGCGAGGGCCTCGCCCACGGCCACGTTGAGGCGGTCGTCCTCGACCACGCAGGGGCCGGCGATGAGGAACGGCCCCGGACCGAACGGCGACGCCGCGGGCATCTCAGGACGCGGCCACGGCCGCGGCCGGCGCGCCCGCCGGCTCCGCCCGCCGGCGCCGCGTGTCGCGGGCGGCCGCGATGAAGCTCGCGAACAGGGGGTGCGGCCGGGTCGGCCGGGACTTCAGCTCGGGGTGGAACTGGCACCCGATGAACCAGGGATGCTCCGGCAGCTCGATCATCTCCACCAGCGAGCCGTCCGGCGAGAGGCCGGTCAGGCGCAGGCCGTGCTCGGCCAGCAGGTCGCGGTACCCGTTGTCCACCTCGTAGCGGTGGCGGTGCCGCTCGCTGGTCTCCGAGGTGCCGTAGATCCGCGCGATCTGCGAGCCCGGGCGCAGCCGGCAGGGGTACGCCCCCAGCCGCATGGTGCCGCCGAGGTCCTGTACGGCGCGCTGCGAGGGGAGCAGCGAGATCACCGGGTTGCCGCACTCGGCCTCGAACTCCGACGAGTTGGCGTCGGCGATGCCGCACACGTCGCGGGCGAACTCGATGATCGCCACCTGCATCCCCAGGCAGATGCCGAAGAACGGCAGCCGCGTCTCGCGCGCCGCCGCGACCGCCTCCACCATGCCCTCGATCCCGCGTACCCCGAAGCCACCGGGCACCAGCAGCGCGTCGTACGGGGCCAGCAGGCGCACCGCGGTGTCCCGGTCCGTGAACCGGTCGCTGGAGATCCACTCCATCGTGACGCCCACGTGGTTGGCGATACCGCCGTGGGTCAGCGCCTCCTGCACCGACTTGTAGGCGTCCACCAGCTCCGTGTACTTCCCCACCACCGCGATCCGCACGCGGTCGGCGGGGTGCAGGATGGTCTCCACCAGCTCGCGCCACGGCTTGAGGTCCGGCTCCGGGGCGTCGAGCCGCAACCGCTGGCACACCTCGCGGTCCAGCCCCTGCTCGTGCAGCTTGAGCGGGATCTCGTAGATGCTCCGGACGTCGGGCGACTCCACCACGCAGCCGAAATCCACGTTGCAGAACAGCGCGATCTTGCGCCGCAGCTCCTCCGGCAGCGGCCGCTCGCCGCGCGCGATCAGGATGTCCGGCTGGATCCCGATCTCCATCAGCTCGCGCACCGAGTGCTGAGTCGGCTTGGTCTTGAGCTCGCCGGTCGCGGCGATGTACGGCACCAGCGTCAGGTGGATGAACAGGGCGTTGTCCCGGCCCACCTCCTGGCGGAACTGCCGGATCGCCTCCAGGAACGGCAGGGACTCGATGTCGCCCACCGTGCCGCCGATCTCGGTGATGACCACGTCGTGGTCCGGGGCCAGCCGGCGCACGGCGGCCTTGATCTCGTCGGTGATGTGCGGGATCACCTGCACCGTCGAGCCCAGGTACTCCCCGCGCCGCTCCTTGGTGATCACCGTCTGGTAGATCCGCCCGGTGGTCACGTTGTTGGCCTGCGAGAGCGAGCGGTCAATGAACCGCTCGTAGTGGCCCAGGTCCAGGTCCGTCTCGGCCCCGTCGTCGGTGACGTACACTTCGCCGTGCTGGAACGGCGACATCGTCCCGGGGTCCACGTTGATGTACGGATCGAACTTCTGGATCGTCACCCGCAGCCCGCGGTCCGTGAGCAGCCGTCCCAGGGACGCGGCGGCGATGCCCTTCCCCAGGGAAGAGACGACGCCGCCGGTCACGAAGACGTACTTGGTCGCCTGCTGCTTGGTCACGTTGCGGTCAGGCACGGCCGGCCCCCCCGTCGCCGCGCGCTCGCAGGTACGCCTCGGCGCGCCGCAGATCGTCCTCGGTGTCTATCCCGGGCAGCGCCGGCTCCGCCAGCGTCGCCACGCCGATGCTCATCCCGTGTCCCAGCGGCCGCAGCTGCTCCAGTTGCTCGGCCAGCTCGGCCTCGGTGGGCTCCAGGGCCATCCAGCGCGCCAGCGCCGGCGGCCGGAACGCGTACACCCCGAGGTGCTGCCAGTAGCGTGGCGCGCCGTCCGCGCGCCGCGGGTACGGGATCAGGCTGCGCGAGAAGTACAGCGCGCGGCCCCCCGCGCCCAGCACCACCTTCACCACGCTCGGCGCGGCCGCGGCCTCCGCCGCCAGTGGCGCCGCCGCCGTACCCACGTCCGCCCCCCGCTCCACCTGCGCCACGGCGCCCGCCAGCGCCGCGGCCGGCAGGAACGGCTCGTCGCCCTGCACGTTCACCACCACGCCGTAGCCGCCATATTCCGGCCGCGCCGCGACTTCCGCCACGCGCGAGGTGCCCGAGGCGTGCCGCTCCTGCGTCACCACCGCCCGCACGCCCACCCGCTCGGCCTCCGCGGCGACTTCCGGCGCGTCGGTCGCCACGACCACCTCGTCCGCCACACCCGCGCGCCGCGCGTTCAGCGCCACCCACGCGATCAACGCGCGCCCCCCCAGCAGCCGCAGCGGCTTGCCGGGCAGCCGCTCCGCGCCGAGCCGCGCGGGAATGACGGCCAAGACCCTACTCCCGGCCACGAGGGCGCGGCGCGTGTGCAAGAATCACACCGCAACCTAACAGCCAAGGGGATAACTGTCAAAGCATTGTGGGAGAGATACTTACGATGCGACGGAGGGGACCCGAATCTAACGGTTCCCCCGCCCCCCCGCCAGAGGCCCCGAGCCCGGGGGACCGTCCGGCCCCGGGCGCGGGGCCGGGCCCGCCGGCGGGGGCGGTCCTAGGGCAGCATCTCGGTGGTGCTCACGGTCCGCATGGGGGGCGCCTCGCCGGGCAGATACGCGGTGAGCCGGGTGGTGGCCCGCACCACGCGGCCGGCACCCAGGTCGAGCACGATCTCGCCGCTCATGGTGCCCCGCGGACCGGCGCCCGTCGCCGCCGTGGCGCCGGCGCCGTGCATGACCCCGCGCAGCGCGATCGTCGCCAGCCGGGTCCCGCGCGTCCGTCGGACGCGGACGAGCCGGTAGGTGACGTCCACGACGGCCTTGGGGCTGCCGGCCCCCTCGCCTCCGTTCATATCCAGGGTGTCCGCCCAGGTCCACGTGTCACCGGGGCTCACGCGCCGCTCCGGCAGGACGACCGGGCGCTGACTCCCGTCCTGTCGCATGCGGACGAGGACCATGGGATTGGCGTCCGGCGGGCCGGTGACGTCGGAGGCGAGCACGCGCCCCAGCGGATCCACGTGCTGGGTGATCGTGATGCCCTTGAACGGGTCGCCGCCCGGCATCAGGGCGCCCATGGGGCCGAGGTCCTGGCTCGAGGAGTCAATCACGCTCTTCACCACGCGGGCGCCGCCGTCCAGCCCCGTCACGGTGCTGGTCGAGTACATGGTCCGCGTCATGGTGGGCTTGGTGGTGTCCGCGGCCGGCATGCCGGGGAGCCGGATCCACGTCTGGCTGACGGCGCGGTAGTGCGTCACCTGGCCGACCGGCGGCTGGTAGCGCAGCGCCACCGCGGTCTGGGCGCGGGCGCCCGCGGGATCGAGGAGGGCCGCGGCGCCGGCCACGAGCAGGGCGGCGGGCAATCTCGACATGGGGTCTCCTCCGGTATTCAGGCGGCGCGCGGCAGGTCCGCCGCGGCGGGGCTCAGGCCCGCGGATGGTAGCTGCGGTGCACGCTGCGAAGATACTCACGGTCCACCTTGGTGTAGAGCTGGGTGGTGCTCAAGTCCGCGTGCCCCAACATCTCCTGAACCGCCCGGAGATCGGCACCGCCTTCGAGCAGATGCGTGGCGAAAGTATGCCGCAGCGTGTGTGGGGTCACGCGCTTGGTGAGGCCCGCGGCCCGGGCGGAACGCTTGATGATCCCCCAGGCGCCGACGCGCGAGAGCGGGGCTCCCCGGGCGTTGAGGAACAGCCGGCCCTGGCCCCGGCCCTGCTCGAGGCGGGGGCGCGTCTCGCGCACGTACAGGGCCACGGCGCCCAGCGCCCGCCGGCCGACCGGCACCAGGCGCTCCTTGTTGCCCTTGCCGAACAGGCGCGCCAGGCCCTCGTCGTACAGCACGTCGCTCACGCCAATCCCCACCAGCTCGGAGACCCGGGCTCCGGTCGCGTAGGCGAACTCCAGCAGCGCGCGGTCGCGCCAGGCCAGGGGCTGGTCGGCGTGCGGCGCGGCGAGCAGCCGCTCCATCTCGGCCGTGGTGAGGACGGACGGCAGGGTGCGCCACTGCTTGGGGCTGGCGAGCCGCTCGGTGGGGTCCCGCAGCACCGCTCCCTCGCCCACGAGGAAGCGGAAGTAGCTCCGGGTGGAGGAGACGTGGCGCCGGATGCTGGTGGCCGCGAGGCCCAGGTCCTTGAGGTGGAAGACGAAGTCCCGGAGCTGCGCCGTGGTGGCCTGCTCCGGGGCCGCGGCGCCCCTGGCGCGGAGGAACTCGACCAGGTGCGCGAGGTCCCGGGCGTACGCGGCGACGGTATTCCGCGACGCCCCCCGTTCCAGCGTCAGGAACGCGGCGAAGGCGTCGAGCCGGAAGGCGGCGGGAATCGCGTCAGCGGCGCTCATGCGACCAGAGGCGCCACGCCGCGAGCGCCAGCAGCGCGGTGGCGGCGGCCGCCACGACCGCGAGCCACCAGCCCAGGCGCGCCAGGGCCGCCTGGATCGCCGGCCAGTCGCCGCCCACGTGGTGCGCGAGCGCCACCAGCGCCCCGTACCACAGGCCCGAGGCCAGGGCCACCGGGGCCAGCGCCCGGAAGGCGCCCAGGCCGGCGAGGCCGGCGAACGGCGGAACGACGGCGCGATAGCCGGGCAGGAACCGGCTCAGGAAGATGCCCCACCAGTGGTGACGCCGGTAGGCGCGCTCCAGCGCCGCCAGGGCGCGGGGCGAGAGCAGCCGCCGCCCGGCCGACGTCGCGGCGAAGTCGCGCCCCAGGGTGCGCGCGAGCCAGTAGGTGCCCGCCGCGGAGGCCACGTTGGGCACCCAGGTGGCGAGGAACACGCCGGCGAGGGTGACGGTGCCGCCCTGCCCCGCGAGGAACGCGCCCAGCGCCACGGCCGTGTCGGCCGGGACCGGCGGAACGAGGTTCTCGAGGGCGGCGAGGAACGCGATGACGCCGTAGACGCCGGACGGCGGGAGTCCGGCGAGCCAGGCGATGAGCTGGTCGATCAGCCGGAAGTCCGGGCCAGGGTCGCGACCGCGAGCGCGGCGATGCCCTCGCCGCGCCCCAGCCAGCCCATGCCTTCGTTGCTCTTGGCCTTCACGCTCACCGCGCCCGGCTCCACCCCCAGCGCCCGGGCCGTCGCGGCGCGCATCGCGGCGATGTGGGGAGCCAGCTTGGGGCGCTCGGCGATGATGGTGATGTCCACCTGGCCGACGGCGAGCCCGAGGGGCCCCAGCCGCTCCAGCGTGGCGCGGACGAACTGGGCCGAATCGGCGCCCTTCCAGCGCGGCTCGGTGTCGGGGAACAGGGCGCCGATGTCGCCCAGGGCGGCGGCGCCGAGCAGGGCGTCCACGACGGCGTGCAGCGCGACGTCGCCGTCCGAGTGGCCCACCAGGCCGTGGGTGTGGGGCACGGTCACGCCCGCCAGCCGCAGCGGGCGGCCGGCGGCGAAGCGGTGCGAATCGTACCCGATGCCGACGCGCGTGCTCATGAGCGGAGGATCCTGATGGCGAGATGCGCCGCGTTCTTCGCGTTGTCAATCCCGACGGTCCCGACCGGCACGCCGCTGGGCAGCTGCGCGATGGCGTACAGGGCGTCCACGCCCCGCAGGGGGCCGACGTCGAACGGCACGCCGATGACCGGCAGGTCGGTCTGCGAGGCGGCGAACCCCGGCAGCGCGGCGGCCAGGCCGGCGCCGCAGATCAGCACCCGGTAGCCCGCGGCCCGCGCGCCCTTGACCAGCGCGGCGGTCTGCTCGGGCGCGCGGTGGGCGGACGACACCACGAAGTCGAAGCCGACGCCGGCCTCCTCCAGCACCTTGAGGGCCGGCTCGATCCGCTGCCGGTCGGACTCCGAGCCGACCAGCACCAGCACTGGCTTGGCCGTGGCCGTCACGCCGCCTCCTGGACCAGGGTGTAGTCCTGCCGCCGCCGGACCGGGACGAAGCCCGCGCCGTGGATCAGCCGCTCGATCTCGTCCACCGTGGTCCGGTAGGTGGTGCCCGCGGCCGAGACCACGCTCTCCTCCATCATCAGCGAGCCGAAGTCGTTGGCGCCGAAGCGCAGCGCCACCTGCCCGATCTTCGGCCCCATCGTCACCCAGCTCACCTGCAGGTTGTCGAAGTTGTCCAGCGCCAGCCGCGCGATGGCCAGGGTCCGGAGGTAGGTCACCGCGTCGGTTCGCGGCGTGCCCTCCATCGCGGTGCGCTCCGGCTGGAGCGGCCAGCAGATGAAGGCCGTGAAGCCGTGGGTCCGCGCCTGCTGCTCCCGCAGCCGCAGCAGGTGCTCGATCCGCTCGGCCGGGGTCTCCCCCAGGCCGTACATCATCGTGGAGGTCGTCCGCATGCCGTGGCGGTGGGCCGAGTCCATGACTTCGAGCCACTGGTCGGTGAGCGCCTTCTTGCCGGCTACCAGCTTGCGCACGCGGTCCACCAGGATCTCGCCGCCGCCCCCGGGGATGGAGTCGAGCCCCGCCCCCTGCAGCGCCTCCACCACCTGGTCCACGGTCAGGCGGAAGCGCCTGGCGAAGAACTGCACCTCCGAGGGTGAGAAGCCGTGGATGTGGATCGGGTGGTGCGCCTTGATGTAGCGCAGCAGGTCGAGGTACCACTCGAACGGGATGTACGGGTTGTGGCCGCCCTGCATCAGGATCTGGACCGCGCCGATGGCCTTGGCCTCCTCGATCTTGGCGCCGATCTCCTCGAACGACAGGACGTAGCCCTCGGCGTGCTTCGGCCGGCGGTAGAACGCGCAGAACTTGCAGTCCGCGACGCAGACGTTGGTGTAGTTGATGTTGCGGTCCACGATGTACGTCACGGCGCCGCCCGGGTGGCGCCGCCGCCGCTCGGCGTCGGCCAGCGCCGCCAGCTCCAAGAGCGGGGCCCGCTCGTACAGTTCCAGCAGCGCGGTGGCGTCGGACACGGTCAGGCGGCCCCCAGGAAGGACAGCGTGCCGTCGGGCACGACGCCGCGCGCCGCCAGCCGGCCCAGGAAGTCGGCCAGGCCCGCCAGGTGGCGGTACGACAGGCCGTAGTCCAGGCCGGCGAGGTACTCGCGGCACCGTGCCGGCGCCACGCCGGTGCGGCCGGCGGCGTCGCCGGCGAGCAGGTCGAGGTGCTGGAGCCCCCACTTCCGGCTGGCCAGCAGGGCCCGGTGCACGTCGCGCACGGCCCCGCGGTCCACCGCCCGGCGCGCGGCCCACACCGCGAACACGAACGGCAGCCCGGTCCACGCCTTCCACGCTTCGCCCAGGTCGGTGACGACGGGGTACGCGTGCGCGGCGGCCAGGAGCAGCGCCCCGTCGCCGATCACCAGTGCCGCGTCGTGCGGGATGGCCTCGAGCCGCGCCAGGTCCGCGGTCTCCGCCGGCGCGGGGGTCAGCGTCACGGCGACCCGCCACCGGTCGCGCGCCAGCAGGTCGAGGAGCTGCACCGAGGTCCGCGACGACGTGGAGACCAGCACCCGCGCGCCGTCCAGCTCCCCGGGGGGCCGGCGGCTGAACAGCAGCACGCTCCGCACCGGCCCGTCGGAGCTGATGGCCAGGTCGGGCAGCAGCTCGTAGGCCTCGGCGCGATGCGCGTACGCCACCGCCGAGATGACGCTGACGTCCAGGCGGCCGTCCGCCAGACGGTCGTTCAGCTCGGCCGGCGTGCCGGTGACCAGGGTGGCCGGCGGCGCCACCACCCCGCGGTCCATGGCCCCGTACACCGGGTAGCAGTTGACGTAGCCGATCCGTCCGAGGCGCATCAGTCGAACGTCCGCACCGGCCGGTAGAGCGAGTCGCGCTCCACCGGGGTCTTGCCGGCGCCGCGGATCAGGTCCACCAGCGCGTCGTAGTTCATCTCCATCGGCGTGCTCGCCCCCGCCTCGTGGTACACGCGCTCGTACACCACCGTCCCCTCCAGGTCGTCGCAGCCGAAGTCCAGCGCCACCTGGGAGATGAACGGCGACACCATCGGCCAGTGCGTCTTGACGTGCGGCACGTTGTCCAGGACCAGCCGCGCGACGGCGATGTTCAGCAGGTCGTCCACCCCCATGGTGGCGCGGCCCCGCCAGCCCAGCTCCTCGCCCAGGGCGTTGTGGTCGGGGTGGTAGGCCAGCGGGATGTAGGTCAGGAAGCCGCCGGTCTCGTCCTGCAGGCCGCGCAGGATCAGCAGGTGCTCGGCCCGATCCTGCAGGGTCTCCACGTGCCCGTAGAGCATCGTGCAGTTGCTCGGGATGCCCAGCGCGTGGGCCTGGCGGTGCACCTCCAGCCAGTCCTCCCCCGCGAGCTTGCGGTCGGCGATGGTCATGCGCACCGCGCGGCCGAACACCTCGGCGCCGCCGCCGGGCAGGCTGGTGAGGCCCGCCTCCTTGAGGGCCAGCAGCACCTCCCGGAACGAGCACCGCTCGATCCGCGCCAGGTGCGCGATCTCGACCGCGGTGAGCGCCTTGACGTGCACGCCCGGATAGGCCGCCTTCAGGGCGCGGATCATGTCGGTGTAGTAGCTCAGGCGCAGCTTGGGGTGCAGGCCCCCGACGATGTGGAATTCCCGCGTCGGCGCGCTCTTGGCCCGGCCCGCCTCCTCGAGCACCTCCGCGAGGGTCCGGGTGTACGCCCCCTCCTCCTTGGGCGTCCGCGCGAAGGAGCAGAAGGCACAGGTGTGCCGCAGCACGCACACGTTGGTGGGATTGATGTGCTGGTTGGCCGAGAAGAACACCCGGCGGCCGTTCCGCCGGCGGTTGCGGGCGTCGGCCAGCGCGCCCACGGCCAGCAGGTCGCGGCTCTCGAACAGCGCGACCGCGTCGTCCCGGCCCAGCCGCTCGCCCGCCGCCAGCTTCTCGGCGGCGGGGCGGAGCTGCGGGTTGGCCAGGGCCAGCTCCAGGGCCCGGTCGTCCAGGGTCCGGTCGGCCGGGGGAGGAGAGGAGGTGGCGGGGGGGAGCGTCGTGGTCACGGACCGCTCGGCACTCAGGCGACGAAGCGCTTGACCAGGAGGGACACGTTGTGGCCCCCGAAGCCGAACGAGTTGCTCATGGCCACGTCCACGCGGCGCTGGACGGCGTGGTTGGGGGCGCAGTCCAGGTCGCACTCGGGATCCGGGGTCCGGTAGTTGATGGTGGGCGGAATCACGCCGTGCTGGATGACCAGCACGCAGATCGCGAACTCGGTGCCGCCCGCCGCGCCCAGGA
Source organism: bacterium (assembly GCA_021787855.1). GTDB lineage: Bacteria > Gemmatimonadota > Gemmatimonadetes > Gemmatimonadales > JACORV01 > Fen-1245. Next base: position 25,409 of record JAJYLI010000003.1, on the reverse strand, counting down.
GGTGGCCGGTCATGGACTTGGTCGAGCCGAACACCATCCCGCTCGCGCGCGCCCCGAACACGGCTTTGACGGCCACGGTCTCCGCCACGTCGCCCGGCGGCGTCGCGGTGCCGTGGGCGTTGACGTACTGCACCTCGCCCAGGCCGTCGCCCGCGTCGGCCAGCGCCGCCCGCATGGCCAGTTGCGCCCCCCGCCCTTCCGGGGCCGGCTGGGTCATGTGGTGGGCGTCGGCGCTCATGCCGTAGCCGGCGACCTCGGCCAGGATCGTCGCGCCCCGCCGCTCGGCGTGCTCGAGGCTCTCGAGCACGACGACGCCCGCGCCGTCGCCCAGGACGAAGCCGTCCCGCGTGGCGTCGAACGGCCGCGAGGCGTGCTCGGGGTCGTCGTTGCGCGTGGAGAGGGCCTTCATGTTGGCGAACCCGGCGATGGCCAGCGGCGTGATGGCGGCCTCGGCGCCGCCGGCGATCATGACGTCGGCGTCCCCGTACTGGATCGCGCGGGTGGCCTCACCGACGGCGTGGGCGGACGACGCGCAGGCCGACACGGTGCAGAAGTTGGGGCCGGTGAGGCCGTAGCGGATCGCCACCAGGCCCGACGCCATGTCGGGAATGAACATCGGCACGAAGAACGGGGAGACGCGGCCGGGTCCCTGCTGGAGGAAGATCTTGCACTGCTCCTCGAAGGTCGCGATGCCGCCGACCCCGCTGCCGATCAGCACGCCGGTGCGGGCCGGGGTCGGGAACCCGCGCTCCAGCCCGGCCGCGGCCACCGCCTGCGCCGTGGCCGCGAGCGCGTACTGGGCGAACAGGTCGTAGCGCCTGATCTCCTTGCGGTCGAGGTAGGCGCCGGCGTCGAAGCCTTTGACCTCGCAGCCGAACCGCACGTCCAGAGGCGAGGGGTCGAAACGCTGAATGCGCGCGGCCCCCGACGTTCCGGCGACCAGCGCGCTCCAGCTCGCTTCCACGGTGTTGCCCACGGGGGTCACCAGCCCGAGGCCGGTGACGACGACCCGACGCGCCACTACTTCGCACCCATGCGCTGGTGCAGGTACGTGAGGGCGTCCCCGACGGTGCGCAGCTTCTCCGCTTCCTCGTCCGGGATGTCCAGGTCGAACTCCTTCTCGAACGCCATCACCAGCTCGACGGTATCCAGGCTGTCGGCGCCGAGGTCCTCCATGAAGGAGGCCTCGTTGGTCAGTTTCTCGCGCTCGACGCCCAGCTCCTCGGCGATGATGTCCTTGACGCGCGATTCGAGGTTCGCCATGTCGGCCATGTGAGCTGCATCCCTCCAAAGGGTAAGTGCGCTACATCACCATGCCGCCGTCCACCACGAAAACCTGGCCCGTAATGTACGCCGCCCCCTCGGACGCGAGGAAGAGCACCACGGGCGCCACGTCGGCGGGGGTCCCCAGGCGTCCGAGGGGGATCGCGGCGGCCAGGGTCTCGCGCGCCTCCGGGCTCAGGGCGGCGGTCATGTCGGTGGCCACGTAGCCGGGGGCCACGGCGTTGACCAGCACGTTGCGCGAGGCCAGCTCCTTGGCCACGGCCTTGGTGAGGCCCACCAGGCCGGCCTTCGAGGCGGCGTAGTTCGCCTGGCCCTTGTTGCCGACCAGGCCCACCACGCTGGTCACGTTGATGATCCGGCCGCCGCGCCGCTTCATCATGCCGCGGGTGACCGCGCGCATGGCGTGGAACGCGCCGCTGAGGTTGGTCCCGAGCACCGCGTTCCACTCGGGCTCGCCCAGGCGCACCAGCACGTTGTCGCGGGTCAGCCCGGCGTTGTTCACCAGGATGTCAATCGGCCCCAGGTCCCGCTCGACGGCGGCGACGGCGGCGTCCACCTGCTCGGGGAGCGCCACGTCCGCCTGGTAGGCGCGGGTGCCCTGCCCGATCTCGGCCGCGGCCGCCTGGCCGCGGGCCGCATCCCGCACCAGGATCGCGACCCGGGCCCCCGCCCCGGCCAGCGCCTCCGTGATGGCGCGGCCGATGCCGCGGCTGCCGCCGGTCACCACCGCGACCTTGCCGTCCAGACGCCAGTTCACGCCGCCTCCAGCCAGGCCCGCACGTCCGCCGCCGTGCCCAGGGCCGTGGCGCGCGCCGCCGGCGCGATCCGCCGCGCCAGGCCGCTCAGCACCGCGCCGGGGCCGATCTCGACGAACGCCGCGCCGTCGCCCGCCGCGCGGGACAGGGTCCCCACCGACTCCACCCAGCGCACCGGGCTGGTGAGCTGCGCCGCCAGGAGCCGGCGGGCGTCCGCGGCGTCGGTCACCGCCGCGGCGCTCGCGTTGGCCACCACCGGGAAGGCCAGCGGCCCCCAAACGGTGGCCTCCAGCGCCGGGGCGAAGCGCGCCGCGGCCGGCTCCATCAGCGGCGAATGGAACGCGCCGCTCACCGGGAGCGGCACGACCCGCTTGGCGCCCGACGCCTTCAGCAGCTTCGCCGCCCGGTCCACGGCGGCCGGGTCGCCCGAGATCACCGTCTGGTCGGGCGCGTTGAGGTTCGCCGCCACGACCACGCCGTCCGGGCCGCTGGCTTCGCGGCACGCCGCCGCCACCCGCTCCGCGTCCGGCCCCAGCACCGCCGCCATGGTGCCCGGCCGCGCGGCCCCCGCCTCGTGCATCAGCTCGCCGCGGCGGCGCACCAGCCGCGCGGCGGCCGTGACGTCCAGCCCGCCGGCCGCCGCGTAGGCGCTGTACTCGCCCAGCGAGTGCCCGGCGCCCGCGGCCACCGCGGGGGCCAGCGCCCCCCGCACCACCGCCCACACCGCCAGGGAATGCGCCAGGATGGCGGGCTGCGCGTGGTCGGTGCGCGTCAGCAGCGCCTCCGGCCCGTTCCACATCACGCCGGTGAGGGCGAAGCCCAGCGCTTCGTCCACCTCCTCCAGCACGGCGCGCGCCTCGGGGAACGCTTCGGCCAGGTCCTTGCCCATCCCCACGCGCTGCGACCCCTGCCCCGGGCAGAGCAGGGCCACCCTCACCACCTGAGGACCACCGCGCCCCAGGTGAAGCCCGCGCCGAAGGTCACCAGCAGCACCACCATGCCGGGCTGCAGCCGCCCGCTCGTGCGGGCCTCGTCCAGGGCCAGCGGGATGGAGGCGGAGCTGGTGTTGCCGTAGCGGTCCACGTTCACGAACACCCGGTCCATCGGGATGTTCACGTGCGACGCCGTCGCCTCGATGATGCGGATGTTGGCCTGGTGCGGCACCAGCAGGTCCACCGCGTCGCCCGCGAGGCCGGCCTTCTCCAGCGCCCGCTGCGCCGCGTCGCCCATGGAGCGCACCGCCGCCTTGAACACCTCGCGGCCGGCCATCTTCAGGTAGTAGCTGTGGTCCTTGAGCAGCTCTTCGCTCGGCGGGTGCACCGCCCCGCCCCCCGGCCGGTGCAGCAGCTCGGCGAGCGTGCCGTCCGACTTGAGGTAGGAGGAGAGGATGCCGCGCCGGCCGTCCCCCGCCGCGAGCACCACCGCTCCGGCGGCGTCGCCGAACAGCACCGCGGTGGAGCGGTCGGTGTAGTCGGTGATGGCGCTCAGCCGCTCCGTGCCGATGACCAGGGCGCGCCGCGCCTGCCCCGCGGCCAGCATGGACTCGGCCACGACCAGGCCGTAGATCCAGCCCGGGCACGCCGCGCCCACGTCGAAGGCCACGGCGTTCTTCGCGCCGATCAGCGCCTGGATGTCGCAGGCCGTGGAGGGGAGCAGCCGGTCGGGGGTCGCCGTGGCGGCCACGATCAGGTCGAGCTCGGTGGGCGGCAGACCCGCCTCCGCCAGCGCCCGCAGGCTGGCCTCCTTGCCCATGCCCGACGTGGTGTCGCCGTCCCCCGCGATGTGGCGCTCCCGGATCCCGGTCCGCTCGCGGATCCAGGTGTCCGACGTGTCGAGCATCTTCTCGAAGTCGGCGTTGGTCAGCACCCGGCTGGGGACGTACGAGCCCAGGCCCGCGAACGCGAAGGCCGGCGCCTTCATGCCCGCGCCTCGCCCGTCGCGAACTCGCGGCTCAGGTGCTGCAGGAACTGGTGCTGGGACGCCTCCACCGCCAGGCGGATCGCGTGCCGGATGGCGTTGGCCGTGGACCGCCCGTGGCAGATGATGGCGACCCCGCGCACGCCCAGCAGCGGCGCCCCGCCGTACTCCGCGTAATCCAGCACGCGCCAGATGCGCGACATCGCCTCCCCCGAGGCCGCGGCCGCGCCCAGCTCGCGCTCGACCAGGGTGTGGAACAGCCGCGCCACCGACTCGTAGAACTTCAGCAGCACGTTGCCGACGAAGCCGTCGCACACCACCACGTCGAAGTCGCCCTGATCCGAGCGGCCCAGCAGCACGTGCCGCCCCTCCACGTTGCCGACGAACGGCAGACCGCTGTTCCGGAGCAGCCGGTAGGCGTCCTTCGCCGCGGCGTTCCCCTTCTCCTCCTCCTCGCCGATGTTGAGCAGCCCCAGCGCGGGATTGGGCCGGCCCATCACGTCGCGGGCGTACTGCAGCCCCAGCCGGGCGAACCCCACCAGCTCGGCCGCCGAGCAGTCCACGTTGGCGCCGGCGTCCAGCACCAGCACCGGCTGGCGGCTGGTCGGGAACGGCGTGCCGATGGCCGGACGCTCGAAGCCGGGCAGCAGGCCGAGCGTCAGCGTGGCGGCGGCCATGACCGCGCCGGTGTTGCCGGCGCTGATGAACGCGTCCGACTGGGCGGTCTTCTGGAGGCCGACACCTATCGCGATGGAGGAGTTGCGCTTGGACCTGATCGCCTGAAGCGGTTTCTCGCCCATCCCGACCACCTCGGGCGCATCGATCACCTCGATGCGCGCGTGGTCGGCGCCATGCTTTTCGAGTTCGCGCTCGATCGGTCGCGTCTGCCCGACCAGCTGCAGCGTGACGTCGGCGGGCAGCTCGCTCGCGGCCAGCACGGCGCCCGCCACCGGGACCGTGGGCGCATGGTCCCCGCCCATCGCATCCACGGCGATACGGATCACTCAGTCCTCGATCTCGATCCGGCGCTCGCCCTTGTAATAGCCGCAGTTCGGGCAGACACGGTGCGGGATGCGCATCTCGCCGCACTTCGGGCAGGGCGCGAGCGTCGCGGCCGGCGCGCGGTGGTGCGTACGGCGCATCCGCTTCTTGGACTTGGAGGTTCGTCTCTTCGGGACAGCCATGCGTCAGTCACCTCGAGCAAGCTTGGTGAGCGCTTCCCATCGGGGATCCACCTGGGGGGCGCAGCCGCACGGGCCTGCGTTCAGGTCCGCCCCGCACCGGGGACACAGGCCGCGGCAGTCGGCGCGGCATTCGACGTACTGCGGCACGGCCAGGAGCAGCTCTTCGCGGACGGCCGGAGCCAGGTCCAGGGCCGTGGCGCGCCGGGGGACGATATAGCAGTCGCCGTCGTCCGCCGCCGCCACTCCCTCGATCGCGAACATCAGCCCGGCCGAGACGGCCACCGGCACGTCCACCGGCTTGAGGCAGCGGCGGCACTCCTCACGGACCACCGTCTCGATCCGGGCCTGCCAGTAGAACCGGTCCTCGCCCGCCGCGCTCAGCCGGCCGGACACTTCCAGGGGGGCCGCCAGAACGAGCCCGCTCTCCGCCGGCAAGGCGGCGTCCGGGAGGATCCGCTCGGCGACCGCCACCGGACTCTCGCGCACGGCCGCGAGGTCAATGCGCAGCATGGGCGGTGAAGCTAACCCCTTGTCAAACTTGGGTCAACGATGCGCCGCCGGCGAAGCCAGGGCGGCTAGGCCAGGTCCGCTTCCGGGAAGAAGAAGGCGACTTCGCGCGTGGCGTTCTCCGGGCTGTCGGAGGCGTGGATGGCATTACGCTCTTTCGACTCGGCATAGAGCGCGCGCACGGTGCCGGGGGCGGCCTCGCGGGGGTCGGTGGCGCCGATGACCTCGCGCAGCCTGGCCACCGCGTCGTCGCGTTCCAGGGCCATGGGCAGGCACGGTCCCGAGGTCATGAAGGCGACCAGGGGGCGGAAGAACGGCCGCTCGCGGTGGACGGCATAGAACGCCTCGGCCTGCGCCTGGCTCAGGCGCACCAGGCGGGCGGCGCGGACGCGGAAGCCGGCGCTCTCCAGGTGGGCGAGCACGCGGCCCGCCTTGCCGGAGGCCATGGCGTCGGGCTTGATGATGGCGAGAGTGCGCATGGTGTCGGTCAGTACCCCAGGAGTTTGCGGACGATGTCGCGGCGCGTGAGCACGCCCACCAGGGCGCCGTCGCGGGTGACGGGGAAGCGATCCACCTTCTTGGCCGACATCAGGGCGGCCACGTCGGCGATGGTCTGGTCTTCGGCCAGGCACAGGACCGTGCGGTCCATGGCGTCGCGCACCGGCAGCTCGTGGGGTTCGGCGGGAGAGCCGCGGCGCGTAGTGGGAGCCTGCGTGGTGCGGCGCTTGACCGCCTTGACCTGGCCGGTCGAGAGCTGCTGCACCGTCTGCGGAAGCAGGTGGCTGAGGAGGTGGCCGTCGGTGAGCATGCCGACCACCTCGCCCTGCGGGCCGGTGACCGGCAGGCAGCGCAGGTGGCGGCTCAGCATGACGCGCGCCGCTTCGCCGAGCGGGGTGTCGGGGCCGACGGTGACGGCGCCCACCGTCATGACGTCGCGGACGGTGACTTCGGCGGGGATGGGGGCGCTCGCGAGGCCCGGGATGGCGAGCACGTCGGCGGGCGAGCGCGCCGCGTGGAGGGCGGCGACCACTTCGTCGGCGGCCAGCGCGCGGGCGACGGTGCTCATCGCCCGCAGGTACTCGGAGGCTTCGCGGGCCGGGGCCATGATGAGGATGACGATGCGGGCGCAGCGGTTGGGGTCGTTGGCGCGGCACACCGGCTGCGGCGCCACGCCGAGGGCCAGAACGAGGGAGCGGACGGCGTTGCTGCGGAAGTGCGGCAGGAACGCGCGGCCGCCGACCATCACGACGTCCTCGGGCCACTCGTCGCGGAGGATCTCGCTCAGCCGCTCGGGGTCGGCCACCGCGCCGGCGCGGGTCAGGGCCGCGGCCAGGCCGGCGGTCGCGTCGCGCAGGGTCGCGGCCTCCAGCGGCACGACGATCCGTGCCGCGTCGAGGAGATCGGCGAGCTTCACAGCCGCTGCTTCACGAGCGGGACCACGTCGGCCGGGCGCTTCATGACGGCGATGCCGGCCCGCTCGAACGCGGCCATCTTCTCGGCGGCGGTGCCCGAGGAGCCGGAGATGATGGCGCCGGCGTGCCCCATCCGGCGGCCCGGGGGCGCGGTCTGGCCGGCGATGAAGCCCACGACCGGTTTGTGCATCCGCGTCGCAACGAACTCGGCCGCGTTCTGCTCGTCGGTGCCGCCGATCTCGCCGATCATGACGACGGCGCGGGTGGCCGGGTCGGCCTCGAACGCCGTCAGGCAGTCAATGAACGAGGTGCCGATGATGGGGTCACCCCCGATGCCGACGCAGGTGGTCTGGCCCAGGCCCGCGCGGGTGAGCTGGTACACCACCTCGTAGGTGAGGGTGCCGGAGCGCGACACGACGCCCACGGGGCCGGGCGCGCAGATCTGGCCCGGGATGATCCCGACCTTGGCCACGCCGGGGGTGATGAGGCCGGGGCAATTGGGCCCGATCAGCCGCGCGCCCTTCCCCGCGACGTACGGGTAGGCCCGCGTCATGTCGAGCACCGGGACGCCCTCGCTGATGCACACGATGAGGGCGACGCCGGCGTCGGCGGCCTCGAAGATCGCGTCGGCGGCGAACCTGGCCGGCACGTAGATGACCGACGTGTTCGCGCCGGTGCGCTCCACGGCCTCCGCCACCGTGTTGAAGATCGGGACGGCGCCCTCGAAGGTCTGGCCGCCCTTGCCGGGGGTCACGCCGGCCACGACCTTCGTGCCGTAGGCCAGCATCTGCCGCGCGTGGAACGAGCCGTCGCGTCCGGTGATCCCCTGCACCACCAGCCGGGTGTCCTGGTTGACGAAGATGCTCACGCCGCCGCCCCTCCCTTCGCCACCTGCACCGCCTGTTCCACGGCGGCGTCCATGTCGGTCAGGGCCCGCATGCCCACGCCCTCGAGGATCCGCACCGCTTCCCGCTCGTTGGTGCCGGTGAGCCGGATGATGATGGGCCGGTCCACGGCGAACTTCCGCGTGGCCGTGACGATGCCGTTGGCGACGTCGTCGCAGCGGGTGATGCCGCCGAAGATGTTGAACAGGATCGCCTTCACCTTCGGGTCCGCGGTGATGATCTTGAGCGCGGTCACGACCTTGTCGGGGTTGGACGAGCCGCCGATGTCGAGGAAGTTGGCCGGCTCGCCGCCGTAGTACTTGACCAGGTCCATGGTCGCCATCGCGAGGCCGGCGCCGTTGACGCAGCAGCCCACGTTGCCGTCCAGCTTGATGTAGGTCAGGCTGGCGCCGCGGGCCTCGACCTCGGCGGGGTTCTCGACCGCGACGTCGCGCAGCGCCGCGATGTCGGGGCGGCGCTCCAGCTCGTTGTCGTCCACCACCACCTTGGCGTCCAGCGCGACCACGGCGCCCGCCGGTGTCGCCACCAGGGGGTTGATCTCGGCGAGCGAGGCGCCGGCATCCACGAACGCGCGGTAGAGCTTCTGCAGGATGTCGGCCGCCTGGCGCACCTTGGCGACGTCGTCGTAGAGGCGGAAGGCGAGCGCCATCGCCTGGTGCGGAAGCAGGCCGTAGCGGGTGTCCACCGTCTGGCGGAAGATCTTCTCCGGCGTCCTGGCCGCGACCTCCTCGATGTCAATGCCGCCGGCCGGGCTCACCATCACGACGGGCGCGCGGGACGCGCGGTCCACGACGACCCCGACGTACGCCTCGCTGGCGATGTCGGTGGCCGGCACCACCAGCACCCGGGTGACGGTCAGGGCCTTGATGGTCATCCCGAGGATCTGGCCGGCGAGCTGCTCGGCCTGGGCGGGCGACTCGGCCAGCTTGACGCCGCCGGCCTTGCCGCGCCCGCCCGCGTGGACCTGCGCCTTGACGACCACCTTCGGCACGCCCAGCCGCTCCATCGCGCGCCTCGCTTCGGCGGCGGTGGCGGCGACGATCCCCGGCGGCACGGGGATGCCGGCCTTGGCCAGCAGCTCCCGCGCCTGATACTCGTGAATGTTCATCGGCCCTCGGCCACGATGGTGGTTCCCGTCTCGCCGCGGATCGCGGCGAGCCCGCTGCCCAGTTCGGCGATCACCGCCCGCTGGCCGCCCGAGCGCACGAACGCGACCGCCGCTTCGACCTTGGGGCGCATGCTGCCCGCCCCGAACTGCCCCGCCGCCTGCAGCGCTTCGGCCTCGGCGACGGTCATGCGGCGGATCGGTGCTGCACGCGGCGTGCCGTAGTCCCGGTACACCGCGTCAATGTCGGTGAGAATCAGGAGCAGCGCGGCCCCCAGATCCCGGGCCAGGATGGCCGCGGTGCGGTCCTTGTCCACCACGGCGTCCACCCCCTCGAGGCGCAGCACCGGGTCGCGATAGACGGGGGGCCCTCCCCCGCCGGCCGCGACGACGATGGCGCCGTGCTCGACCAGGCGCCCGACCACCGGCGCCTCGACCACGCCGATGGGGATGGGGCTCGCCGCCAGGCGGCGCCACCGGCCCAGCGCGTCGGCGCGCATCGGCACGCCCTGAGCGCCGAGCCGCGCCCAGCGCTCCGGCGTCAGCTCGTGGCCGATGGGCTTGACCGGGGCCGTGAGCGAGGGGTCGTCGCGCGCCACCAGCGTCTGCGTGATCAGCGTGACCACCTCGCGCTGGATGCCGGCCTGCTCGAGCGCGTTCTGAAGCGACTGCTGGATCATGTAGCCGATCCATCCCGCCGTCTCGGCGACGAGCACGCCCAGCGGCAGGGGCTCGACCTCGCCGGCGGCGATCTCGTTGCGGGCGAGGGAATCGCCGACCTGCGGGCCGTTGCCGTGCACCAGCACGATGTGCCAGCCCTCCCGCGCGAGATCCACGATGGGCGCGAGGCTCTCGCGCGTGTGGCGGAACTGGTTGGCGATGGTGGCGCGCTCGCCGGCGGGAGCCAGGGCATTGCCTCCCAGCGCGACGACGACCGTGGCATCCCTCACGACGGCCTCCTCGAGGGGGCCGAAGCTAGACGGGGGGCCCGCGGCGTTCAAGGCCGCCGGCCCGGGGACGGCGGCGCGCCCAGCGCGCGCCGCAGGGCTTCGTAGGCGCGCCCGAACTTGGCCCAGTCGCGGGCGCGCACCGCGGAATCCAGGGACAGGAAGGCGGCCCGGGCCTCCGCCAGTGACGCTGACGAGCGCTCCGCCGCGATGGACCCGCCACCGCCGGCGCGCGCCGCGCGGAGCGCCTCGGCGACGCTCGCTCCCACGCCCACGCGGCCGCCCACCAGCACCGCGACGCCGCGGGGCAGCAGCGGCGCGCCGCCCGAGTCGGGCGAGGCGAACAGGTACTGAAGGTAGGCGACCGTGCCGCCCGCGGGCACGGCCATCGCGTCCCCGCGGCGCACGCGGCCCTCGGGTCCCGAGAGGCTGGCCATGGCGCCCGCCAGCGTGGGCGACAGGGAGATCCGGCTCGCCGCCGACGCGGGCGTCGGGAAGGGGCGCGGCCCCAGGCGCAGCAGCCGCAGCGACGGCGCGCCGTCGGCGTGGACCGTCGCCGCCAGGAAGGCGACGAGGGCGCCGCCGGTCTCGTCCGTCAGGGGCAGCAGCGACCACAGCCGCACCGGCGGCTGGCCCAGCGCCAGCAGGGCCGGCGTGGGCCGCGGCGGCGCGGGGCGGGCGGTGTCCGGGGAAAGCGGGGCGGCGGGCACCGGGAGCCGCGGGGCCAGCGCCCAGGGCCGGGCCGCCGCGCCGGTGTCGCCGCGGTGCAGCGCCAGCATCTCGGCCTGGGCCACCAGCAGGTCCGGCGGATAGTCCAGGTGGCGGCGCAGGGCGGCGTCCAGGCTCTCGGCGGGCAGCGCCCGCGCGTCCATCGCCGCGGCGATGCGCGCCGCGAAGGGGGAGCCCGGGGGCCGAAGGTACAGCCGCGTCGCCCCGCTCACCGCGTCCACGGTGGCCACGTACGCGGCGCGCAAGAAGTTGACCTGCTCGTCCTGCCAGGCCACGTGCGCGGCGAGGGGAAAGCGGTCGGAGGCGAGGAGCCCGTCCGCGAGCCACACCAGCCGGCCGTCCGCCAGGACCGCGCGCGGCCGGTCGAAGGTCGCGAACGGGTACAGTCGCGCCAGGCGGCGGGGCACGTCGCGCCACAGCACCAGACGGTCCGCCACGCTGGTGGCGCCGCCCAGGAGCGCCGGAGACTGCAGCGCCCAGGCCAGCAGCAGGCGGCGCAGCGGGCCGCCCAGCACCAGGCCCGCCGGTCCGCCGGCGGGCGGCGGCTCGGCCGGTCCGGCGATCGCGGGGCCGGCGGCGTACGCCACATAGCGGATCCGGCCCGGCGCGCCCGCCAGCGCCCGGGGCACCAGGCCGCTGTCGCCAACCGGGCTCAGCGACGCGAAGAAATGAAGCGCGCCGGAGGCGCTCAGGCCCGCCGCCACCGCCACGGGAGGTCCCGCCCAGGACAGCGGGCCGCGATGCACCAGCGTCCAGTCGGGCGGGCGCGGCTCCCGCGCGAGGCCGAGCTGGTCCGGCTCGGGCACCGCCAGAACCGCCAGCACCGGGCGGCCGCCAGGCCCGTCGTACCGGTCGAGCGTCGTGGTCCACAGCCGGGGCCGCCCGCTGTCGGGCACCACGGCGTCGAGGGCCGCCTGGAGCAGCCGCGGCGCCCCGGCCCACGGTGACACGCCGGCGAGCGCGGCGGCCATGGCCGCCAGGCTGTCGCGGGGAGCGTCCGGCGTGCTCGCCAGGGGCTCGCGCTCGAGGCCGCGCAGCACGCCCAGCCCCGCGCGCGAGTAGCGGTCCGCGTACTGCGCCAGCGCGGCGGCGACCGGCGGGGTCGGCGGCCCCGCCCAGGCCTGCACCACGTAGGGCGCCACGAACCGTCCCAGGAGTCCGGCCGCCGCCAGGGTCGCCCACATCGCCCCCAGCAGGCGCGGGTGGCCGCGCCACAGCGTGGCCACCGTGCCGGCGGCCACCACCAGGGCGAGGGCCGACAGGGCCGTGGAGGCGGGCAGGCGGATGGCCCGGTCCACCGCGGTGAGCGCGCCGCCGTCCGCTCCCCCGCCGCCGACGATGGCGTACGTGTCGAGATGGAAGCCCCACGCCACCACCACGGCGAGGAGCGCCAGCAGCACCACCAGGTGGGCGCGCGCCTGCGGCGTCATCCGCAGTCGGCGGCCGCTCAGCGTGATGCTGCCGGTCATCGCGTACAGCGCGGCGGTGACGAACCCGCCGAACAGCACCAGCGCCAGCGCCGCGAGGTGCAGCGTCTCGAGCAGCGGGAGCCGGGCGAGGTAGAACGCGGCGTCCCGCCCCAGCACGGGTTCGCGGATGCCGAGCGGAACGGCGGAGCGGTACAGCGACACGAGGGTGGGCAGGTCGGTGAACGTCGCGGCGGTCACCACGCCGAGCAGGACCGCGAGGGCCAGGGCGATCCAGCGCAGGATGCGCCGCGGGACCGCCTCCGCGATCTCCAGGTTGCCCACCCGCCGCGGCAGGTGCACGGCGCCGATGGAGCGGTACACGGCGAAGAGATGGGCGCCGTACCACAGCACCGCGAGGCCGGCGACCGCGAGCTGCCACAGCCCCTGGTGGACGAGCCGCGACCAGAACATGGCGGAGCGCCCCAGGTCCGCGTACCAGGCGGCCTCGGTGTACTGGATGGCGACCCAGCGCCCCCCGAACAGCAAGGCGAGCGCGGCACCGATACCGACGAGCGCGACGCGGCGCCGGCTCATGGCTCCAGGCCGGAGACCCCCTGCTCGCCGAGCACCCGGACGGCCTCGCGGCGGATGGCCTCCAACGCGGAGGCCGTCCGGGCCTCGAAGCGCGCGACCAGGATCGGCTGGGTGTTGGAGGCCCGGATCAGGCCCCAGCCCTCGGCGGCGCGCCACCGCACGCCGTCAATCGTGACGGTCGGGTAGTGCGCGCTGAAATACCGCGCGGCCGCGGCCACCACGGCCTGCTTGCGATCCTCCGCGCAGTCCACCCGGATCTCGGGCGTGGACACGTACTGCGGCAGGGCCGCGCGGAGCGCGGAGACCGGGCCCGCCTGGCCGGCCACGATCTTCAGCAGCCGCGCCGCCGCGTACAGGGCGTCGTCGAAGCCCAGGTAGTCGGGAGGGCCGAAGAACATGTGGCCGCTCATCTCACCGGCCAGCACGGCGCCGCTCTCCTTCATCTTCCGCTTGATGTGCGAGTGGCCCGTCATCCACATGACCGGCTTCGCGCCGGCCCGCTCCAGGGCCTCGGCCAGCCCATCCGAGCACTTCACGTCGAAGATCACCTCGCGCCCGGGGCCCAGGCGCCGGACCATGTCCTGCCCGAGCAGGGCCAGGATCTGGTCGCCGAACAGCACCGCGCCGCGCTCGTCCACCGCGCCGATCCGGTCGCCGTCCCCGTCGAAGGCCAGGCCGAGGTCGGCGCCGGCCGCCACCACCCGCGCCTGGAGGTCGCGCAGGTTGGCCAGGACCGTCGGATCGGGATGGTGGTGCGGGAAGGTTCCGTCCGACTCGCAGTACAGCCGGTCCACGCCGGCCCCCAGGGCCGCCAGCGTGTCGGGCGCGGTGAGGCTCGCGGTGCCGTTGCCGCAGTCCACCACCACCTTGAGGGGCCGCGCCAGCGCGCCGATGCGCCCCTGCACCTCCCGGCGGTAGGCGTCCAGCACCTCGTGCCGGGTGACGGCGCCGGCGCCCGTGGTGAGGCGCCGCTGCTCGATCCGCCGGCGCAGCCCCTGGATGTCGGCGCCCGCGAACGGCAGCCCGTCCAGCACCATCTTGAAGCCGTTCATCTCGGGCGGATTGTGGGAGCCGGTGACCTGCACCCCGCCGTCGGCGCCGAGGTGATGGATGGCGAAGTACAGCGTGGGGGTCGGCACCAGGCCGGCGTCGCGCACCTGCGCCCCGGCGCCCGCCAGGCCCTCGATCAGCGCGGCCACCAGCTCGCCGCCGCTGGGCCGGTTGTCGCGGCCCACCGCCAGCACCGGCGCGCGGCCCAGGCGCTCGCGGGCCTCGGAGCCGAAGGCGGCGCCGACGGCGCGGGCGACCGACGCATCGAGGTCGCGGCCGATCGTGCCGCGGACGTCGTACTCCCGGAAGATCACGGGATCCATGGTTCGGGCCTCGGCAAGGGGGCGGGCAGCGCCGGCGGCCGCGCCGCCGGCGCTAGGGGGCGCCGGCGGGCGGGAGCGGTGTCACGGCCGCCGTCATCGCGCGGGGGATGAAGGCGTGGGAGCCGGCGCGCGCGGCGTCGAGCACGCGGTTGGGCCAGACGCCGAAGACCAGCAGCGCCGCCACCATCACCGCGAGCGTGGCGCCGGCGATCCGCGGCACCAGCACGCCGGCGTGGGCCCGCTCGTGCGCCTGCGGCTTCATGTACATGGCCATCACCACCGGCAGGTAGTATCCCGCGGAGATCACGCTGGTCACCACCAGGATCGCGGCCAGCCCCGGGTAGCCGGCGCCCGTGGCCGCCACCAGGACGTACCACTTGCCGATGAAGCCCGCGGTGCCTGGGAAGCCCAGCAGCGAGAGCATGCACACCGCCATCGCCAGCGCCAGCCAGGGATGCGCCTCGCCCAGTCCCGCCAGGTCGTCCACCATGACGTCGCGCTCGCCGCCCCGCCCCTTCAGGGCCAGGATCGCGAACGCGCCCATCGTCATCAGGGTGTAGAACAGCAGGTAGAACAGGAACGCCGCGGCCCCCGCCATCGAGTCCGCCACCAGCGCGGTGAGCAGGTAGCCCGCGTGCGCGATGCTCGAGTAGGCCAGCATGCGCTTCACCGACCGCTGGGCCAGGGCCACGAGGTTGCCCACGACCATGGTGACGGCCGCGAGCCACCAGATCACGGGCCCCCACAGCGCGTGCACGTCGCTGAACGCCTCCAGCAGCACGCGGATCAGCGCCGCGAACGCCGCGGCCTTGACGGCGGTGGCCATGAAGCCGGTGACCGGCGTGGGGGCGCCGTCGTACACGTCGGGCGTCCACATGTGGAACGGAACCGCCGCGATCTTGAAGCCGAACCCGATCAGCAGCAGCGCCAGGCCCGCCAGCAGCATCGGGTGGGTCAGCAGGCCCAGCGGGCCGATCTGCCGGGCGATGATCTGCAGCTTGGTCGAGCCGGTCGCCCCGTACAGCAGCGCGATGCCGTAGAGCAAGAACGCGGAGGCGAAGGCGCCGAGCAGGAAGTACTTGAGCGCCGCCTCCGCGCTGGCCGGGCTGCGCCGGTCGAGGCCGGCCAGCACGTACACCGAGACGGACATCAGCTCCAGCCCGAGGAACAGGACGAACAGGTCCTCGCCGCCGGCCAGGAGCATCATGCCCACGGTCGCGAGCAGCAGCAGCGCGTGGTACTCGGGAATGCGGAGCTGCTCGCGGTCCAGGTACTCCACCGAGAGCAGCACGGCCAGCGCGGCCGCGACCAGCACGATCAGGTCCACGGCGTAGCGGAACCGGTCCAGGGCGATGGTGGTCGAGAGCCCCGCCGGCGCCGCGCCCGACGCCCACAGCCACACGGTGGCGGCCGCGGAGAGCGCCAGCCCCGCCAGCGCCAGCCAGCCCGCGCGCCGCTGCGCGCCGCTGTCCCGGTGGTGCCACGCGGCGTCCAGCAGCAGCGCCAGCGCCCACAGCGTGAGCAGCGTCTCCGGCGCCATGGCCCTGAGGAGGCCCCAGCCGCGGTCGAGGTCCAGGAGCAGCATGCTAACGGGCCCTCCCGCCGGCCGCCGCGCCGCCGGCGGCGGGTGACGCGGGCGCCGGGGGGGGCCCCGGCTCGGGCGTCAGCCCCGCCATCCGGGGCACCCGGTTCTCGACCATGGCGACGAAGTGCCGCGCCGAGGGCTCCATCCGCCGCAGCACCGCGCCCGGGGCGAGCCCCAGCCACAGGATCACCACCACCAGGGGCACCAGCACCCCCCACTCGCGGCGGGTGAGGTCCGGCAGCTTGCGGTTGGGCTCCTTGTCCAGCGCGTAATAGATCACCCGCTGCAGCGCCCACAGCAGGTAGCACGCCGCGAAGATCACGCCCGTGGCCGCGATGCCCGCCGCCACCGGGTGGGTGCGGAAGGTGCCCAGCAGCACCAGGAACTCGCCCACGAAGCCGTTGGTGCCCGGCAGCCCGATCGAGGACAGGCTCACCAGGGTGAGCACCGCGGCGAACATCGGCATCACGCGCGCCAGGCCGCCGAAGTCCGCCACCAGGCGGCTGTGGCGCCGCTCGTAGATCATGCCCACCAGGAAGAACAGCGCCCCGGTGGAAATGCCGTGGTTGATCATCACCAGCAGCGCGCCCTGGGTACTCTGCACCGTCATGGCCCAGATGCCCAGCACCACGAACCCCAGGTGGCTCACCGACGAGTAGGCGATCAGCTTCTTGAAGTCCGGTTGCACCATCGCCACCAGCGCCCCGTAGATGATGCCCACCACCGCGAGGGTGATCACGGTCGTGCTCACCGCCGGGCTCATGGCCACGCGCGGGAACAGGGGCACCGCGAAGCGGAGGAACCCGTAGGTCCCCATCTTGAGCAGGATGCCCGCCAGGATCACCGAGCCCGCCGTCGGCGCCTCGACGTGGGCGTCCGGGAGCCAGGTGTGGAACGGCACCATCGGCACCTTGATGGCGAACGCCAGGAAGAAGGCGCCGAACAGCCAGAACTGCGCCGACACCGGGAGGCTGGCGTAGCGCAGGATGTGATCGTAGGCGAAGGAGTACACGCCGCCCGCGGCCCGGCCGGCGCTGAAGTACAGCACCAGGATCGCCACCAGCATCAGCAGCGAGCCCAGGAACGTGTAGATGAAGAACTTGATGCTGGCGTACAGGCGGCCCTGGCCGCCCCACACCCCGATGATGAAGTACATCGGGATCAGCATCACCTCCCAGAACACGTAGAACAGGAACAGATCCAGGGCCACGAACACGCCGATCATGCCGGTGGTGAGGACCAGCATCAGCGCGTAGTACGCCTTCTCCCGCCGGGTGATGCCGGACCAGCTCCCCAGGACGGCCAGGGGCATCAGGAAGGTGGTGAGCAGCACCATGAACAGCGAGATGCCGTCAATGCCGACGCGGTAGGCGATGCCCCACGCCGGGATCCACGGCAGCCAGCCGCCCACCTGCATCACCGGACCCGCGGGGTCGTAGGCCCACCACAGCCCCACCGAGACCACGAACTCCACCAGGGTGACCGCGAAGGCGATGCGCTTGGCCGCCTGGACCGGAGCGGCCCACACCAGCAGCGCCCCGGCCAGCGGGATCAGCAGCAGGGCGCTCAGCGCCCAGCGCGCGTAGCCGATGGAGGCGAGGAGGTCGGTCACGGTTCCCCGGGGGGGAGGAGGGCGGCGAGGGCGGCGGCGGGCCCGACGCGGCCGGTGGCGGTGGGCACGGCGGTCACCGGGCCCACAGGTGGTAGACGGCGGACAGCGAGGGGTGCAGCAGCGCCGCGAGCACGGCGATCGCCCCGAGCACGAAGATCACCAGGTAGCTGGTGACCTGGCCGCTCTGCAGCCGGCTGCCCAGCCAGCCCAGGCCGCGGGCCACCGCCGCCGAGCCGTTGACGCCCGCGGTGTCAATGACGCCGGCGTCGAGGCCCCGCCACAGCAGGTTCCGGGCGACCCACACCAGCGGCCGCACGATCACCGCGCGGTACGCCTCGTCCACCCGGTACTTCTCGAGCAGCAGCCTGGCGAAGCCGGTCTCCCGCGGCGCGCGCTCCGGGGGCAGCAGCGTCTCGGGGTGCAGCGCGCGGAAGGCGAGCCAGATGCCGCCGATCCCGATCAGCGCGGCGGCCGCCATGAGCGCGATCTCGACCCCGGGGGCCGGCGCCAGCGCCGGCAGGAAGGCCGCGCTGGCCTCCGTGACCGGGTCGAGCCAGTGCTCCAGCGTGCCCACGTGCGGCAGGTTCAGCGCCCCGCCGACCAGCGCCAGCGCGGCCAGGGTCACCACCGGCCAGGTCATGACGCCCGGCGCCTCGCCCAGGTGGGCGCGCTCGGCCTCGCCCGTGCGGTTGGGGCCGTGGAACGTGTACAGCATCAGCCGCGTCATGTAGATCGCGGTGAGGAACGCCGCCGCCAGCCCGAAGGCCCATACCACGTAGTAGAACGGCTGCGCCGCCCCGCGGGCGAACGCCGCGCCGAGGATCTCGTCCTTGGAGAAGAAGCCGGAGAGCGGCGGAATGCCCGCGATGGCCAGGGTGGCGACCCACATGGCGCGCGCGGTCCACGGCATGTACGCCGCCAGGCCGCCCATGTTGCGCATGTCCTGCGCGTCCGCGTGCCGGCCGGTGTGGTGGTAGGCCCGGTGCATCATGTGGATGACGCTGCCCGCCCCGAGGAACAGCAGCGCCTTGAAGAAGGCGTGCGTCACCAGGTGGAAGATGCCCGCCGCGTACGCCCCCACCCCGACGCCCACGAACATGTAGCCCAGCTGCGACACGGTGCTGTAGGCCAGCACCTTCTTGATGTCCCACTGCTTGAGCCCGATCGTGGCCGCGAACAGCGCGGTCAGGGCCCCGACGCCCGCCACCACCGCGCTCGCCACCGGCGCCATGGCGAACAGCACGTTGGCGCGGGCCACCAGGTACACGCCGGCCGTCACCATCGTGGCGGCGTGGATCAGCGCGGACACGGGCGTGGGGCCCGCCATGGCGTCGGGCAGCCACACGTACAGGGGGATCTGCGCCGACTTCCCCACGCAGCCCATGAACAGGAACAGCGCGATGGCCGTCACCGTCGCGCCGCCCGGCGCCAGGGCCGTGGGGGCGCCGGCGAACACCGCCTGGAAGTCCAGCGAGCCCAGGTGCTTGAAGATGAGGAACATCGCGATCAGGAAGCCGGCGTCCCCGATGCGGTTGACCAGGAACGCCTTGAGCCCCGCGTCCGCCTTCTCCCGCTCCTCGAACCAGAACCCGATCAGCAGGTAGGAGCACAGCCCCACGCCTTCCCAGCCGATGAACAGCACCGGGAAGCTGGCGCCCAGGACCAGCACCAGCATGAAGGCGACGAACAGGTTCAGGTAGGCGAAGTACCGGGCGTAGCCCGGATCGTCGCCCATGTACCCGAGGCTGAACACGTGGATCAGGGACGACACCCCGGTGACCGCCAGCAGCATCACCACCGAGAGCTGGTCCACCTGGAGCGCCGCGTCCACCTGGAGGCGCCCGGCCGGGATCCAGCTCCACAGCGTGACCACGTAGGGCTCCGCGGGGTGCGCCGCGAGCAGGGCCAGGAACACCGCCACGCCCACCAGGAACGCGGCGACCACGCTGCCCACCCCCACGGCGCCCACCAGCGCCCGGCGCCGGGGCGCCACGAAGGCCAGCAGCCCGTTCACCAGGAAACCGGCGAACGGCAGGGCGATCGCCAGGCCGACCCAGTCCGCGATCCCGCCGGCCAGGGGGGTCATCCGCGGAGCAGGTTGATGCGCTGCAGGTTCACGGTGTCCTTGTGCCGGTACACGGCGATGACGATCGCCAGGCCCACGGCGGCCTCCGCCGCCGCCACGGTCATCACGAAGAACACGAACACCTGCCCGTCCAGGCCGAGCTGCTGCGACAACGCGATGAAGGTCAGGTTCACCGCGTTGAGCATCAGCTCGATGCACATGAAGATCACGATCGCGTTGCGCCGCAGCAGGACGCCGACGACACCCAGCGTGAACAGGATCGCGGAAACCGCGAGCGAGGGACCGAGCAGCACGTCACAGCCTCCGCTTGGCGAGCACGACCGCGCCCACGATGGCCGCCAGCAGGAGCACGGACGTGACCTCGAACGGGACCAGGTAGCCCTGGAACAGCGGCCGGGCCACGGCCTGCACGGCGCCGCGCGCCGCGACCGTCCCCGCCACGGTGCCGGCGGGCAGCTCCAGCTCGCCGGGCGGCGCCGCCAGCCACAACGCCACCAGCTCGAAGACCAGCACCAGCCCGGCGGCCACGGCCACCGCCCGGCCCCACGGGCCCTTGATGTCCCCGGGGGCGGTGCGCCCCAGGTTGAGCAGCATGATCACGAACAGGAACAGCACCATGATCGCGCCGGCGTACACCAGCACCTGGATCGCCGCGATGAAGGGCGCATCGAGCAGCACGTAGATCGCCGCCAGGCTGAACAGGGTGTTGACCAGCCACAGGGCGCTGGCCACCGGGCTGCGCCGCGTGATGCACAGCACCGCGGAGGCGATGGCGACGGCGGCGAACGTCCAGAACGCGACCAGCGTCACGCTCACTCCCCTTTCGGGTCGGACGGATCCCACAGGGTCGAGACCGGATGCGGCTGGCGCATCAGGCGCTCGAGGTCGTACACGAAGGCGTCCCGGCTGTACTCCGCGTTCTCGTAGTGCACGCCGACGTGGATCGCCTCCTCGGGACACACCTCCTGGCAGTAGCCGCAGAACACGCAGCGGAACTCGTCAATCTCGTAGACCAGCGGGTAGCGGTTGCCCTTCTCGTCCTCGCCCGGGATCAGCTTGATGCAGTTGGCCGGGCAGACCTGGGGGCACAGGCCGCAGGCGACGCACTTGGCCTTGCCCGCCTCGTCCACCGCCATCCGGTGCGTGCCGCGCCACCGCGGCGACAGCTTCCAGTCCGGCGCCGAGGTCTGCTCCGGGTACTGCATCGTCCACTTGGGGGCGAGCAGGTGCCGGAAGGTGAGCGCCATGCCCTTGAGCGTGGCGCGCACGTAGGAGCTCTCCGTCTCGGGCCGGGGCATGGTCTTGACGGTGATCGCCACGGTCAGGCCGCCCCGCGCTGCCGCGCCGCGTCGGCCAGCCAGCGCGCGCGCTGCCGGGCCGCCGAGCCGCCGATGACCCGGTTCCGGTCGAGGCCCCACAGCAGCAGGCCGAGCAGCACCGCGCTCACGGCGGTGAGGATCAGGCCGTAGCCGAGGCCGAACGGCACGCCCGCGGCCCCGAGGCCCCACACCGCCACGGCGATCACCATCACGTACCCCAGCGCCACCGGCAGCAGCACCTTCCAGCCGAGATCCATGAGCTGGTCGAACCGGAACCGGGGCAGCGTCCAGCGCACCCACACGTAGGCGAACAGGAACGCCACCACCTTCAGCCAGAACGCCGCGAAGGTGGCGACGAACTTGAGCACCGTCCAGGGCGGCGTGTTGTCCCACGCCGTGAAGGGGATGTCCCAGCCGCCGAAGAACAGGGTCACCATCAGCGCGGAGGCGGTGACCATGTTGGAGTACTCGGCGATGTAGAACATCGAGAACTTCATGGCCGAGTACTCGGTGTGGTAGCCGGCGATCAGCTCCGCCTCGGCCTCCGGCAGGTCGAAGGGCAGCCGGTTGGTTTCGGCGAAGCTGGCGATCAGGAAGGTGAGGAAGGCCACCGAGAGGGGCAGGACGAACCACACGCTGTGCTGCTGGCGGGCCACGATCTCGTTCATCGTGATGTTGCCGGCCAGGACCAGCACGGCGACGGCCGAGAGTCCCATCGAGACTTCGTAGCTGATGAGCTGCGCCGAGCCCCTGAGGCCGCCCAGCAGCGAGTACTTGTTGTTGGACGACCAGCCCGCCAGCACCACGCCGTACACGCCCAGCGAGCTGATGGCCAGGATGTACAGGAACCCGACCGGCAGGTCGGCGATGGCCGGGCTCACCAGGCCCCAGGGCGTGGGCAGCGGCGAGGCGAACGGCACCACCGCGAAGGTGATCAGCGCCGGGACGAAGGCCATGACTGGCGCCAGCAGGAACACGAACCGGTCGGCGAAGGGCGGGAGCGTCTCTTCCTTGAGGAAGTTCTTGAGGCCGTCCGCCGCCGGCTGCAGCAGCCCCTCGGGGCCGACGCGGTTGGGACCCAGGCGGTTCTGGATCCAGCCGGCGCCGCGGCGCTCCACCCAGGTCCAGAACGCGACCAGCGACAGGATGCCGCCGAACACGATCAGGATCTTGACCACCGAGGTCCAGAAGAAGGCGCTGCCGGTGACCGGGCTCACGCGCGACCTCCCGCCCGCGCCGCGCGGGCCGGCAGCGCGGCCAGGATGGCGTCCAGGATCCAGGCGGCGGGCCGCGCCATGCCCGGCGGGGTCCTGGCCTGGGCGTACCGCTGCCTCAGGCCGCGGAGGTTGACGAAGCTGCCCTCCTCCTCCGCGACGTTGGTGCACGGCAGGATCACCACCGCGCCGCGGGCCGTCTCCGGCAGCACCGTGCCGATGTAGAGCAGCGCGCCGTCGGTCACGGGCTCGGCGAGGCCGGCCAGGCTCTCGTCCAGGACCAGCACCAGGCCCGCCGCCCGCGCCCGCGCCACCGCCGCGTCCCAGTCCCGGCCGAAGCCCGCCGCCAGCGCCCCGGCCACGTTGGGCGCGCGCTCGGCCCTCAGCGCCAGGTCCGGCACGCCGGCGAGCGGCCGCTCGGGGCCCTGGCGCACGCGGAACGCGCCGGCGCTCCCTTCCCCGCGCGCGGCCAGGACGCGGGCCGCCGCTTCCAGCGCCTCGCACGAGGCGCCCGGCGAGACCAGGCCCACGGCGGGGCCGTCCCCGGCCCCGACCAGCTCCGCGGCCCGCGCCAGCGCGACCTCCCACTCCACCGGCACCAGGCGGCCGCCCTCGCGCACCAGCGGCGCCTCGATCCGGTCCGCCCGGTTGAGCCAGGCGTAGCCCAGCCGCCCCTCGTCGCAGATGAACCAGCGGTTCACGGCCATGTTGGGCCGCGGCTTCACGCGCACCACGGCGTTGTCCCGGGTCTCCAGGGTGATGTTGCACCCCTGGGTGCAGCCGCCGCACACCGAGGCCGTCTTGTCCAGGTCCCAGACGCGGGCCTTGTTGAGGAAGTCCTTGGAGAGCAGCGAGCCCACCGGGCACAGGTCCACCACGTTGCCCGCCCAGGGGTGGTCCAGCGCCGCTCCGGGGAACACGCCGATCCGGGCCCGGTCGCCCCGCTCGGACACGTTGAGCGTGGGCTCCTGCGCGACGTTCTCCATGAACCGCACGCAGCGGGTGCACAGGATGCAGCGGTTGGGTACGTACAGCACATCCGGCCCGAAGTCCTCCACCGGGTTGTAGCGCTTCGGGTAGTCGGCGTAGCGCCCGGCGGCGCGCCCTTCCTCGTGGGTGTAGTCCTGCAGCTCGCACTCGCCGGCCTGGTCGCAGATGGGGCAGTCCAGCGGGTGGTTGATGAGCAGGAACTCGAGCACCGCGCGCCGGGCGGCCCGGGCCACGTCGCTGGCGACGCGCACCACCATGCCGGGGGTGATCGGGGTGGCGCAGGCGGGCTGGGGCTTGGGGCTCTTCTCCACCTCCACCAGGCACATCCGGCACGAGCCGGCCACCGGCAGCGCGGGGTGGTAGCAGTAGTGCGGGATGAGGATCCCGACCAGCTTGGCGGCTTCCAGGATCGAGGTGCCGGCTGGCGCCTCGACCTCGTGCCCCTCGATGGTCAGCTTCACCAGATCGCTCATGCCCGCGCCGCCGCCTTCCCGTGGCCCAGGTAGCGCTCGAACTCCGGCCGGAACTTCCGGATGGCGCTCACCACCGGCGCCGCGCAGGAGTCCGACAGCACGCAGATGGTGCGCCCGGTCATCTGCTCCGACAGGTCGAGCAGCACGTCGAGGTCCGCCGGGCGCCCTTCCCCGCCCAGGATGCGCTGCAGGATCTTCACCGTCCAGGCGGTGCCCTCGCGGCACTGGGTGCACTGGGCGCACGACTCGTGCGCGTAGAACCGCGCCAGCCGCATCACCTGGTAGACCATGTCCACCGAGTCGTCCAGCACGATCATGCCGCCGGAGCCCAGCATCGTGCCCTTGGCCACGCAGCCCTCGTAATCCAGCAGCGTGTCCATGGCCTCCTCCGCGGTGAGGATGGGGACCGACGAGCCCCCGGGGATCACCGCCTTGAGCGTGCGGCCGGGCCGCATCCCGCCCGCCAGGTCGAGCAGCAGCTCCTTGAGGGGGAAG
This sequence comes from bacterium, assembly GCA_021787855.1. Taxonomy (GTDB): domain Bacteria; phylum Gemmatimonadota; class Gemmatimonadetes; order Gemmatimonadales; family JACORV01; genus Fen-1245. The sequence goes on along the minus strand of JAJYLI010000003.1, from coordinate 1,514 downwards.
CCCATCGTCACTTCGTAGTTGCCCGGCCGGGCCACCGTGCCGCAGATCGAGAACAGCTTGGTCCCGGTGCTCTTGGGGCTGGACAGCGACAGGCCCTTGTACCACGCCCCGCCCCGCGCGATGATGTGCGGCACGCTGGACAGGGTCTCCACGTTGTTGATCGTGGTGGGGCAGCCGAACACGCCGACCGCCGCGGGGAACGGCGGGCGGATGCGGGGATTGCCGCGCTTGCCCTCGATGGAGTTCATCAGCGCGGTTTCTTCGCCGCAGATGTACGCGCCGGCCCCGCGGTGGATGGTGATGTCAATGCGGACGCCCTTGCCCATGGCGTTCGCGCCCAGCACGCCCCGGGCGTAGGCCTCGTCCAGCGCGGCCTGCATGATGCGCAGCGGCTCGGTGAACTCGCCGCGGATGTACAGGAACACCTGCTCCGCCTGGATCGCGTAGGCGGCGATGGCGCACCCCTCGAGGAGCTGGTGCGGCGTCCAGCGCATGATCTCGCGGTCCTTGAAGGTGCCCGGCTCCGACTCGTCCGCGTTGCAGCACAGGTAGTGCGCCTTGGTCTTCTGCCTGGGCATGAAGCTCCACTTCACGCCCGCGGGGAAGCCGGCGCCGCCGCGGCCGCGGAGGCCGGAGGTCTTCACCTCCTCGATCACCTGCTCCCGGGTCATGCCGAGCGCCTGCTCCAGCGCGGCATAGCCGCCACGCTTGATCCAGCCCGCGTAGGTGCGCGCCTCGGCGTCGCCGAACCAGCGGCTCAGCACCTGGGTCTCGCGCGGATGCGGGGGGTGGGGGAAGCCCATGGCGGCTACCGGTAGCGGGCCACGAGGGCGGGCACCGACTCGGCGGTCACGCCCTCGATGAAGTCGTCGTTGATCATCACGGGGGTGGCGAAGCCGCAGGCGCCCAGGCACTCCGACTCGACGACGGTCCACAGGCCGTCGGGGCTGGTGGCCCCGAGGGCGCCCGCCCCGGTGGCCTTGAGGAACGCCGCGACCACGTCCTCCGCGCCGCACACGTTGCACGGCGTCGTGGTGCACACCTGCACGAAATACTTCCCGACGGGGTGCTGGTGGTACATGGTGTAGAACGTCACCACGCCCTTGACGTACGCCGGCGTCAGGCCCAGCACGGCGGCCACCTCCGCCATGCCCTCGGGCGAGACCCAGCCGTGGGCCTCCTGGACCATCCACAGGGCCGGCAGCAGGGCGCCGGACTTGGCGGGGTACCTCGCCAGGATGGCGTCGAGCTTCCGGCGCCCCTCGTCCCCGAACACGGCCGGCAGCACCGCGACGCCGTGCTCCGCCCGGGCGCGAGCGGTGGCCGCCGCGCCGGTCCGCGCGCCCGCCCCGCTCCCCCCCGCCCCCCCCGCCCCCCCGGTCCCCGCTCCGTCCGCCGCGCTCACCGGTCAATCTCCCCCATGACGATGTCCACGCTGGCGTTGATCGCGATCAGGTCCGACAGCAGATGCCCCTCCGCCATCTTGGGCAGCGCGGCGATGTTGAGGAACGACG
>JAJYLI010000123.1 GCA_021787855.1 bacterium | reverse complement strand
AGCGGCAGCGTGCCGACCTTGTTGGCCACGTCCCCGTTCCGGGCGATCCGGTCCGCCCCCACCAGCACGACGTCCACCCGGCGCTGCGCCATCAGGCTGGCGGCGGCGCCGTCGGGCAGCACGGTGTGCGGGATCCCGGCGCGCGCCAGCTCCCACGCCGTCAGCCGGCTGCCCTGGAGCAGGGGGCGCGTCTCGTCCACCCACACGTGCAGCGGCACGCCGCGCCGGGCCGCGACGTGGACGATGCCGAGCGCCGTCCCCACGCCCCCCGTGGCCAGGAACCCGGTGTTGCAGTGGGTGAGGACGTTCGCGCCACCGGCAACGAGTTCCTGTCCGGCCTGCGCGATGGCGTCGCACGCGCGCCGGTCCTCGTCCCAGATGGCCTGCGCCTCCTCGCGGAGCGCGGCAAGGATCGCGTCCGCCGCGCCCGGGCTGGCCGCGCCGCGGCGCCGCATCCGGTCCAGGGCCCAGCGCAGGTTCACCGCCGTGGGGCGCGCCGCCACGAGCGCCGCCGCGCCCGCCTCCAGCGCGCCGAGCACCGCTTCCCGCTCCTGGCCGGTGCCGCCGCGCAGCGAGGCCACCAGTCCCATCGCCGCCGCGATCCCGATGGCCGGCGCGCCCCGCACCCGCAGCGCCCGGATCGCCTCGACCACCGCCTCGATGCTCCGCAGCTCCAGCCACCGCTCCTCCGCCGGCAGCCGGGTCTGATCCAGCAGCGCCAGCGCGCCATCCGGCGTCCAATCCATGGCCGAGAGCCGCATGGCGGCCAACCTACGGCGCCAGTACCTTTTCCGCCATGAACTTCGACCACCTCCTGCTCACGGTGAATGACGGCGTCGCCACGCTCACGGTGAACCGCCCCGAGAAGCTCAACGCCCTCAACGACCAGGTGGTGGATCAGCTCCACCGCGCGGCGGCGCAGCTCGCCGGCGACCCCGCGGTCAAGGGCGTCGTCCTGACGGGCGCCGGGCCCAAGGCGTTCATCGCCGGCGCCGACATCGGCGAGCTCGCGAAGCAGGGCGTGCTCCAGGGACGCGACCGCTCCCTGGCCGGCCAGCGGATGCTGGCGGCGTTCGAGCACATGGGCAAGCCGGTCCTCGCGGCCGTCAACGGCTACGCCCTGGGCGGTGGCTGCGAGCTGGCCATGGCCTGCCACCTCCGGATCGCCAGCGAGAACGCGAAGTTCGGCCAACCGGAGGTGAAGCTCGGCATCACGCCCGGCTACGGCGGCACGCAGCGGCTGCCGCGCCTCGTCGGCAAGGGCAACGCCCTGCACCTGATCCTCACCGGCGAGCAGATTGACGCCCGCGAGGCGCTGCGCATCGGACTGGTGACGAAGGTCGTGCCGGCCGCGCAGCTCCTGGACGAGGCCGACAAGCTCATGCGCGTCATCCTGGCCAACGGCCCCGTCGCCGTGAAGCTGGCCATCGAGGCCGTGCACCGCGGCCTCGAAATGACGCTCGAGGAGGGGCTGGCGCTGGAGGCGGACGCCTTCGGCCTCGTCGCCGCCACCGACGACATGAAGGAGGGACTCACCGCGTTCCTCGAGAAGCGAGCGGCCAGATTCGCCGGGCGATGAGGGACTCGCTGCTCCGCCTGTGCTGGGCCGCGGTCCTCGCGCTGGGGCTGTCGGCCGCGCCGGCCGCGTGCACCGATCCCCGCGCCCGACCCGCGCCGCCCGGCATCAAGATCGTCGTCTCCCCGGCGGCACGGCTGCTGAGCCCCGGCGTCATCCCCGCCTCGATCCTGATGTACGATCAGGAGGGCCTCGACAGCCTCCACGTGTCCCTCACGAGCCCCGCCACGATCCTGAACGGCGACTCGCTGTACCTGTTCCCGGACACGATTCAGATCACCCAGGACGTCGTCTGGTCCATTCTCCCGCAGATCCCTTCAGGCACGAAGGTCACGCTGGCCGCAAAGGCGTGGAACGCGATCGGATTTAGCGCGGCGGACAGCGTGATCCTGACCATCCAGTAGCTCCCCGCGAGATGGCTTAACCCCTTGATTTGCCTATAGTTCGTCGGTATCTTACAGGCTGTGATTCTGCCCCGGTCGAGCGCGGCACGGGGGGTGTTCCCGAGCGCGCGTCGCGGCCTGCTTGCAAGGGTGGCGGCGGGCGTCGTCCTGGCCTGGGGCTGTGTCGTCTGTGGGTGGGGATGTCGCGAAGCCGTCACGCGCCCGAACCCGCTGCCGGTCGGGACGCAGTCGCCGCCGCTGCTCGTGGTACACCCGGCGCAGGACACGACGGTGGATTCGATCGGCACGCTGAACATTGACGTCACCGTCAGCGACGTGGTGCTCCTCGACTCGGTCGCGATCGTGTTCCAGGGCGCGCCGCTGGCGTTTCCCCCGGCGTTCCCGAACGACACGGCGTACCACGCGCTGTACGCGGTGCCCCTGGGCTCGCTGCGCCACCAGCCGTTCAGCTTCGTGGTGAGCGCGGCGAACGTTTTGGGCCTCGACACGGCGACCGCGAGCGTGAATGTGAGGCTGAAATAGCGCGGATCGCGCGGGTTTCGGTGCGGTCGTTCCGCAACCTCGCGGACGCCGCGTTCGAGCCGCCGGCGCGGGGCCTCGTGCTGGTGGGGCCGAACGGCCACGGGAAGACCAGCCTGCTGGAGGCGCTGCTCTACCCGGAGGTGTTCCGGTCGTTCCGGGGCGCGCGCGACCGGGAGGTGGTGCGGTTCGGGGAGGATGGGTTTCACGTCGCAGTCGAGATGGACGGAAGTGCCGCGGAGCACAGCGACGTTGCCAGAGGGCAGGGTCCACAGTGGTCACCGGAGGCGAGCGCGCCGGGCACCGTAGTCTCCGCCGGGTATGACGCGCGGACCGGCGAGAAGCGTGTCACGCTGAACGGGGTGGTGGCTCCGCGGCTGGCGGACGCCATCGGGGCCGTGCGGGGAGTGGTCTTCAGCCCTTCCGACGTGCAACTGGCGACCGGCGGGGCGGCGGTGCGGAGGCGGTATCTGGACGTGCTGCTCTCGCTGACGGTGCCGGGGTACGTGGAGACGCTGGCGGAGTATCGGCGGGCGGTGCGGCACCGCTCGCGGGTGGGGGCGGGGGCGGCGGGGGCGGCGGGGGCGGCGGGGGGCGCGGGGGGCGCGGGGACGGACGTCGAGGACTGGGAGGCGTTGGTGGCCCGCGCGGGGGCGCGGATCGCCGCGGCGCGGCGGGGCTGGGTCGAGCGCTGGGCGCCGCGCTACGGCGAGCACTGCGTGGCCATCGGCGAGGCCTCGGGGACGGCGGGCCTGGGCTACGCCTCGCGGGGCACGGAGAGCGAGGGCGACCTGGCCGCCGCGCTGGCGCGGTCGCGGGAGCGGGATCTGGCGCGGGGCACGACGTCGGTGGGGCCGCACCGGGACGATCTCCGGCTGCTGCTGGGAGAGCGGAGCCTGGCGACCTACGGCAGCGCGGGCCAGTGGCGGACGGCGGCGCTGGCGCTGCGGCTGATCGAGGCCGAGACGCTGGCGGAGACGGATGGGCGCGGCGGTGGAAGGGCTGGCGGGAGGGTGGGGGGAGGGGGCGGACTGCCGGCCATCTGCCTGGACGATGCCTTCGCGGAGCTGGACGAGGAGCGCAGCATGCGGCTGGGCCGGCTGGTCGAAGCGCTGGCGTCGCGAGGGAGCCAGGTGTTCGCGACGGTGCCGCGCGAGCGCGAGATGCCGGAGGCGCTGAGCGGCCTGGCGCGCTGGCGCGTCCGGCGCGGGCACCTGGAGGCCGCCTGATGAGTGAGCGGCGCAGGTCGCACCCCACGCCGGTGGGCGACGCCGTGGCCGCCTGGCTCAAGTCGGCGGGTCTTTCCGAGCGCGTCGGGCAGGCGGCGGTGGTGGAGGCGTGGCCGGCGCTCGTCGGGGAGCGGATCGCGCGCGCGGCGCGGCCCGAGGCGGTCGCGTCCGACGGCACGCTGGTGGTGCGGGTCACCTCCAGCGCCTGGAGGCAGGAGTTGTCCCTGATGACCCCGGAGGTGCTGGCGCTCCTCAACCGGGATCGGGCCACGGGGCGGATCAAGCGGATCCGCTGGCTGGTGGGCGATGAGACGCTCGCGGGGGCGTCGCGCGGCGCGGGCGCCTGGCGCCGGCGCACGGGGCCCGAGGGAGCGCCGGGGCGATGACACCCTCTCTCGCTCCGGCTCCGGCCCTCACGGTCCGCCAGGCCGCCGGGCGCATCGTGGCGCGGCAGGTGCGTGCCCTCCTGGCCCTCGAGGCCGCGGCGCGGCGGGGTGAGGCCTCCGAGGCCGGGGCGCGGCGGGGCGAGGCTTCCGAGGCCGGGGCGTGGCGGGGTGAGGCTTCCGAGGCCGTGCACCAGATGCGGGTGCAGACCCGGCGGCTCCGGGCGGCGGCGGCCCTGTTCGCCGGCGTGCTGCGGCCTCCCAGGCGCGCGCGATCCGCGCGGCTGCGCTGGCTGGCCCGCGCGCTCGGCCGGGTGCGCGACCTCGACGTGATCCTGGCGCTGCTCGAGGAGCGCCACCTGCCCCGCCTGGAGGGGGCGGAGGCGGGGCGGCTCGAGAACCTGGTGGCGGCGTTGAAGGAGCGGCGCTGGCTGGAGCAGGAGCGGCTGGCGGACCAGCTGGGGCGGCGGCGCTACGTCAGGCTGCGCGCGGCCCTCAAGGAGTGGGCGCGGCATCCGCGCTTCGGCGACGAGGGGGAGGAGGGGGGGCCCGCCGCGGACACCATGGCGGCGCGCTACCTCACCGAGGCGATCCGCCGCGAGGCGCAGCGGGTCGCGGGACGGCGCGGGATGACGGAGCGCCAGCCCTCGGCGGCCGACCTGCACGCGCTGCGGATCGCGGTGAAGCGGCTGCGCTACGTGCTCGACTTCCACGCCGAGACGTGCGGCGTGGCGTTCGACGCGGAACGGCGCCTGGCGCGCGCGCTGCAGGACTGCCTCGGCGAGATCCACGACCACGACCTGCTGCTGGGGTGGTTCGCGGAAGCCGCGGGCGCCGCGGCCGAGGCTCGAGGGGGCCACGACGGCCGCGGGCACCGGGGCGCGAAGGGGCGGCGGCGCGGGAAGACGGCGTCCGGCGGCCAGCGCCCGTTCCCGGAGCCTCCGGTCGAGGCGGCCTTCTTCGCGGGCCCGTGGCTCACGCTGCCCGCGCAGCTGGCGGCCGGCCGCGCGGCGCTGCTCCGGCGCTTCCTGCGGTTGCGGCGCCAGTGGCGCCTCCGGACCGAGGAGGCCGGCGACGTGGCCCCGCTCGAGGAGCCGCGGTTCGTCAACCTGGAGGCGGCGCCGGTGCAGCTCCGGCTCCCCACCCCGCAGAAGACCGTGGCCTCGCTGCGGCTGGTGCGGTGACGGCGCGGCCAGCGGGCGGTCGAGGATCGAGCGTTGAACGGCGGGGTGGCGGGGCCCCAACCCCCGCACCCTTCACCCTACACCCGTTTTCTCAGGGACTATGACCAAGGATCAGGCGACCAAGGCGTACGACGCCGAGCAGATCCAGGTTCTCAAGGGCCTGGAGGCCGTGCGCAAGCGGCCGGCGATGTACATCGGCTCGACCAGCTCGCGCGGGCTGCACCACCTGGTGTACGAGGTGGTGGACAACTCGGTGGACGAGGCGCTGGCGGGCTTCTGCGACCGGATCGAGGTGATCATCCACGCGGACGATTCCGTGACCGTGAAGGACAACGGCCGCGGCATCCCGGTGGACATGCACCCCACCGAGAAGATCCCCGGCGTCGAGCTCGCCCTGACGGTGCTGCACGCGGGCGGCAAGTTCGACCGCAACACCTACAAGGTGTCGGGCGGGCTGCACGGCGTGGGCATCTCGGTGGTGAACGCCCTGAGCGAGCGGCTCGAGGTGTGCGTGGACCGCGGCGGCCAGCGCTACCACATGGCGTTCGCCCGCGGCCAGACCGTGAAGAAGCTCAACCTGCGCGAGAAGGTGAAGGGCACCGGCACGATCGTCCGCTTCAAGCCCGACGCCGAGATCTTCACCGAGACCCGGTTCGACTACAACATCCTGGCCTCGCGCCTCAGGGAGCTGGCGTTCCTCGACAAGGGCCTCACGATCACGTTCCAGGACGAGCGCGAGGGGCAGCAGCGCCAGGAGACCTTCTACTACAAGGGCGGGCTGGTCGAGTTCGTGCAGTGGCTCAACCAGACGAAGAAGACCCTGCACCCCAAGCCCATCGCGATCGAGACGGTGCGCGACGACGTGGACGTGCAGCTCGCGCTCCAGTACGACGACGGCTACACCGAGAACACGCTGACCTTCGTCAACAACATCAACACCCACGAGGGCGGGACGCACCTCACCGGCTTCAAGAGCGCCCTCACCCGCACCATCAACGAGTACGCCAAGAAGAGCGGGGCCCTGAAGAAGGCCGACTTCACCCTCTCCGGCGACGACGTGCGCGAGGGGCTCACGGCGATCCTGTCGGTCAAGGTGCGCGAGCCGCAGTTCGAGGGGCAGACCAAGACCAAGCTGGGCAACAGCGAGGTCGAGGGCATCGTCAAGAGCGTCGTCAACGACCTGCTGGGCAGCTTCCTCGACGAGCACCCGCCGGTGGCGCGCGCCATCGTCGAGAAGGCGGCCTCGGCCGCGCTGGCGCGGGAGGCGGCGCGCAAGGCCCGCGACCTGGTCCGCAAGAAGAGCGGGCTGGAGGGCGGCATCCTGCCGGGCAAGCTGGCCGACTGCTCCCTGAGCGATCCGGCGATGTGCGAGATCTACCTGGTCGAGGGCGACAGCGCGGGCGGCTCCGCCAAGCAGGGCCGCGACCGCCAGTTCCAGGCCATCCTGCCCCTGCGGGGCAAGATCCTCAACGTGCAGAAGGCGCGGATAGACAAGACGCTCAGCAACGAGGAGATCCGCACCATCATCACGGCCATCGGGACCGGCGTCTCCGAGGACTTCGATCTCGGGGAGGCGCGCTACCACAAGATCATCATCATGACCGACGCCGACGTGGACGGCGCGCACATCCGGACCTTGCTGCTGACCTTCTTCTACAAGGAGATGAAGCAGCTCATTGACGCGGGCTACGTGTACATCGCGCAGCCGCCGCTGTTCCGCGTGGCGCGGGGCAAGGAGGAGTATTACGCCTTCGACGAGGCGGAGCGGGACGACTATGTGAAACGCCTGTCCAACGGCTCGGCGCCCGCGCCCGCCGAGGGCGAGGAGGAAGCGGAGGGCGTGGGCGACGGCAAGCCGGGCCGCGCGCGCAACGTCGTGATCCAGCGCTACAAGGGCCTGGGGGAGATGAACCCCGGGCAGCTGTGGAAGACCACGATGGATCCGGCGACCCGGACCATCCTCAAGGTCGAGATGGAGGACGCCTTCGAGGCGAGCCAGCTGTTCGAGATCCTGATGGGCGATGAGGTCGAGCCCCGCCGCAAGTTCATCGAGGAGAACGCGAGGTTCGTCCGGAACCTGGACGTGTAGGCGGGTGTGACCGCGTCCAACGCCGCCCGCGCCGCCGCCGTGCTCGCCCGCACGGTGGACGTGCTGCACCGCTCGCCCGAGGCGGGGGAGGCGCAGAAGGCCGCGCTGCGGGCGCTGGTGGATCTCGCCGCCCAGCGCTCGGTCGCCTTCCGCTTCCAGGGCGGCGAGCTGTCGGTGGACGGCGTGGCGGTCCCCACCAGCGACCCGCGGATCGCCGCCTTCGCCCAGCGCCTGGCCGCGCAGCGGGTGGCCGAGATCGCCATCGCCAGGGGCGCGGGCCCCGACGAGTTGCTGGCCTTGGGCCTCGGCCTCGCCGCCCAGCCGGGCGAGGGCCGGCTGGCGGAGCGGCTCCACCAGGCCGGCGCGACCCGCGTGCTCACGGTGGTCGAGGACGCCCCTCCCCCCGAGGTTCACCGCATCTCGGCCGCCTTCGAGCGCGCGCTCGCCGAGCGCGATGCCGTGGAGGAGTGGCACCAGCCGGCGGCACCGGCGGCGGCCAGCGCGGTGGAGCCGCCGGCCGACGCGGCCACTCCCGATGCCGCGGCGGGGCCGGCGGCGGGCCCCGCGTCCGCTCCGGCCGGTCTGACGCCGATCCCCGACGCGCGCGCCGCCGCCCCCGAGCCGCCGATCCGGCTCGAGCCCGGCGCGGGCGGCCTGATTGACCTGCCCCCCGTGACCTCGCCGCCCGGCGGCCAGGCCTCCTCCCCGACCGCCCCCACGCCGGGCCCCGGCGGGGATCAGCACGCCAGCTCCGACGCGATCGAGCTGGTCGAGCCCACGCCGCTGCTCGAGATGCCGGCCGCTCCCACCGGGCCCCTCCCATCCGTCGCCCCACCGCCACTCTCGCCTCCGCCGCCCCTGCGGCCCTCGGGGACGATCCACCAACCCCCGGCCCTGAGGGGCTCGATCTCGCCCACGACCTGGTTCGTCGCCTTCGAGCGGAACCTCAAGGACAAGGTCGAGACCTGGTTCGGGGACGTGGCGTGGGGAGTCCACGTGAACCGCGAGGCCGGCACCGTGACCGCGGGCGACCAGCAGGGCCGCCACGAAGTCACCCTTCCGCTCCCGTCCGACTTCGTCGAGCAGTCCGCCTGGACGCTCGCGGGCGATCTGCTGGCGGAGCTGCGGCGCAAGGCCGAGAAGGAGGAGGGCATCCGCAGACGGCGCTGAGCCCCGCGCCCCCTCCCCCGCCGCGGCCGGCTGAAGGGCATCGAGCCGACCGCGTTCCGGGCGGGCCGGGCCCTGGCGGCGGAACAGCCGGCCGCCGTCCGGGTAGCTTTTCTCGCACCACCCGTGACACCTAACTCAACGTGGCGCAGTCTGTTCCGGAGTGCCCCGGCGTGGCGGCCGGGCGCATCACCGGGAGCCCCGGTTTGACTTTCCGGGGCTCGGAGAACCAGAATGCAGCATACCAGACACAACCTCTAGGAGAACGCATGCGCACCGTACTGAGCACCAGGCGACTGGCCTGGCTGGTTCCGATGCTGGGTCTTCTGGCTTGTGCCAAGAAGGAGGCGGCCGCCAAGCCCGCGGCGGCGGAGAGCACGGCCGCGATGACGCCGCCGCCGCCGCCGGCGCCGGTGAACGTGACCCTGGCGGCCAAGAACCGGAGCCAGATCACCGGGACGGTGGTGCTCACCCAGAAGGGTGACTCGACGGAGGTCGCGCTGACGCTGAACGGCCGGCCCCGCGAGAAGCTGATGAGCCACATCCATGGCGGGACCTGCGCGAAGACGCCGGGCAAGGTCGTGGCGCCGCTCTCGGCGGTGACGATCGGCAGCGACAAGTCGGGCAGCAGCAGCACCATGGTGCTGACCAGCGTGCTGGACTCGGCGCGCGCCAAGTACGGCTCGCTCGCCGCGTGGTCGCA
>JAJYLI010000122.1 GCA_021787855.1 bacterium | reverse complement strand
CCCGAGCGGCCTCGATGGTCGCGTTGAGCGCGAGCAAATTGGTCTGGCTGGCGATGGCGCCGATGGTTTCGGCGAAGCGCGTCACCTGTTCCGACGCCTCGCGCAGCCGGCCGACCTCCGCCACGCTTTGCTCGACGGTCTTGCCGATCCGGCTGAGCGTGGCGGCGGTATCCGATGTCGCGGTCCTGACGGCCTGGGCGGCGCGCGCCATTTCCTGCAGCGAGCGGTGCATCTCCTCGCCGGCCTGCGCGGCATCATGCGCCGTCGCCCGCAAGTCCACCATCGCCGCCTCGGCCCCAGCCACGCGGTCGGCCGCATTGGCGGCGCCGGCCTCCGCACCCTGGGCGGCCGCGGCGACCTCCTCGGAGCTGGCGTGGATCTCCTCGCTCGTGGCGGTCACGTGCTCCACATAGCCCGAGGTCTGCTCGGACGATTCGAGCAGCGGCCCCAAGACGCCGTGGACGGCCAGGGAGAGCGCCAGCTGCGGCGCGACCAAACCCAGCAGTTCCGCGTCCGACTCCCGGTACGCGCCGTTCTCGCCGTGCCTCAGGCGCCAGGCCCCGACCAGGCTCTCGCCCTGGTAGAGGGGAATCAGCAACTCCGAGCCGGAGCCGCCTTCGCCGGAGCGGCTTCCCTCCCTGCCCGACCAGAGGGCGCGCCGCGCCCGCACGGCCGCGCCCGCCAGGCCGGACTCGGCGGAAAAGGCGTCCGCGCCGGCGGCCGCCGTGTCCACGACGGGCACGAACGCGCGCCGCGCCTCGTCGTAGCGGGCGACCCCCATCGCCTGCCACGGCACCAGCCGTCGAGTGAGCGAGCGGATGGCCGGGAAGCTGCGCTCGAGGTTCACCGCACTGGAGACGGCACGCGCCAGCTGCTCGACCAGGCCGAGCTCGTCGGCCCGCACCCCCTCGCGTACGAGCCAGTGCGCCACGAACGTCAGCGCGACCAGGGCCACCGCGAAAACGAGCACGATGCCGGCGGGCATGGCACGGGCCGCGATGTCCAGCCACGCCAGCGCCAACGCCGCGCTCAGCACGTAGACCAGCGCCTCCCAGCGCAGCGTCAGACGCGCGTCCACCCAGGCGAGACTCTCCGACAGGGCCAGCTCCGCGTAGTAGGTCCCGTTCACGACCACCGGCAGCCCCACGGCGAGCAGCACGAACGGGACGAGGTTGTGCGGCTGCAGCGCGCCGCCCCCGTAGCTTCCGCCCGCGAGGTCGTAGAGGGAGCCGACGAGCGCCGCGCCGAAGGTCAAATGGCTCGCATTGGCCACCGCCTGGCGCAGCGCGAGGCGGCGCAGCGGGAGGTCGCCGGCCAGCATGCCGGCCGGCGCCACCAGCACGCCCCAGCCCCAGCCGTGGCGCAGGATGGCGAACAGCACCACCCCCAGCACGAAGGACGAGAAGCCCTTGCCCGGCAGCGCCACGCCGTAGCGGCGGGTTGCCGCCGCCGCCGCTACGAGCAGCAGGTATTCGACCAGAGGGAAGGGGCGCGGAACGTCGTTCGCGAGGAGGACAACGGCGAGCGCGGCGAGGGCGGCCAGGTCAATCCCGACCCTCAAGGTCCGATCAGCGCGCCGTGAGCGAATGGTCGCCAAGCTGTCGTCCAAGTCGTTACCTCCAAAGGCATACGGCAACAGACTGTGCAGTCAGTCAGGCCCCACGGCTCGCGGCGCGATGACCGGGAACCCTTGGAACGGTCGCCGGGGGAGGCAGGGGCCGGCGCGCTCACGCTACGGGCCTGCCGTTCGGGCGTCAAGCAGCAGGCTGTCGTCGCGGCACATGGCGTGCTAGTCTGTGGGGCGGCACGAGGACCGGGAGGGGCATGATGCGCGTCGCTATCGAGTACTGCGTCGTCTGAAGCTACGAGGAGCGCGCCGCCGGTCTGGCGGCGGAGGTCAGGGCGAACCTTCCGGCGGCGGAGGTGGAGATGCGGCCCTCCTCGGGCGGGGTGTTCGAGGTCACGGTGGACGGCAAGCTGGTCTTCTCGAAGAAGGCGCTCAACCGGCACGCGGCGCCGGGTGAGGTGCTGGAGTTGATCCGACAATGCGCATAGCGCTCTCCACCGGCGGCGGTGACGCGCCGGGGCTCAACGCGGTGATTCGCGGTGCGGTGCTGTCGGCCGTCCATCGCGGCTGGTCGGCGTACGGGATCCAGCGCGGGTTCGGCGGGTTGCTGGGCCAGGACCGGGTGGTGGCCCTGGGCCCGGACGAGGTGCGCGGCATCACGCACGTCGGGGGCACGATTCTCGGGACCACCAACCGCAGCAGCCCGTTCAAGTGGCCGGTGCCGCAGCCGGACGGCACGGTGGCGGAGGTGGACCGCTCCGACGAGCTGATCGCGGCGTTCCAAGCCCACGGCTTCGACGCCCTGATCATGATCGGCGGGGACGGAAGCCTCAACATCGCGCAGCGGCTGTACGAGAAGGGCCTGGCGGTGGTCGGGGTGCCGAAGACGATTGACAACGATGTCGGCGGTACGCAGCAGACATTCGGCTTCGATACGGCGGTAGCGACCGCGACCGACGCGCTGGACAAGGTCCACTCCACGGCCGAGAGCCACGGCCGGGTGATGGTGGTGGAGGTGATGGGGCGCTATGCGGGCTGGATCGCGCTCAACGCGGGCATTTCGGGGAGCGCCGACGTGATTCTGATGCCGGAGATCCCTTTCGACATGGACAGCGTGTGCCGCAAGATCCAGGAGCGGGAGGAACGGGGGCGGCAGTTCAGCGTCGTGGTGGTGGCGGAGGGCGCCGCGCCCAGGGGCGGCGCGCGCGCGCTCAAGGGCCCCGCCGCCGCGGGTGGCGCGATGGAGCGCCTCGGCGGAATGGGTGAGCAGGTGGCGCGCGAGATCGAGCGGCGCACCGGCAAGGAGACCCGCTCCCTCACTCTCGGCCACCTGCAGCGCGGCGGCTCGCCGACCACGTTCGACCGGCTGCTGGCGCTGCGGTTCGGCGCGGCGGCCGTCCGGTGCGTGGCCAACAAGGTCTTCGGCGTGATGGTGGCCTATCAGCCCCCCGGCGTGGGGCACGTGCCGCTCAAGGACGTGCTCGCCAAGCCGAAGCTCGTGCCGCTCGATTCCGACACCGTTTCCACGGCGCGCGACCTCGGCGTCTGCCTGGGCGACTGAGGCCCGTGCATCCCAGCCGGGACCACTACCTCCCTCCCGATCGCCAAGCCTTCCTCGCCGCGCGGCCCGCCACGGGCCGCGTGGTGGTGATCGCCCCCACGCGGGCGGCGTGCGAGACGATCGAGCTCGCCATGGGGCTCGACCTGCCCACGGTGCTCGCGGCCGAGCACGGCCGGGAACTGGAGGCGCTGGCGGCCGGCGGCCACGGGTTCGGGGTCGTGGCGGGGACGGGCACGGGCAAGACCCTGGGCATCCGCGGTATCGCGCGCACCATCCTGGGCGTGCCGCTCCGCGTGGGCGTGGTCAACCGCGAGCGCGAGGCGACGCCCGAAACTCCCTCGTGGAACGTGGTGATCGTCACCACCGGGATCGCGCGGCGCTGGCTCCTGGCCGGGCTGATCACGGGCTCCGACACCCTGGTGGTGGACGAGATCCACCAGACATCCGCCGAGCTGGAGCTGTGCCTGGCCCTGGGCAAGCGCGCGGGCTGCCGGTTCATCTGGCTGTCCGCGACGGTGGACCCGTCCTTCTACGCGCGGTACCTCGGTTCGGCGCGCGTGATCGAGTCCTCGGCGTTCGACCCGCGGCGCGCCGCCCGCGTCACGGTGGTGCCGGCACGGTCGGTCGAGGAGTTCCTCGACGCCAGGTTCCTGCGCCGGGTGGTGCGTGAGCGGCGCGGCGTGGCGGTGTTCGTGCCGACGCGCGCCGAGGTGGAGGCGGTGGCCGCCACCGTCGGCGCCCAGTGGCCGGCGCTCACCACGGCGTTCTATCACGGGGGCGAGCCGATCCGCGTCATCCGCCCGTTCCTGGAGGGCCAGGCGGCCAAGCCGTTCCTCCTGGCGATGACCGCGGCCGGCCAGTCGGCCCTCAACATCGGCGGCCTCGACACCGTCGTGCTGCTCGACGGGCGCTACCAGAACGTGGTGGAGCGCGGCCGCAACGTGCTGACCCGCCTGCCCCTGGGAGCCAACGAGATCCTCCAGATGGCGGGGCGCGTGCACGGCCGCGTCGAGCGCGGGGAAGTGTGGATCCTCAGCGAGCGCGACCTCGACTTCGCCGCCCTGGCGCCGGGGCCGCCCGAGTTCCAGCTCGCCGGCGACGTGGAGCGCGTGGCGCTGACCTGCGCGGGCCTGGGCGTGGACGCCTCGGACCTGGACCTGCCGGTGCCCCTGGACCGGGCGGCGTACGCGGCGGCCGTGCGGCGCCTCGAGGAACGGGGCTTGGTGGCCGGCGGCCGGCTCACGGTCTACGGGGCGGAGGTGGAGGCGCTGCCGGTGGAGCGCCCCTGGGCCGAGCTGCTGCTGCACGCCGACGCCGACCTCATGAGCGTGGTGGCCGCCTGCTCGGGGATTGACTCGCTGCACCGCATGACGCGGGAGGAGCGGGCGTTGCGCGGCCTGATCGTCCCGGGCTCCGACCACCTCACCGCGTACAACATCTTCGCCGAGGCCGTGAACCAGCACGGGGCACTGGGCGAGGTGTACGGGCTCACGCGGCACCAGTTCCGCGACACCCTTCAGGAATGGGCCGAGCGGCGCGGCGTGCTGGTCAAGGCCGTGGAAGATGCGGCGCTCGCGCTCGCCTCCGTCTATCGCTCGCTGGAGCTGCGGCCACCGGCCACGCTCCCGCTCGCGGACGAACGGATGCTGCGGCGCTTCCAGGACCTGCTGGCGCGCGTGATGCCCTTCGATCTGGCCATTGACGAGGAGTCGGCCACGGGCGAGAGCGTGCGGGTCTCCCGCGGCTCGGTGTGCGGCGCGTGGGGAGGCGTGGCGGGCGACATCCGGTACTTCGCCGATCGGTTCGGCGTGCCGCGGGCGGCGATCGAGGGCACGCAGCTTCCCTACGACCTCATGCGCGGCTACGCCCGCGTGGCCGCTCCGCAGGTCGCCTACGACCCGCGGCATCGCCGGCTTCCGCTGGTGGCGATCCGGCGGCGGACCTTCCACGGCTTCGATCTGGAGCGTGACGTCGAGCCGCTGGAGCACGTTCCGCCGGAACTGGCCGGCGCGGCGCGCGCCGCCCTGGTCGAAGCGCTCATGGCCGGCGTCGCCCGCCACCGGCACGCCGGCCGCCTCCGGCACACCCTGGAGCGGCTGGGCGAGCTGTGGCGCCGGTCGGGGGGCACCCTGGGCGGCGTGGACGGATCCGTGGTCCGCGAGGCGCTCGGCCGCCGCCTCCAGACGCTCCGGCGGTTCGACGACTTCCTGCAGGCGGACCTGGGGCTGGACGTGGACGCCTTCGTGCCGGCGGAGCGCCGACACGCGCTCGAGCGGCTCCCATCCTCCGTCACGATCGCGGGAGAAGCCTGCCCCCTCGACTACGAGGTGGACGAGCGCGGGCCGCTGGTCCGCATCCGGCTCAAGGAGCGCGTCGCCCACCTGCTCAAGGAGGGCGACGTCCCCGCGCTCGACCGCCGGGTCGCTTTCACCCTGATCCACGGCAAGGGTGGGGCGGTGAAGGCGGCGAGCCTCGCGGAGCTGCGGCGCGCGCTCACAGGGAGGCCGGGCTCTGGCCCGGGCCCGCGAGGGCGAGCCAGAAAGCATCGAAGGAAGCTCTGACCACGCCGGCGACGCCCCCCGCGGCCAGGGCCGCCGCCGTCCCATCGAGGAACGTGGATACCACGGCGGCGAGGTCGTCGGCGCTCAGGCGCGGTGCAGCTCCCAGCCCCGCCAGCACCCGCGGCAGGGCTCTCCCGAGCAGCTCCAGCTCCCTCTCCCGCTCGCCAGCCAGGGCCGCGCGGACTTCCCGGCCCGCAGCCCCGCCCTCGCCGCGCCCGCTCAGCGCCAGGTCGAGACACACCCGCTCCGCCACGGCGCCGCTCCCCGAAGCCACGGCCGACCACAACGCATCCAGCGCCCTCAGCGCGGAGCCGGAACCGAGCGCCGCCACCCTGCGCTCGGTGCGCTGGCGTGCCTGCCGGCGGGCCACCACCTCCAGCAGCCGCTTCTTCGTCGCGAAGTGGTAGTGCACCAGAGCACTCGAGACGTGGGCCCGGCGGGCGACCCTCGCGACGGTGAGGTGATCCATCCCGCTCTCCGCCAGGATAATGGCCGCAGCTTCGGCAATCGCATCGTTCGTCGCCACAGTGCGCTCCAAGCGGTAACTGACTAGTCAGTCAATATGGTTGCCTGGGCGCTCGAGTCAATGCCCGGCGCGAACACCACCGAAACCATGTTGCCGGCGGGGGCGTAGGGAGCGCGACCTTCGTCGGGAGGGAACGGGACACGATACGGCTGGCCGCGGCGGTCCTGCTCATGCTCCAGAACCCGGGAAGTCCGTACGCGGACTCCGCCACCGCCGCGCTGATCGCGCGGGCGCGGGCGCGGCAGCAGGAGCAGGACAGCGCCGTGCGCGACTACCGCGCGACCCTCGTGACCAGGCTGGAGGGGCGCGTGGGCCGTGGAGGGTTCGCGCGCTTCCTGCCGGTGGCGGTGGAGGAGCAGGAATCGCGGCTCTTCTGGCAGGCACCCAACGACGTCAAGGTCGTCGTGCTGGGCCGCCGCTACCGCACGGCGATCCGCGGGATGGAAATCAATTCGAGCTGGACCCACCCGTGGTTCGTGCCCCGGTTCCTGGGCGACAGCATCCGCCTCCTCAACGAGGAAGGGTTTCCCACGCGGGCCGCCGTCCACCCCCTGTCGGCCGGCGCGGCGGCCTACTACCGCTACGCGATCAACGATTCCATGACCATGGCGCTGCCGGGCCGGACGCTGAGGGCGATCGGCGTTCGCTTCACGCCCGTGAGGTCGGACGCGTCGCTGGTGGCGGGGGAGCTGTGGCTGGACGAGGCCACGGCCGAGACGGTGCGGCTGACGATGGTGTTCGTGGGGCAGCGACTGTGGGTGGACTCCATCGGCCCATCCAGGCGCGACACCGCCAAGGCGGACCGGAGCGAAGCGCTGGCCCAGCGCATTCTGCGGGTTTCGGCCGACCTCGAGTACGGCCTCTACCAGCAGCGCTACTGGCTGCCGTACCGCCAGGTGGTCTCGCTCGATGTCACGCTGCCGTGGTTCAAGGATCTCGCGGTGCCGATCGATTTCGTGACGACCTTCCATGACGTGGGGGTCAACGAAGGCGGCGCCATCGCATTCGCGCGGCTGCCGGCTGAGACAACCGCGGCGCTCGGGGACCGCCGGCGCGGCAATCGTACCAGGCAATGGTGCGCGGACAGCACGCGGGCCGCCGCGGGCACCTGTATCGCTCAGGGCCGGTGGGCGGGCGGCCGGTACGAAGTGGAGACGCCGCCGGATTCGGTGCTGCTGCGCTTCGCGGGATGGCGGGACTCCCTGCGCTTCGAGCTGCCGGGATCCGACGCCGCCCGGGTGGAGGCCCTCAGGGTCGAGGCGCTGAATACCCTGGCGCGGTTGCCCGACACCCTTACCGGCCGCCCGCGCCTCGCGGTCGCGTTCGACCGGCTGACGGACATCTGGCGCTACAACCGGGCGGAGGGGGTCTCGCTCGGGTGGGGCTATCAGTGGCGGCTGGGCGTGCCCTTCCTCTCCGTGATGGCGAGGGCCCGGTACGCCGTCACGGACGGGCGGCTGCAGGGAGCGATCCGGCTGCGCCGTGACGCGCCGCGCTCGCGGCTGGAGCTGGTGGCGTACCGGGAGATGCGGGACGCCGATCCCCTGGCGCCGGGCCTGACCTTCGGCAATTCGCTCGAGGCTCTGTGGACGGCGCGCGACGACGGCGCCTACGTGTTCACCGAGGGCGGCGAGTTGCGCTACCGCCGCCCGCTGGGGGTGGCGAGCGACCTGACGCTCGCGGCGCGGTACGGCGACGAGTCGCCCCCGCGGCGGCTGGCCAGGAGCGGCCTCAACGAGCTGCTGGGCGGGAGCGGCGCCTTCTTGCCGAACGGGCCGGTCCGCTCGGGCCGGTACGTGGTGGCGAGCGCGGTGCTGGCGGGCGGTTGGCGGCCCGTGGCGTGGCGCATCGGGCTCGAGGGGACTGCGGGCTCGGCGTCGCGGGGACGCGGCTGGGGTGAGATGACCGCGCGCGCGGCGCTGCCCGGGAGCCTGGACGTCACCATGTATGGGTGGGTGGGCGCGGGCATGGGGGACAGCCTGCCGCAGCGGGACTTCCGACTGGGCGGCGAGCGGACGCTGCGCGGTTACCCGGCCGGGAGCCTCCGCGGCATGTCGGCCTGGGCGGCGGGCGTGGACCTGGCCCTGGCGCGCGGGGCGCTCACCCCGGTGGTGTTCGCGGATGCGGGCCAGGTGGCGCCGCGGGGGGTGCGGTTCTCCGGCGGGCCCGCCGCGTCGGTCGGGCTGGGGCTGTCGCTTCTGGGAGGGACGGTCCGGCTCGACGCCGCGCGGCCCGTCGCGCCGCGGGCGCGGTGGCGGCTGGCGCTGGCGTTCGGCGTGCGCCGCTAGGCAACGGCGCCCCGCGCGCCTAGCTTGTTGCGCGATGCCACGACCCTCCCTGGGTGCGGCGGTTGCGCTGCTGGCGCTCGCGGCGTCCGCGTGCGGGCCCGCACACGAGACGGGCGCGGGCGGCCGGATGCTGGTCGAACGGGTTACCCGGCCCGCGGCCAGGCTGCTCGACGAGCCGGCGCGCGCGCGCTGGTGCCCGCAGGACAGCCTGCTCACCCTCATCGCGATCGGGCGTCGCTGGACCGCCGGCCTGGCGGTGCGGGTGGCGCCGCCGCTGCCGCGGTCGGACAGCCTTCCGATCAGCCGGTTTCTCGGCGGCGCGGGCACCGCGACCGTGGCGCTGCGGGCCATCGGTGGTGCCGCCCGGCTGGCGATCACGGGTAGTCTGTCTTTCCGTGCTGCGGGGCGGCTCGACGGCGGGTTCGACGTCACGGTGACCGACACGGCGGGCCCTCCCGCGCGGATTCGCGGCACCCTGACGGGCATCCCGATCATCGTCCCCGCCGACGGCGCATGCGAGCCCTGACGTGCCCGGAACCGCTGCGGGTCGTCCACGTGGATACGGAGCGCACCTGGGGCGGGGGCCAGCGGCAGGTGTTCGAGCTGGCGACGGCGCTGCGGGACCTGGGGCACCGCTGCTGGGTGGCGGCCCGACCGGACAGCCGCCTCGCGGCCGCGCTCGATGGCGCGGGGATGCCGGTGCTGGCGCTGGCGCCCCGCTTCGAATGGGATCCGCTGGCCGTGGCGCGCCTGCGGTCGCTGCTCATCCGCGCCGGTGCGC
>JAJYLI010000121.1 GCA_021787855.1 bacterium | reverse complement strand
CCGGCCGTCGGGGGAAGCCACCAGGCCCAGGAGCTCGAGCGTGTCGCCTTCGCCCCCCTCGCCCCCGTCCCCCCGCCCCGCAGCCCGCGCGAACGCGGCCACGGGCGCGGTGCACCCGCCCCCCAGACCGGCCAGGAACGCGCGCTCGGCCCGGACCGCCGCCCAGGTGCCGGCGTGGTTGACGGCGGCCAGCAGGGAGGAGGTCTCGCCGCCCGCGCGGCACTGGAGGGCGATGGCGCCCTGGCCGGGCGCGGGCAGCAGCCGCGCGGGATCCAGGCGCTCGGTGATCGCCGCCGCGAGGCCGAGCCGCACGAGCCCCGCCGCCGCCAGCACCACGGCGTCGTAAGGACCGTCGGGGGCCTGCGCCTTCCGCACGCGGGTCTCGACATTGCCCCGGAGGTCGAGGATGCGGGCGTCGGGCCGCAGCGCGAGAATCTGCGCCGCGCGCCGCGTGCTGCTGGTGCCGATGGCGGGGTTCGGCGGCAGGTCCGCCAGCGGCCGGCCGGTGCGCGAGATCAGGGCGTCGCCGGCCTCGGCGCGCTCCAGCACCGCCCCCACCACCAGGCCGGCGGCGGCCTCGGTGGGCAGGTCCTTGAGGCTGTGGACCGCGAGCGCGATGGCGCCCGAGCGCAGCGCGCCCTCCAGCTCGGCGGTGAACACCCCCTTGCCGCCGATGGCTGGCAGCGGGCGGTCCAGGTCGCGGTCGCCGCGGGTCGAGAAGGTCACCACGCGGCAGGTGAGCCCGGGGTGCGCGGCGGCGATCGC
The DNA here is from genome assembly GCA_021787855.1 of bacterium. Lineage (GTDB taxonomy): Bacteria > Gemmatimonadota > Gemmatimonadetes > Gemmatimonadales > JACORV01 > Fen-1245. The sequence goes on along the minus strand of JAJYLI010000121.1, from coordinate 8,877 downwards.
CGCCACCGCCAGCTCGGTCTGCCGGAGCGCCAGCGCGCTCGTCCGGCTGCCCACGGCCAGCTCGTGGCCCGTGGTCGCGCTCACCCTCCGCCGCTCCCGCCGCGGAACGCGCGGGCCGCCGCCCGCGCGACGGCCTCCGCTTCCGCCTCGCCGTGCACGACCGACGTGAACGCCGCCTCGAACTGCGAGGGCGGCAGGTACACGCCCGCGTCCAGCATGCCGTGGAAGAAGGCCGCGTAGCGATCCCGGTCGCAGGCCGCGGCCGTCGCGAAGTCGGTGACGGCGCCCGCCGTGAAGAACGGCGTCAGCATCGTGCCCACCCGCTGCACGGTGAGGGCCACGTGCGCGCGCCGCGCCGCGTCCTCGAGCGCGGCGGCCACCGCGGCCGCCGCGCGCTCCGCCCGCTCCCAGACGCCGCCCACGGCCAGCGCGTCCAGCGTGGCGACGCCCGCGGCCATGGCGAGCGGGTTGCCGGAGAGCGTGCCCGCCTGATAGACCGGCCCCGCCGGCGCCACGAGCTGCATCACGTCGCGGCGCCCGCCGTAGGCGCCCACCGGCAGGCCCCCGCCGATCACCTTGCCCAGGCAGGTGAGGTCGGGCGCGACGCCGTAGAGCGCCTGCGCCCCCGCCGGATGCACCCGCCAGCCCGTCATCACCTCGTCGAAGATCAGCAGCGCGCCGTGCTCGCGGGTCAGCGCCCTGAGCCCGCGCAGGAACCCGTCCGCCGGCGGCACCACCCCCATGTTCCCCGCGACGGGCTCGACGATCACCGCGGCCACCTGGCCGGGGTTCGCGTCGCACAGCCGCGTGACGGCCGCGAGGTCGTTGTACGGTGCGACCAGGGTGTCCTGGGCCGCCGCGGCGGGGACGCCCGGCGAATCGGGAAGGCCGAGGGTGGCCACGCCGGAGCCGGCCTTGACCAGCAGGGAGTCCGCGTGCCCGTGGTAGCAGCCCTCGAACTTCACGATCTTCGCCCGCCCGGTGAACGCCCGCGCCAGGCGCAGGGCGCTCATCGTCGCCTCGGTGCCGGAGTTGACGAACCGCACCATCTCGACCGAGGCGAAGGTCCGGGTGACGCGGCGCGCCAGCTCCGTCTCCAGCTCGATCGGAGCCCCGAACGCGGTGCCGCGCGCCAGCGCGTCGCCCACCGCCGCCACGACCGTCGGGTGGGCGTGCCCGAGAATCAGTGGCCCCCACGCCAGGACGTGATCCACCAGGCGCGCGCCGTCCACGTCCACCAGATAGGCGCCTTCCCCGCGCGCGATGAAGCGCGGCGTGCCGCCCACGCTGCGGAACGCGCGCACCGGGCTGTCCACCCCGCCGGGCAGCAGCGCCTGCGCGGCGCGGAACAGCTCCTCGGAGCGGGAAGCGCTCATGCGCCCTGGTGGACCATGGCGACCACCGCCTGCACGTTGGCCACCGGCGTGCCGGGCAGGATGCCGTGGCCGAGGTTGAAGATGTGCCCCGGTCGGCGGTCGGCGCGGCGCAGCACCTCCCGCACCCGCCGCCCCAGCTCCTCGCGCGGGGCCAGCAGCGCCGCCGGGTCCAGGTTGCCCTGGATCGCGCGGTCGCCGATCCGCTCCCACGCCAGGTCGAGCGGGATGCGCCAGTCCACGCCGATGACGTCGCCGCCGGCTTCCGCCATGGCCTCGAGCAGCGTCGCCGTGCCGGTACCGAAGTGGATGAGGGGGACGCCCGCTTCGCCCGCCAGCGCGAGCGCGTGGCGGGTGTAGGGCAGCACGTACTCCCGGTAGTCGTCGGGGGAGAGGCACCCGACCCACGAATCGAACAGCTGCAGCGCGTCCGCGCCCGCGGCGGCCTGGAGCGCCAGCAGCCGGCCGGCCAGGGTCGCCAGCAGCTGCATCAGGTCGTGCCAGGCCTCCGGGTGCTCGTACATGAACTGCTTGGTGGTGGTGAACGTCCGGGCCGTCCCGCCCTCGATGGCGTAGCTGGCCAGCGTGAACGGCGCGCCGGCGAAGCCGATCAGGGGCACGGCGGGAAAGCGCTGCGCCAGGGCGGCCTTGGTCCGGCGAACGCCTTCCAGCACGTGGGCCAGATCGCGCCCGGGGTCCACCGGCCGCAGGCGCTCCACGTCCGCGGGGCGCCGGATGGGCCGGCGGATCGTGGGTCCCTCGCCCTCGGCGTACGACAGCCCGAGATCCAGCGGCTCGAACGGCACGAGGATGTCGGAGAACACGATGGCGGCGTCCACCCCCAGCCGCTCGACGGGCTGGAGGCTGATCTGCGCCACCAGGTCCGGCCGGCGGGTGAGCTCCAGGATGGACTGCTCCGCCTTGGCGGCGCGGTACTCGGGCATGTAGCGGCCGGCTTGCCGCATGAACCACACCGGCGTGTGCGGCGTCGGCTCCCGGCGGCAGGCCGCGAGGAAGACGCTCTCAGGCATCCCCGGGTGTCTCCCGGAGCCAGGCGGCCGCCTCCTTCGCGTGATAGGTGAGGATGAGGTCGGCGCCGGCGCGCCGGAAGGCCCGCAGCACCTCGAGCACCACCGCCCGCTCGTCCACCCAGCCGTTGCGCGCGGCGGCCTTCACCATGGCGTACTCGCCGCTCACGTTGTAGGAGGCGAGCGGCAGGTCGAAGCGCTCGCGGACGGCGCGCAGCACGTCGAGGTAGGGCAGGCCGGGCTTGACCATGAGCGCGTCGGCGCCTTCGGCCACGTCCAGCGCCGCTTCGCGCAGCGCCTCCCGCACGTTGGCGGGGTCCATCTGGTGGCTCTTGCGGTCGCCGAACGCGGGCGGGCTCTCGGCCGCCTCGCGGAACGGCCCGTAGAACGCGCTGGCGTACTTCACGGCGTAGCTCAGGATGGCCGTCCGGGGGAAGCCCGCGCCGTCGAGCGCGCGCCGGATCGCGGCCACCATCCCGTCCATCATGCCGCTCGGCGCCACGACGTCGGCGCCCGCCGCCGCGTGGCTGGTGACCACCTTCGCCAGCACGTCCAGCGTGGCGTCGTTGTCCACCGCGCCGTCCTTGATGATGCCGCAGTGGCCGTGGTCGGTGTACTCGCACAGGCACACGTCGGTCATCACCACCAGGTCCGGCACGCTCTTCTTGATGAGCGCGACCGCCCGCTGTACCGGGGCCCCGTCGGCCCAGCTCTGCGTCCCGGTGGGATCCTTGGAGGCGGGAATGCCGAACAGCAGCACGGCGCGGATGCCCAGCTCGGCCGCGGAGGCGACCTCGCGCTCCAGCACGCCGTCCACCGACAGCTGCGCGATGCCCGGCATGCTGGTGATCTCGTGCCGCTGGTTGCTGGCCGCGGTCACGAACAGCGGGTAGATGAAGTCGGAGGCCGCCAGCGACGTCTCGCGCACCAGGGCGCGCAGGGCGGGGGTGCGCCGCAGCCGGCGCATGCGTACGACCGGGAACTCGCTCACGTGCTCAGCACTCCTTCCAGGGCCCGGATCAGGCCGTCCTCCGTGTGCGGCTCGGCCACGGCGTCCACCGCGAGTCCCAGCGCGCGGGCGGCCTCCGCCGTCACCGGCCCGATGCAGACCACCTTGGCGCCGGCGGGGCCCGCGCCCACCGCGGCGACGAAGTGGCGGACCGTGCTCGCGCTCGTGAACGTCACCGCGTCGGCCTCCGCCAGGCCGGCGGGCGGCGCAACGCCGGCGGCGGCGACCGTCCGGTAGGCGACCACCTCGGTCACCCGGGCGCCGCGGGCCGCGAGGCCGGCCGCGAGCGCGTCGCGCCCGATGTCCGCCCGGGGCAAGAGGAAGCTGAGGCCCCGGACATCACCCAGCGCCTCCAGCACCGCTTCCGCCACGTACACCGGCGGCACCAGGGCCGGCTCGACGCCGCGCTCGCGGAGCGCGGCGGCGGTGACCGGGCCCACGGCCGCCACGCGGCGCGCACCGGCCCCCAGGTCCCCCACCGGCCGCCCCGCGGCCGCCATCGCGCCCGCGAAGGCCGCCACCCCGTGGGCGCTGCTGAAGGCGACCCAGTCGAACGCGTCCAGCGCCCGCGCCGCCGCCACCAGCGGCCCCTGGTCGGCCGGCTCGATCCGCACCGTCGGAAACACGATCGGCACCGCCCCCAGGGCCCGCAGGCGCTCGGCCAGGCCCCGTGCCTTCTCCTCCGGCCGGGTGATCACGATCCGGCGGCCCTGCAGCGGGCTGGGCCCCGACGGCGCCGCTCCCATAGAGCATGTAAATTACGCGGTATGCCGCCCCCCCGCTCGCCCTCCGCGCTGGTGACCACCCTCTTGGAGGCCACGCGCGCCGCGACGGGGTTCTCCTCGCTGCGCTCGCCGCTGCGCCGCTTCGCCGCGCTGCTCGCCGTCGCGTTCGTGGCGGAGTTCGGGACGATGATGGCGCTTTCGGCGCCCGCGCCCGCCCCCCGGGCCGCGCTCCTCGCCCTGGTGGACGCCGGCGCGCTCACCGCCGTCCTGGCGGCGGGCCTGTGGTGGCTGGTGATCCGTCCGATCCGGCGGGCCGCCGTGAACGGCGCGCACTGGGCCGAGCACCTGATGTCCGAGGCGGCGGACCCCATCATCGCGATCAACGAACGGGGCCGCATCGAGTTCGCGAACAGCGCGGCGACGCGCGCCTTCGGCTACGAGCTTCCCCAGATGCTGGGCCGCAGCGTCAGCATGCTCATGCCCTTCCCGCACCGCGAGCAACACGACGATTACCTGGCCCGCTTCATCGCGACCGGCGAGCAGCGCACCATCGGCCGCCGGGAGGTGGAGGCCCAGCGGCGGGACGGCACCACCTTCCCGGTCGAGCTGGCCGTCAGCGAGGTGCAGGTGGGCGGCAGCCGCCTCTTCACCGTGGTCCTGCGCGACCTGGCGGAGCGGTGGCGCGCGCAGGACAGCGCGCGGCGCGTGGCGTTCGCCCTGCGGGAGAGCGCCGACAACGTGGTCATCACCGACCGGGACGGCGTCATCGTCTGGGTGAACCGGGCCCTCGAGACCACCAGCGGCTACGCGGCGGAGGAAATCATCGGGGGAACGCCGCGCATCCTCAGGTCGGGGAGGCAGGGCCCGGGCTTCTACGAGGCGCTGTGGAAGACCATTCTGGCCGGCAAGGTCTTCCGCGGGGTCATGATCAACCGGCGGAAGACCGGCGAGCTGTACTACCTCGATCAGACCATCACGCCCATCCGGGACGGCAGCGGGCAGGTGTCCCAGTTCATCGCCAACGGGAGGCTGCTGTCGGAGCCGTGAAGGCCTGCGGGGGTGGCGCGCGGCCGCGGGCGCGGCACCTTCGCGCCTCCCCGTGTTATCTTCCGGGTGGCGCGAACGCGAGGACGCCGTGATAGACAGGAAGAAGCTGGAAGCCCTGGCCCGGAAGAACGCCACCAAGCAGGTCACCCAGAAGACGGTGCGGCGGCACAAGTACGACGACACGCTCCCCGCCGAGAGCGAGGAATCGGCCGACTCCCGCAAGCTGTTCCAGGAGATGAAGAAGCGGGAGTTCTGACTTCCTTCCCGTTCAGCCGTCCATCCGCACCATGCCGTCCTCCACCCAGGTGTGCTTCCCCTCCAGCACGTCGCGGGCCAGGGCGTAGGTCCGGACATCCTCGTTGTTGAAGAGGGTGCGGAAGTTGGCCCGCACGCGGCGGCGCGCGTAGCGGCAGAACAGGTCGGCCAGCTCGACGGCCTGCGCCTGGCCCCGCTTGCGCAGCATCTCGGCCCGCGAGCACGCGGCGGCGATGGCGAACAGGTCGCCGCCCACGTCCACCAGCCGGAACAGCACGGACTGCCGCTTCTCCAGCCGCGGGCCGAAGCGCACCATGGCGTGGAAGGTCGCCCGCGCCAGCTTCCGGCTCATGCGCTCGGCGAACCGCAGGTGCGTCGCCAGCCGGCCGAACCCGGCGTAGCGCGGCCAGCGGCCCCAGCCGAAGTAGCGGCTCGGGTACCAGGTGGCGTAGAACAGCGCCGTGCGGACCAGGGCGCCCAGCTTGGCGGGCAGGGGGGTGCGCGGATCGAGCAGCGGGCCGGCCACCTTGAGATGCCGGTCCACCGCCTCGCGCGCGATGAACAGGTGCATGATCTCGGAGCTGCCCTCGAAGATCAGGTTGATGCGGAAGTCGCGCATGATCCGCTCGACCGGCCAGGGCACCTCGCCCCGCGCCTGGAGCGACTGCGCCGTCTCGTAGCCGCGGCCGCCGCGGATCTGCACCGTGTCGTCCACGATGCGCCAGGCGTGCTCGGAGTTGTACAGCTTGGCCATCGCGGCCTCGAGCCGGATGTCGTAGCCGCCGCGGTCCGCCAGCGTGGAGGACAGCTCCGAGACCGCCTCGAGGGCGAAGGTGTCCGCCGCCATCCGGCCCAGCTTCTGGGCCACGGCGTCGTGCCTGCCGACCGGCTGGCCCCACTGCACCCGCTGGTTGGCCCACTGGCGCGAGATCTCCAGGCAGCGCTTGGCCGCCGCCACCGACGAGGCGGGCAGCGTGAGGCGCCCGGTGTTGAGCGTGATCAGCGCCAGCTTCAGGCCCTTGCCCTCCTCCCACAGCATGTTCTCCCGCGGCACCCGGACGTTGGTGAAGCGCAGCACCGCGTTCTCGATGCCCTTCAGGCCCATGAACTCGCAGCGCGACACCACCTCGACGCCGGGCCAGTTCGCCTCGACGATGAACGCGGTGATCTGGCGCCGCTCGCGGCCCTTCACCACGGCCGACGGCGTCCGCGCCATCACCACCATCAGCTCGGCGATGGTGCCGTTGGTGATCCACAGCTTCTGCCCGTTGAGGACGTACGCCTGCCCGTCCTCCGTGGGCACCGCCGTGGTCTCGATGGCGGCCGGGTCGCTGCCCACGCCGGGCTCGGTGAGCGCGAACGCGGACACGGCGCCCGCCGCCAGCCGCGGCAGGTACCGCCGCTTCTGCTCCGGGGTGCCGAACAGCTTCAACGGCTGCGGGACGCCGATGGACTGGTGCGCCGACAGCAGCGCCACGGTCGAGCCGCAGACGCCGGAGACCATCTCGATGGCCCGTGAGTAGAACAGCTGCGAGAGGCCGAGCCCTCCGTACTCCCGCGGGATCTTGATGCCGAACGCGCCGATCTGCTTGAGACCCTGCACGACCTCCGGCGGGATCTTGGCGTTCCGGTCTATCGCGTCGCCGTCCACCTTCTCGCGCAGGAACGTTTCCAGGGTGGTGAGGAAGGGCCGGGCGCGGGCCTCCTCCTCGGCCGTGGGCTGGGGATGCGGATGGATCAGGTTCATCCGCAGGCGGCCCGCGAACAGCTCGGCCAGGAAGCTGGGCGCCTGCCACTCGGTCTCGCGCGCAGCTTCGGCGACCTCGCGCGCCTCGTGCTCGGTCACCTTCGGGGCAATCGTCGGAGCGCTCATGGTTCGGTAAGATAGCGCGCCGCGGCGCGGTTGGCCCCCCTCGCGGGCCGATGGCCGGCCCCGCGGCCCCCGGGGCCCCGGCGCGCTCGCCGGGGGGCCCGCCGCGCGGTAGCTTAGCGGGCCATGTTCCCCCTCCTGGTGGCCCTGCTGCTGCAGGCGCGGTGGCTGGTGCCGCCGGCGGGCGGCGTGATGCTCCAGGGGGACTGGCGCTTCCATCCGGGCGACGCGCCGGCGTACGCCGGCGTGGCGTTCGACGACCGCGGCTGGCCGCTCGTGCCCCTGGGCGTCGCGGCCGGGGCGCCGGCCGCGCCCCTGCGTGGCGCGGGGTGGTATCGCGGCCGGTTCGTCCTCGGCCAGATGCCGGCCTCCCAGCTCGGCCTCGAGGTGCGCGCCGCCGGCGTCGCCTTCGAGGTCTATGTGGACAGCGTGCGGCTGGGGGCGGCGGGCCGCTTCCCCCCGGAGCACCGGGCTCGGTCGTCCATCCCGTTCGCGTTCGCGATTCCGCTCCCCTACCTGACCGCGGGCGCCCACGTCGTGGCGATCCGCGCCTACTCGGTCGAGCCCGGCGCGCCGGGCTTCCAGTCCGTCGCGATCGCGCCGCTGCAGCAGGTTCTCACCGACACGCGGCGCCGCGACGCGGTCATGCTCGCGGCGGCGCTGCTGTTCCTCGGCCTGGCCCTGTATCAGCTGTTCTTCTGGACCCGCCGGGTCGAGGCGCGGGAGCACCTCTACGTCTTCCTGTTCTGCGTCGGCCTGTCGCTGGCGTTCGTCGTCCGGATGCCGAGCACCCGGGTCGCCCTGGAGCCCGCGGTGGACTGGTTCCGGGTGTACCTGGCGCTGGTCGCCGCCTCCGGCTCGGCCCTGGGGGGCGCCGTCCGCGGCGTCTTCGAGCTGGAGCCGGAGAGCCTCGGCGCCCGCGCCGCGCGGGTGCTGGGCATCGCCTTCGGCGTCGTCGCGCTGCTGGTCCTGCTGGTGCCCGGGTGGGGCATGGTGCAGTGGGTCGAGCGGTTCCTGTTCGACCCGGGGATGGTGGTCGGCGCGCTCGCGCTGGTCGGCCTCGCCGTCCGCGTGCGCCGCCGCGGCCAGCGGCACGCCGGGGCGCTGTTCTGGGGCAGCGTGGTGCTGGCGCTCGCCGCGCTGCACGACGTCGCGCTCTCCTGGGGCGTGCTCCCCGGCTGGAGCGGGACGTCCATCGTGATCCAGTACGGCGCGCTCGCCTTCGTGATCAGCGTCGCCCTGACCACGGCCGCCCGGTTCGCGGATACCGAGACCACGGCGCTGCGCGATCACCTCACCGGCCTGTACCGCCGCGAGGTGGTGATGGACGCGCTGACCCGCGAGATCCGCCGCGCGGCCCGCGCCCGGCAGCCCATTTCCGTCGTCATGCTGGACATTGACCTCTTCAAGGCGGTCAACGATACCCTGGGGCACCAGGGCGGTGACCGCGTCCTGGGGGAGGTCGGCCGGCGGCTCTTCGAGGCGGGGCGCGCGGTGGACTGGCTGGGTCGCTACGGCGGCGAGGAGTTCATCGCGGTCCTCTCCGCCACCGGCCGCGACGGCGCCGTCC
>JAJYLI010000120.1 GCA_021787855.1 bacterium | reverse complement strand
CGCGACGCCGCCCGTGCCGCCGGTCGGGATCGTCGGGGCCGGGCGCGCGGGGCTCGCGCTCGCGGTCGCCCTCCGGCGTGCGCGGGTGGCGGTGGCCGGCGTGCACGCGCGGCACGCGCGTCCGGCGCCCGCCGGCATCCGCCTGTCCGTGGGCGGGCTGCCGCCATGGCTCCCGCGCGTCGGCGTCGTGGTGTGCGCCGTGGGTGATGACGCGCTGGGCACGTGCGCCCGGGAGCTGGCGGCGGGCGGCGCGGGACCCGGGCTGGTGGTGCTCCACCTCTCCGGCGCCCTGACCGCCGACGCGCTGGCGCCGCTGGCGGCGCGCGGCGCGGCGACCGGCTCGATGCATCCCCTGATGACCTTCGGCCCGGATCCCGTGCGCGCGGCGCGCGCGCTGAGGGGCGCCAGCTTCGCGCTGGAGGGCGACGTCGCGGCGGTCGCGGTGGCGGACGCGATGGTCCGGCGCCTGGGCGGCGTCAGCCTGCCGCTGGCTCCGGAGTTGAAGCCCCGCTACCACGCGGGCGCGGTGTTCGCCTCCAACTACCTGGTCACCATGCTGGCCACGGCGGTGCGGCTGCTGGAGGAGGCCGGCCTGGCGCCCGACGCCGCCCTGACCGCCGTGGCGCCCCTGGCGCGCACGACGGTGGAGAACGCGGCGGCGGGGCCGGCGGCGGCGCTGACGGGGCCGGTACTCCGCGGCGACGTGGCCACGATCCGGCGTCACCTGGCCGCGCTGGATCCCGCGACGGCGGAGCTCTACCGCGCCGTCGGACGGGCGACGCTGGCGCTGGCGCGGCGGTCGGGAGGGAAGCTGGACGAGGGGGGAGCGGCGCTGCTGGCGGAGCTGTTCCGGTAGCGGCGCCTACTCCGTCGCGTCTATCACCCGCACGCCTCGCGGCGGCCGGAAGACGAAGCTGGACGCCGGGATGGGCGCATCGAGCCGGAGGTGGTCCAGGGTGATCGTGCGGCGCTCCCCCCCGGTGTCGTCAATCTGCACGCGCCGCACCAGGCCGTCCTCGCGATCCACCCACACGATCATCCGCCGGTACGGCACGTCGTTCTGCCGGGGCACGAGCGCCAGGACGTCGGCCGCGCGGCCGCCCACGCTGTCGGCGCGCAGCCAGCTCACGGCGAAGCGCCGGCGCGGGTGGTCGAGGAACTCCGAGACGAAGTCGGCCGACTCGCCGGGCTTGCCGGACAGCGTCTGGCGGACCGCCTGCTTCGGCGCGGTGGAGGGGAGATAGACCCACAGCACCCCGCCGTTCACGATGATCAGGTCGCCCGCGGGCCGGCGCCAGCGCATCGCGAACTCGCCCGGACTCCGCCGCAGGATCTCCCCCGACGAGGTCTCGTCGGTGCCCAGCATCGGGTCGTGCACCTGCTGGACGAAGTCGGCCCGCAGCGTCCGGGCGCGCGACAGCGCGGCCACCGCGCGGTCCAGGATCGAGTCCGCCGCGGGCTGCTGCGCCGGCAGCCGGCCGGCCGCCGCGAAAATCAGCGCCAGGGCGCCGAGCGCCGTTCGGCTGCGCCTCATCGTCCCACCTCCGCCGGCTCGGCCACCCGCCGGCCCACGACCTCGGCCACGCCCCGCACCTGCCGCACCAGCTCGGCGAACTCGTCGGGCGCCAGGCTCTGCCCGCCGTCGGAGAGCGCGCGCTCGGGCTCGGGGTGCACCTCGACCAGCAGCCCGTCGGCCCCCGCCGCCACCGCGGCGCGGGCCATGGGCAGCACCCGGCCGCGCGCGCCGGTCCCGTGGCTCGGGTCCGCCACGATGGGCAGGTGGGAGAGGCCGTGCACCAGCGGGATGGCCGCCAGGTCGAGCACGAACCGCTGGGCCCCGTCGAACGAGCGCACGCCGCGCTCGCACAGGATCACCTGCGGATTGCCCTCGGCGAGGATGTACTCGGCGGCCAGCAGCAGCTCGCTGACGGTCGCGGCGATGCCCCGCTTGAGCAGCACCGGCTTGTCCGCCCGCCCCACGCGCTTCAAGAGGGAGTAGTTCTGCATGTTGCGGGCGCCGATCTGGAGGATGTCGGCCACGCCGGCCACCAGCTCCACGGACTCGGTGTCCAGCACCTCGGTGACCACGGCCAGCCCGGTCTCCTCCCGGGCGGCGGCCAGCAGCGCGAGCCCGCGCTCGCCCAGCCCCTGGAAGGAGTACGGCGACGTCCGCGGCTTGAACGCGCCGCCCCGGAGCACCACCGCGCCCGCCTCGCGCACGGCCCGCGCCGCCGCCAGGAGCTGCGCCTCGCTCTCGACCGCGCAGGGGCCGGCCATCAGGACGATCTCCTCGCCGCCGATGGTGGTCCCGCCGGGCAGCCGGATCACCGTGTTCCCCTCCTGCCACTCCCGTGAGGCCCGCCGGTATGGCTGGGAGACGTGCAGCACCTCCAGCACCCCCGGCAGGCCCTCGAGCCGCGTTGCGTCCACCCGGCCGTCGTTGCCCAGCACCGCGACCGCGGTGCGCTGCCGGCCGGGCAGGGCGTGGGCCTGGTAGCCCATGGCTTCGATCGCGGCCACGACCCCGCGGATCTCCTCGGGGCGCGCGCCCCGCCGCATCACCACCAGCACGGGGCCGGCGCCTCAGCCCGCCACGTCGAAGCGGTCGCCGTCCGCGGCCGCGGTGATGGGGCCGCGGTACCGCGCCGCGGCCGCCGCGCGCACGTCCACGTCCTCGGCGGGCGGATAGAAGTGCGTCAGCACCAGGCGCGCGGCGTCCGCCGCGGCCGCCAGCTCGCCCGCCGTGCGGGGCGTCAGGTGCCCATCCACCCCCTGGCCGTCGGGGAGCGAGCACTCCGAGAGCAGCAGGTCGCAGCCGCGGGCCCAGGTGGCCAGGTCGGCGCTCGGGCCGGTGTCGCCGGTGTACACCAGCCGCCCCTCCGGGGCGGTCACGGCCAGCGCCACGCTCTCCGGCGTGTGCGGCGTGGGATGCACCTCGAGCATCACCTCGGGGCTCAGCGGGAACGGCTCGCCGGCCTGCAGGTCGAGGATCCCGATGGGGTAGCCGGGATCCAGCATCCAGTCGCCGAAGCCTTCGGCGAGGCTCTTCACCAGCCGCACCGTCCCGGCCGGGCCCACGATCACCAGGGGCTCCACCCGGTGGGTCGCGTGGCGCAGCGCGAACAGCAGGGCGGGCAGCTCGCCGAAGTGGTCCGGATGGAAGTGGGTGAGCGCCACGTGGGAGACGTGCTCCCACGCCAGGCCGAACTGCGCGAGCCGGTGGATGGCGCCGGAGCCGCAGTCCATCAGCAGGCGGACGTCGCCCCGCTCCACCCAGTGCGCGGGCCCGGTACGCGCCGCGGCCGGCGCCACCGTCCCGGTTCCCACCGTCACCAGCGTCAGCGTCATGGTGCCCCGAGAAACACGATGCGTTTGGTGTCCTGATACCCGGGAGCCGACAGCCGATAAAGGTACACTCCCGGCCGCACGTATGCCCCCGTGTCGTCGCGGCCGTCCCACTCGAGCCGCGGGTCGCAGGTGCCCAGCGCGTTGCCCCCGGGGCGCCCGTAGCGGCCGACCGGAAGCTGCGCCGGCAGCGACGCCGACGGCACCAGGCGGCGCACCAGGTGGCCGCGGACGTCGTACACGTCCAGCCGCACGTCGCCCGGCGTGGCGATGTCGAACCAGATGCAGGTGTTCGTCACGCCGAGGGCCGGGTTGGGGAAGGGGTTCGGGAAGTTCTGGAACAGGAGTGTGGTGGCGGGGGCGGCCTGGTCCAGCACCAGGAACGTGCCGGTGCTCGTGGTGACCGCGCTGTCGCCGGGGCCCAGACGCGCCACGATCTGCCAGCGGAACGGGAGGTTCTTCTCCAGCGGCACCACCGGACGGTACAGCGTGTCGGTGAGGCCGCTCACGGCCAGCGCCGGCTGCCCCGGGCCCTCCGAGGCGGGGAACACCACCAGGTCGAAGGTCAGCGGCCCGGGCGGCGACGTGACGGCGGGCGCGTGCCACGCGAACAGCGGCTGCGAATCGCGGATGCTCTCGCCGCTCGGCGCGTTGAGCGTCAGCAGCGTGGCCCAGGGCGGGCCCACCAGCGGGCCGATGGTCCGGGTCCACTCCGCGACGCCGAGGGGCGAGCGGGCCATGGCGCGCCAGTAGATCCGGGTGCCGGGATCCAGCGCGAACGGCAGGGACACGCTCGAATCCGTCACCGTGGTGTCGAGCGTCACCGTGGCGAAGGTGCTGTCGAGCGCGACCTGGAGCAGGAAGGTGTCGGGCGGCACGGCGCCCGGCGCCGGTCCCGCCGTCCAGGCGAACGTCGGGGTGATGGCGGTGAGCGAGTCCAGCGGCGCCGTGGCGTCGAAGCCGGTGGGGAAGGCCAGCAGCTTGAGGGCGTCCGGGATGCCCCAGCCGTGGGTGTTGTCGGGCGCGTTGCGGAAGCTGGCGGCGTCCAGCAGGCCCTGCCGCAGCTCGGCCGCCGGCCGTCCGGGCCGCTCGCCCGCCACCAGGGCCGCCAGGCCGGCCACCAGGGGTGCCGCGAACGAGGTGCCGGCCTCCAGCACCGTGCCGGTGCCGAGGGCGGCCACCGCCACGCCCAGGCCCGGGGCCACGACCTCCGGCTTGATGCGCCCGTCGGCGGTGGGCCCGCGCGAGCTGAAGGCGGCGACGTCGCCGAGCGAGTCGGTCGCCCCGACCGCGACGATGCCCTTGGCGTCGGCCGGCGTGTCGAGCGAGCCCGGCGACGGGCCCGCGTTGCCGACGGCGACGACCACCAGGGTCCCCCGGGCCGCGGCGCTGTCGGCGGCGATGGTGGTGACGCCCACGTCGCCGTTGAGCTGCTGCGGGGTGTAGGTGAACCCGTTGTCGAAGCTGAGGTAGCCGAGGCTGGAGGAGATGATGTTCACGCTCAGGGATTCGGCCATCTCCACCGCCGCCACCCAGTTGTCCTCCTCCACCCGCGTCTCGCTGCCCGAGTACTCGGTGGTCGCGAGGATGTAGCTGGCCGCGGGGGCGGCGCCCACCAGGCGGCCCGCGCTGTCGGCGGCCAGCAGCGACCAGACCGCGGTGCCGTGCGACGCGTCGTTCGGTTGCGTCTCGGTGCCCACGAAGTCGTGCTGCGCGAGCACCTGCGCGCCGGCCAGCAGCGGCTGCGCCGTGTCGAAGCTGTCGTCCAGGACGGCGATCCTGACGCCCGCGCCGGTGAGGCCGAGGCGGTGCAACGCCGGGATGTCGAGCTGCTGCATCACCCAGGGGGTGGGGCCGTACGTCGTGTCGGCGAGCGCGGCGCGAACCGGCGGGCAGCCCGGCCCGAGGCAGGCGGGCGCCGCGGCGGTCCATCCGCCGGGGGGCGGCCGGAGCGGCCGGCGGAAATACGCGCCGAGCGCCTGGACGCGGCGCACGCCGCGCCCGCGCGCGAGGGCGGGAAGCGCGGCGCCGGGGACGCGCGCGGAGACGGCGCCGACGAACCGGCTGAGGTGGCGGACCGTCCCGCCGCTGCGTGTGACGAGGGCCGCGAGGCTGTCGAGGTCGGTGCCGGGCTCGCCGATGACCCACACCAGGACGGTCGTGTCCGGGTGGGACCAGGCGCGGGCCAGGCGCGGGGAGACGTTCCACGGCGCCTGGGCGCGGGCCGCGCCGGCCGCGAGGCCGAGGGCGAGCACGGCCGTCAGCGCCGCGCGCATGCTACGCGGCTTGGGTCTCGCCGCCCAGCCGCACCGAGACCACGCTGGAGACGCCGGGCTCCTGCATCGTGATGCCGTAGACCGCGTTGGCGGCCGCCATGGTGCGCGGGTTGTGCGTGATCACGATGAACTGGGTGCGGTCCTTGAACTCCTCGAGCAGGCGGGTGAACCGCCCGATGTTGGCGTCGTCGAGCGGCGCGTCCACCTCGTCCATGACGCAGAACGGGCTGGGCTTGGAGAGGTAGATGCCGAACAGCAGGGACAGCGCCACCAGGGCGCGCTCGCCCTGGGAGAGCAGGTGGATCCGCTCGGTGCGCTTGCCGCGGGGCTTGGCGACGATCTCGATCTCGGACTCCAGCGGATCGCTCTCGTCCACCAGGAAGACGTCGCAGCTGCTGCCGCTGCCGAACAGGGTCTCGAACACCTTCTGGAAGTTGGTTCGGGCTCCGGCGAAGGTCGTGGCGAACTTCTCGCGCGCGACGCTGTCCAGCTCCCGCGCGCTCTGCTGCAGGGAATCCCGGGCGGCGACGATGTCGGCGCGCTGGGTGGTGAGGTGCTCGAGGCGCTGCTTCTCCTCGCCGTACTCCTCCGCCGCCAGCGAGTTGACGGGCCCCAGGGCCTCGAGCTGGCTCTTCGACTCCTCGGCGGCGGTGCGCAGCGCGGTCTCGTCGCCGGGCACGTCGCCGCCGGGCTCCGCCAGGATCTGGTCGAGGTGCTTGCCCCACTCGGCGAACAGGCGCTCGTCCAGAACGCGGCGCGCGCCGGCCATCTCGCTGGCCGCGAGCTCCAGGCGGTGCGCTTCCTCGGTGAGCGCGCCCACCCGCTCGCGCGCCGCGGTGACGCGCTCCTCCGCGCCGCGCGCGGCCAGCTCGGCGGCGGCCAGCGCCTCCGCCGCGCCGACCGAGGCCCGCTCGAGCTCGGCGAGGGCCGCGCGGCGTTCGATCAGGTCCTCCTGCCAGGTGGCCCGCTGCCGCTCCAGCGCCACCAGCTCGGCGTCGAGCGCGGTCAGCTCGTCGGCCAGCGCGGCGCCCCGGTCCGTGTACTCGCGGGTGGCGGCGGCGGCCCGCTGCTCCCGGTCCTGGGCCGCGGCGAGCCGGGCCCCGACCTGCGCCTCCTCGACCTGCCAGTGCACGCGCCGCTCGCGGGCCGCCTCGTGCTCGGCCTCCAGCTCGGTGAGCCGGGCGCGCTGGGCCTCCCGCAGCCCTTCCAGGCGCGCGCGCTCCAGCTCCGACGCGGTCAGATCGGCGTCCACCTCGACCAGGCGCCGCTGCCCGGCGTCGAGGCGCTCGCTCAGCCGCTGCGCCAGCGCCTGCTCGGTCGCGAGGTCGCGCTCCACGTGATCGAGGCGCCGGCGCGCGTCGTCCGCTTCGGCGGCCGCCCGCCGCTCCTCCGCGCGGACCCGCTCCAGCGCGGCCTCGGCCTCCGCCACCGCCGCCTGGGCGCGCTCGAGCTGCCGCCCCGTGTCGCCGAGCGCGCGGTCCTGGACCGCCAGCGCCTCGGCCAGGCGGCGCGTGTCATCGCGCACGGCCTCCAGCTCGGCCCGCCGGCGCAGCGGCCCGCCGGCTCCCGCCGGGCCGGGGAGATACACGGCGCCGTTGGCGCGCACCACCGCGTCGCCGGCGGGGGCGAACGGCCGCGCGCCGGCCAGCAGCGCCTGGACCCAGCGCGCGGCGGGGCCGCCGTCGGCGATGCGGGCGGCCAGCTCGCCCGCGCCGTCCGGCGCTCGGCCCGCCTCCGCCGCGAGGTCACCCGCCGGGCCCGGGTCCATGGGCAGCAGCAGCAGCGGGCCCGGGGCCGTGGTGCGGTGCCAGGCGTGGATGGCGTCGCAGGCGGCCAGGTCCGTCACGACCACCGCGTGCATCCATTCGCCCAGGACGTGCTCGGCCAGCGCGGCGTCGTCGCGCCCCACGCGCACGAAGTCGGCCAGCGGCCCCAGCACGGCGGTCCCGAAGCGCTCGCGGGCGACGAGCAGGGCGGCGGCGGCCGGGGCCAGGCCCACGCGGTCGCGCTCCAGCTGCTCCAGGGCGTCCCGGCGCGCCGACGCCTGCGCCAGCGCTTCCGACGTGGCCCGGCGCTCGGCGCGCTGCCGCGCCTCGTGCTCCCGCGCTTCGGCCAGCGCGTGCCGCGCGCGGTCGGCCTCGAGGCCGAGCGACACCAGGCGCTCCGCGAGCTGGCCGTGCCGCGCCTGGGCGGCCACCGCCTCCTCGGTGCCCGCCGCGCCCTCGCGCGTCAGGCCGCCGTGCCGCGCCTGGGCCGCCGCCAGCTCCGGCCTCAGGTCCGCCATCTCCCGGTCCAGCGCCTGGCGCTCGCCGTCGAGGCGCCGCACCGCCTCCGCCTGGCGCTGCAGCTCCTCCTCCAGGCTGCGCAGCTGCGCGCGCTGCTCCGCCAGCCGTGTCCGGGTGCTCTCCTCCGTCCCCAGCCAGGTGTCGAGCTCCGCCTGCACGGCCGCCCGGTCGCGCTCCGCCGCCTCGCGCTCGGTGGCCGCCGCCTCGCGCTCGCGGGTGACCCGCACGGTGGCCATCTGGGCGTCCGCCCGCTCGGCATGCGCCCGCTCGCGCCGCGCCGTCGCGTTGGCGCTGCGTTCGGACGCCAGCGCCAGGTCGCCCTCCAGCCCGCTCACCGCGAGCCGAACCTCGCCGACCCGCCGCTCCACCTCGGCGCGGCGCGCCTCGGCGCCGGCCCGGGTCTCGAGGTCGGCCTGCCGCGCCCGCTCGCGCTCGCCTTCCCCGGTGCGCGCCGCCGGCAGCTCCACGGCCAGCGCGGCGCGGCGCTCGTCCACCAGGCGCCGCGCGTCGTCCCCCGCGGCCACCTCCAGCCGCGCGAGCGCCGCGACCAGCTGGTAGCGCCGCGCCAGCAGCTCCTCGTGACGCTCGGTGCGCCGCCGCTGCCGCGCCAGGCTCCGCACCCGCGTCTCCACCTCGGCGACGACCTGCTCGAGCTGCGCCAGGTCGGCCGTCGTCTCCTCCAGGCGCCGCTCGGTGCTCCGCCGCCGCTCGCGAAACAGCCCCAGGCCGGCCGCCTCCTCGAACAGGGCCCGGCGGTCGTCGGGGCGGTCCGACAGCAGGGCGTCCACCATCCTCGATTCGATGACCACCGCCTGGTTCGTCCCCAGGCCCGTGCCGGCCAGCTTGGCCAGCAGCTCGCGGCGCGTCACCGGCGCCTGGTTGATGAAGTACTCCGATTCGCCGGACCGGGACACCCGCCGCCCCAGCACCACCTCGCCGAAGTCCAGGGCGAGGGTGTGGTCGCTGTTGTCGAAGTGCAGCGACACCTCGGCGATGTTCTGCGGCCGCCGGCCGGACGACCCCTGGAAGATGACCTCCTCCATCCGCGCGCCCCGCAGCACCCGCGGGTTGTGCTCGCCCAGGACCCAGCGCACCGCGTCGGAGATGTTGGACTTGCCGCAGCCGTTGGGGCCGATGACCGCGGTCACACCCGGGTCCGGCAGCAGCTCCACCGTGTCGGCGAACGATTTGAATCCGGCAAGCTCGAGGCGGCTCAGCTTCATGGATGGCGTCCCACGCGCGGCGCCAGTCGGGCCGCGATCCCGGTGGAGGTGAGCAGATGCTGCAGCTCGGCGGCCTGCGCCGGAGCGGCGTAGGCGCCGGCCAGCAGGCGCAGCGATCCGTCCGGCTGCGCCAGCGCGAACGTCGCGATGCCGCGGCGGAGCAGCCGCTCCCGCTCGAGGCGCGCGGTCGCGGGGCTCCAGGCGCCGTCCAGCACGAAGGACAGCGGCACGCGCGAGGCGACGAGCCGCTCGCCGCGGTCGAAGCCGCGCGCGCGCAGCGCGCGGAGCAGCGAGTCGGCCGCGGCGCGGGAGGCGACCGGACCCGCATAGACGCGGTACCAGCGGCGGGCCGCGATCCGCACCGGCGCCACCATCGCGGTGAAGCCCCGCGCCTCGAGCGCGCGGCCCGCGGCGGCGGCCTGCGCCAGCTCGGTCCAGGCGGAGACCTGGGCCGCGAAGGGCAGCGAGTCCGCGGGCGCGGCGGCGGCGGGGCCGGAGCCGGATCGCGCGGGCGCCGCG
>JAJYLI010000119.1 GCA_021787855.1 bacterium | reverse complement strand
CTGCGGATCCCGGCGCTCCCCCTCGCCGCCCTCGACCCCGCGGATCAGCCGCTGGTGGTGACCGTCGCCAACCACGATGCCCGGGACTGGTGCCGGCAGATGGCTCGGCTGCGCCGCTGGAAGGGTGGCTACAGCTTCGCGCTGATCCAGCGGCCGGGCGTGGCGGACCCGGCGGACGTGGTCGGGACCCGGCGCGGGCCGCACGACCCGGACGCCGCGCGCCTCCTCCTGCCGCGGACCCTCGAGCTGCTGCCGGCGGACTTCCCGCCTCCGCCCGCCGGGGAGATCCTCGCGCTGGCGGAGAGCCCCCTCGCCCTATGGCGGGCCCGCCGGCCGGCCGCTCCCGCCTGAGGCGCTGCCCGCCGGCTCCCCGGCTTGCTGCGCCAGCACCGCCCAGGGATCGCGGGAGCCCCGCGCCTCCTCGGCCTGCTTGATCGCCGCGATGGTGGGCACCAGGCGGCCCTGGTGCGCCGCCAGCACCCGCTCCAGCACCGTGAGGTGCGTCCGGTAGATCCGCGCCGCGATCACCACCGCGTTGTTGAGCGGCCGGCGCGCCATGGCGGCGCCATCAATCGTCAACAGCTCATGGCCCGTCGCTCCCGCCAGGTCGTCCCGCGCGGCCTGGAAGATCGCCTGCCGCTCCCGGAGCAGCGTGCTGTCCGGCGCCCCGCTCGCGTACAGCCGCTCCAGCCGCGCCGTCAGCGTGTCGTAGAACCGCCCCAGCACCAGCTCGTCGGACCAGCGCGCCGCCGCGAACCGCGCGGCCAGCGTGTCGCCGCGCTCCCGGAAGAAGTCCTGGGCCCCGTGGTAGCCCACGAAGTCGGCCAGCGACTCGTTGAACGGCACGTGGCCCGGCACCCAGATCGTGTTGTGGGTGATCTCGTGGATCACGGTGGCCACCAGGTCCACCGAGTCCTCGCCCACGATGGTCGAGAGCAGCGGATCGTTGAACCAGCCCAGGGTCGAGAAGGCGTCCGACACGCGCAGATAGGTGTCGAGCCCCTCGCGCTCCAGCTTGCCCTGCTCCGCCCGCGCGTGCGCCAGGCTGAAGAAGCCCTTGTAGGGCACCCGCCCCACCACCGGAAACGACCAGGTGTGCGCCTCCAGCCGGTCCGCCCGGCTGGCGCTGAGCACGAAGACCAGCGTGTCGTGCGCCACCCGCGAGTAGGTGGTATAGGTCTTCCTGGCGGCGAGGTGGAGCGAGTCCGCGGCGAAGTCGCGCGCCGCCAGCACCAGCGTCAGCTTGGCCCGCGTCGCCGCGTCGGTCTTCGGGTCCGCGATCACGATCGAGATCGGGCGCGCCCGCGCCAGGATGCCGGCTTCCGCCACCGCGGCGCGCAGCACGTAGCGCACGTTCCCGCTCACCAGCCAGGCGACGCCGCCGCTGACGATCAGGATCGCCAGCGCCTTGAGCACCAGGCCCCGCAGCGTATGGCCCAGGAGCGCTACGGCACCCACCGGATGCCGAAGGAGGAGGTCCCTGTTCCCATCGAGCCGAATCCCTGGTACCCGTAGTCCAGCCGGAGGTTGTGGAACACCAGGCCGCCGCCGACGACCAGCGAGCGCTCGTCGCCCGGCGCGCGGCCGCTGGCGAAGCCCAGCCGGCCCAGCAGGCCTACCCCGCCCGCGACCACCCCGCCCTCCACGCCGAACGCCCAGTAGCTGCCGCGGCCGCGCGGGGCGACGAAGTCCCCGGTCACCATCAGCCGGCTCGTCTCCTCGGGATCCACGATGTTCAGCGAGAAGCCGGCGCGCACGGTGCGCGGGAGGGGCGCCGGGGTGCCGGTGTTCGTCCTGAGGTCCGGGCCGAGGTTCTGCACCACCACGCCCAGGGCGGCGATGTCGAAGAACGCCAGCGCGCCGCCCACGTCGAACGCCGGGCCCGACGCGTCGTACAGCGCGGTGTCCGGGATGGACATGTGGTCCCTCACGTACTTCGCGCTCGTGCCGAGGGAGAACATCCCGAACCGGTACGCCAGCGAGGTCACCGCTTCGGCGCTGTACGCGCCCACCATCGCGCCGGCGGGGTCGGCGATGCCGGTCTCGCCCCCGGTGGCCGGGTCGGGCCGGTACACGGTGTCCTGGCCGTAGTCGAGCGTGTGCAGGCCGACGCCGATGTCGAACCGGCCCACGCGCACCGCCGCGGCGCCGCTGGCCAGGTAGGCGCCGAACAGGTACGGCTGGTAGGACATGCCGACCGCGGCGTGGCGGATCGCCGCCAGCCCGGCCGGGTTCACGAACACGCTCCCCTCGTCTCCCACGATGGCCGCGTACGCGCCGCCCAGCGCCAGCTCGCGGGCCGTCGCCGGCAGCAGCAGCACCTCGCCCGCCGTGGTGCCGCCGCTCTGGGCCGCGAGCGGCGGCGCCGCGCCGGCCAGCGCGAGCAGCGCCACGGCCAGACGGCCCGGCCGCGCGCCGCGGCTCACGGACCCGCCCGGCGGGCGACGAACAGCCGGCGGCGCAGCGTGGACGCGCCCAGGTTCACCACGACCACGTACACGCCGTTCACCACCGGCCGGCCGTCGCCGTTGGAGAGGTCCCACTGCAGCCGCCCCACCGGCGGCGCGGGGAACGACCGCACCAGGTTCCCCGCGAAATCGAAGATCGCGACCCGCGTGGCCGCGCCCGGATAGTGCATGATCACCGACGGGCCGCGGACCGGGTTCTCCGAGAAGTTGATCTGCCCGCTCTGGCCCGCCGCCGAGCTGGTGAGCGCGCTCAGCGCGCCCGGCACGAACAGCTTGCCGTACCCCCACGACGCGTTGGGCGTCATGGGCGCGCTGCCGTCGAACGCGCGCACGGTGAAGCTGTCGGCGCGCGCCGTGCCGGTGAGCAGCGTCCGCGCCTGCTCGGGCGTGAGCCGCGGATCGTGCTCCAGCAGCAGGGCCACCGCCCCGGTGACGAACGGCGCCGCCATCGAGGTCCCCTCGAGGATCCAGTGCCGCCCGTCGGGCAGGATCCGCCCCTGCGGCACCGTGGCCGCGGACGACAGCGACGACGCGATCCCCTGCCCCGGCGCCGCGAGGTCCGGCTTCAGGACGCCGTCGCGCCGCGGGCCGGGACTGGAGAACGACGCCAGATCGCCCAGCCGCACCGGCACGCTGTAGCCCTCCGTCTGCCCCGCCACGTCGGTCCACTGGAGCCGCGTGGTGAACGCCGCCGCCGCCAGCACCCGCGTGGCCGTGGCCGGCGTCCCCACCAGGTAGCCGTTGGTGGCGTCGGTCAGCAGGGTCACGCCCGCCAGGCTGGCGCCGGCGCCCAGGGTGCCCTCCGAGATCCACAGGTGCATCGGCCTGCCGCTGCGCGACGCCACGCCCGTCACCCGGATGGTCCAGGTGCCCGGCGCCGGCGGCTGGCCGCCGTTGAAGTCGCCGAGGACGAACAGGCCGAGGTTGTCCCGGGTGAGGGCGATGGCGGAGCCGGACGCGTTCTGGCCGATCACCCCGCCGTCCGCCGCGTCCTGCGCCACCGCGGTGTCGCCCGTCGTGCCGACGCTCACCGTGGAGCCGTCGGGCCGGATGACGGTCACCGTCACCGTGTCCGCGTGATCGTACCACAGCTGCGGGACGATGAAGTCGTTGTCGCTGCCGGCCAGCGGCTGGTACGACGGCACCGCGATCTGGAAATCCACCTGCTGGCCCGGCAGGGGCACCGCCGCCTCGGCGTGCCAGTGGTCGGGCGGCGTCGCGGGCGGCACCACGGTGTTGCCGTTGGCGCCCGCGTTCCCCACGGCCGCGACCACGATGCGGCCGGGGCCCTCGAGCGAGTCGAGCTCCTCCTCCTCGGGCAGGGTGCCGTCGTGCGGGCCCCACTCCGAGCCGAGGCTGAGGTTCACCACGGCCGGAAGGCCGAGCTGGGCGGCGCGGCTGAAGATGTAATTGACCCCGTCCACCACGGCGGTGGAGAGGAAGGTGGTCTTGACCACGATCAGCTCGGCGCCGGGCGCCACGCCCGCGTACTTGCCCGGCGCTTCGACCCCGCCCGTCGCGCTGCCGTCCCCCGCGGCGGTGCCCAGGACGTGGGTCCCGTGCCCCACGTCGTCGGTCTCCGGGCAGGTGCCGGCCGACAGCGCGGCCTGCCGGCACTCGGTCCCGTAGCCGAACGTGGTGGTGTCCACGAGGCCGGGCGCGGGCCCGCCCGAGAGGGTCTGGTCCCAGAGATAGAGGATCCGGGACTGGTCCGCGGCGTCGAGCCGGAAGTCGGGGTGGCCGTAGTCCACGCCCGTGTCCACCAGCCCGATGATGACGCCGCGCCCGATGTCGCCGGTGAAGGTGTCGGGCCCCGTCGCCTGGCGCAGCGACGCGACGCCGATCGCCGCGGTGCCCAGGTCGTTGTACGGGGCCCAGCGCTGCGCGGGATACACCGCCGCGATGGCCGGGTCGGCGGCCACGGCCGCGAGGGAATCCAGCGGCACCCGGGCGTTGACCAGCGTGCCGACGCGCGAGTCCACCCGTGCCCCGTGGCGCGCGAGGCCCGCGGGGCCCGCCGCGCGCAGCCGCACGACCACGTTGGCCACGGCGACGCCGTCGGGATCCCGGGTGACCGCCAGCATCCGCGCGGCGACGGTGTCGGCCAGGAGGCGCGCCGCGCCCGCGATCCCGAGCCCGCTCAGCCAGCGGAGCTCGACGCCGGCCGGGCGCGCCTGCGCCCGGAGCGGCGCGGCGGGCAGGGCCGCGGCCAGCAGCGCCACAGCCGCCCCCCACGCCGCCGTCCGCGCCTTCCGTTCGCGCCGACCACCGTCCCGCTGGCTCACCCGGAGCTCCCCTCGCGACCGGCGTACCTTCGTGGCCGGTCCGCCGGCTGTCAAGGACGCATGCGCCGTCTTTGACAGCCTCCCGGCCCCAGGGGTACCTTGCGCCTTCGATGGCCTTCGCGCACCTCCACACCCACTCCGAGTACTCGCTCCTCGACGGCGCCAACCGGATCGGCGACCTGATCGCGCACGTCAAGGGGCTGGGCATGGACAGCCTCGCGATCACCGATCACGGCAACATGTTCGGGGCGTGGCAGTTCCACGAGGAGGCGAAGGCCGCCGGCGTCCGGCCCATCATCGGGATGGAGGCCTACGTCGCCTTCGGCCCGCGCCAGGCCCGGGAGAAGCCCGCGGACGCCCCCGCCAACTACGCCCACCTGGTCCTGCTGGTGCGCGACCGCGCCGGGTACCGCAACCTGGTCCGGCTGTCCTCCATCGGGTACGTGGAGGGCTACTACCGGCGGCCCCGGGTGGATCGCGAGACCCTGGCGCGCTACGCGGAGGGCCTGACCTGCCTGTCGGCCTGCATGTCGGGCGAGGTGGCCCTGTGGCTCCGCCAGGGCGCCTACGACCGCGCGAAGGAAGCGGCGGAGTGGCACGCCCGCACGTTCGGCGCCGGCCACTACTGGCTCGAGGTGCAGAACCACGGGCTGGCCGAGGAGCCGCTGGTGCAGGAAGGCGTGTTCCGGCTGGCGGACCAGCTGGGGCTCGGCGTGGTCGCGACCAACGACGCGCACTACCTGACGCGCGAGGACGCCGCCGCCCACGACGTCCTGCTGGCCATCCGTTCGGGCAAGGACCTCGCCGACCCGACGCGGTTCCGCTTCCAGGGCACCGAGAGCTACGTCAAGAGCGAGGAGGAGATGCGGCGCGCCTTCCCGGCGCGCGACGACCTGTTCGCCAACACGCAGCGGATCGCGGAGGCGTGCGAGTTCGACTTCGAGAAGCGGTTCTTCATCCCGGAGTTCCCGCGGCCCCCGCAGTACGCCAGCGACAACGAGCTGGTGGTGGCGCTGGCGGAGGAGGGGGCGCGGCGGCGCTACGGCGCGGAGCTGCCGCCGGTGGTGCGCCAGCGGCTCGACTACGAGCTGGGCGTCATCACCAAGGTGGGCTACGCCGGCTACTTCCTGATCGTGGCCGACTTCATCGGCTGGGCGCGGTCGCAGGGCATCCCGGTGGGGCCGGGCCGCGGCTCCGCCGCGGGCTCGCTGGTCTCCTACGCCCTGGGCATCACCAACGTGGACCCGCTCAAGTTCGACCTGCTGTTCGAGCGGTTCCTCAACCCGGAGCGCATCTCGCCGCCGGACATTGACGTGGACCTGTGCGAGGAGCGCCGCGGCGAGGTGATCGAGTACGTGCGGCAGCGGTACGGCCGCGCGTCGGTGGGGCAGATCGTCACCTTCGGCACCATGAAGGCGCGCGCCGCGGTGAAGGACGTGGCCCGCGTCCTCGGCCTGCCGCCCGGCGACGCGGACCGGCTGACCAAGCTGATCCCCAGCGGCCCCGCCTACGCGCTCACGTTGCGCGAGGCGGCCGAGAAGGTGCCCGAGCTCAAGGAGATGGTGGCCCAGAACCCGACCCTGCAGCGGCTGGTGGAGTTCGGGAGCAGCATCGAGGGCCTGTCGCGGCACATCTCGGTGCACGCGGCCGGGGTCGTCATCGCGCCGGGCCCGCTCACCGACTACGTGCCGGTGTGCACCATGCCGGGGAAGGGCAACGGCGCCGGGGCGGCGGGCGGCGACGACGCGATCATCACGCAGTACGACATGGTGGGGCTCGAGAAGCTGGGCATGCTGAAGATGGACTTCCTCGGGCTCACCACCCTCACGATCCTGCACCGCGCGGTCCGCACCATCCGCGAGCGCCACGGGGTGGACGTGGACCTGGACGCGCTCGACCTCGAGGACCCGCCGGTGTACGCCATGCTGCGGGCGGGGCGCACGGCCGGGGTGTTCCAGTTCGAGTCCAGCCTGGCCACCGACCTGCTGCAGCGCATGCACTGCGACCGGTTCGACGACCTGGTCGCCACCAACGCGCTGATCCGCCCGGGCACGCTCGACAGCGGCATGCACCTGGTGTACATCCGCCGCAAGCGGGGCGAGGAGCCGGTCCGCTACGCGCTGCCGGAGCTCCGGGAGCTCCTCGAACCCACCTACGGCGTCATCGTCTATCAGGAGCAGGTGATGCGGATCGCCAGCCTGCTGGCCGGCTACTCGCTGGCCGAGGCCGACGTGCTCCGCAAGGCGGTGGGGAAGAAGAAGCAGGAGCTGATTGACGAGGAGCTGGGGCGGTTCGTCGCCCGCTGCGTCGAGCGCGGCTTCAAGCGCAAGGTGATCGAGGAGCTGGCGTCGCAGATCCAGACCTTCGGCCGCTACGGCTTCAACAAGTCGCACGCGGTGGCCTACTCGGTGGTCTCCTACCAGACCGCGTGGCTGAAGGCGCACTACCCCGCCGAATTCATGGCGGCGCTGCTCTCCTCGGCCATCGGCGACACCGACAAGGTGGTGCCGTACATCGCCGAGTGCCGGGAGCTGGGCATCGAGGTGCTGCCGCCCGACGTGAACGAGTCGGGCTGGCACTTCACCGCCGTGGCGGACCGGCGGATCCGCTTCGGGCTGGGCGCCATCAAGAACGTCGGCCGGACGGCGGTGGACGCCGTGCTGGCCGCGCGCGCGGCCGACGGCCCGTTCACGTCGCTGCGCGACCTCGCCGCGCGCGTGGACCACCGGGTGTGCAACAAGCGTGTCCTGGAGGCGCTGATCGCCGCGGGCGCGACCGACGGCCTGGGCGGCCACCGCGCCCAGCAGTTCGCGGCGGTGGACACCGTGCTGGCGGAGGCGAGCCTCGCGCAGGCGGAGCTGGCCTCCGGGCAGGGGACCCTGTTCGCCCTGGCCGCGCCGGGAGACGCGGGCGCGGGGGGCGGGGCGGCCACCCTGGCCTGCGCGGCGCCCGCCGCGCCGCCCCTGCCGGCGGTAGCGGAGTGGTCCGAGGCCGAGCGGCTTGCGCGGGAGAAGGAGGCGGTGGGATTCTTTGTGTCGGGACACCCGCTCAACCGCTTCGCCACCGAGGTGGCCCTGTTCGGCACGCGGACCACGGCCGAGCTGGGCGAGTGGACCGACGAGAAGCTCGCGGTGGCGGCGGTGGTGACGGCCGTGAAGCGCCAGATCGCGCGCCGCTCGGGCGCGGAGTGGGCCCGGCTCGTGGCCGAGGACTTCCACGGCACCGCCACCTGCCTGGTTTTCCCGGAGGCGTGGGGCAAGCTGGCCCGGGTGGTGGCGGCCGACGGCGCGTACCTGCTCCTGGGCGGCTACACCGCGCGGGACCGCGGCGAAGAGGACGCCCCCTTCATCGTGGAGGACGCGGTGCCGCTGGCCGACCTCAGGGCCTCCGGGCGCGTCGCCCTGGCGCTGCGCTGGGGTGGGGGCGAGGCGGCCGGCGCGGGGAGCGGCGGCGCGCCGGGGCCGCGGGCGGGGGAGGCGGCGCGGGCCGTCGCGGCGCTGTGCGCCGCGCACCCCGGGCCGGCTCCGGTGTTCGTGGACTGGAACGACCGGGACGCCCGCGAGCAGGCGCGGTTCCGCTCGCGCGCGCTGACGGTGTCGCTGGACGACGCGCTGCTGGACGCGCTCAGGGACGTGCTCGGGCGTGACGCGGTCACCCTCGTGAAGGCGGGATAGCCGGATGGCGACTGCTGCCCTGGATTTCGAGAAGCCGATCGCGGAGCTGGAGCGCCAGATCGCCGACCTCAAGCGTCTGGCCAGCGAGCGGTCCCTGGACGTGGCGCGGGAGATCGCGCCGCTGGAAGCCAAGCTGGCCGAGCTGCGGGAGGAGATCTTCCGCAACCTCACGCCCTACCAGCGGGTGCTCGTCGCCCGGGATCCGCGCCGGCCCTTCGCGCTCGACTACATCAACGCCCTGATCACCGACTTCGTGGAGCTGCACGGCGACCGCCTGTACCGCGACGATCCCGCCATCGTCGGCGGCCTGGGGCGGCTGGGAAGCCGGAGCGTGGTGGTGATCGGCCAGCAGCGCGGCCGGGACATCAAGGAGAACCTGAAGCGCAACTTCGGCATGGCGCACCCCGAGGGCTACCGCAAGGCGCTGCGCCTGATGCAGCTCGCCGAGCGATTCCGGTTGCCGGTCATCACGCTGATTGACACGCCGGGGGCGCATCCGGGCCTGGGCGCGGAGGAGCGCGGCCAGGCGGAAGCGATCGCGCGCAACATCGAGACGATGGCCGCGCTCAAGACGCCGCTGGTGGCGGTGGTCATCGGCGAGGGCGGCTCGGGCGGGGCGCTGGCCCTGGGGGTCGGCGACCGCGTGCTGATCCTCGAGAACGCCACCTATTCGGTGATCACCCCGGAGGGCTGCGCCGCCATCCTGTGGCGCGACTCGGGGCAGAAGGAGCGCGCGGCCGAGGCCCTGAAGCTCACCGCGCCCGACCTGCTCGCGCTGGGACTGGTGGACGAAATCGTGCCGGAGCCGCCCGGCGGGGCGCACGCCGAGCCGGCGGCGGCCATCGAGGCCGTCGGCGCCGCGCTGGAGCGCCACCTGGCCGAGCTGGCCGGCCTTCCTCCCGAAGAGCTGCTGGCCCGGCGCGCGGAGAAGTACCTGCGCATGGGGAAGTTCGAGGAGGCCTAGGCGTGCCGGCGCAGCTGGTCGAAGTCCGCTTCAAGGGCCATCGCAAGGCGTACTACCGCTGGCACGAGCCGGAGCCGCTCGCGCCCGAGGAGCCGGTCATCGTCGAGACCGACCGCGGGCTGGACCTGGGCCGCGTCTCGGCCACCGACCAGGTCGCGGATGTGAAGTGCGCGCGCTGCGCGCTGCGCGGGGAGGCCGAGTCCTCCCCGCCCCTCGCGCCCTCCCGCCCCGGCGTCCCTCCCGCCGCCGAGGAGACCCCCGAG
>JAJYLI010000118.1 GCA_021787855.1 bacterium | reverse complement strand
GTAGGTGGCCGCCAGGGCGACCAGGCCGAGCGCGACGGCGGCCCCGGCGAACGTCACCAGATCGGTGCTCGTCACCCCGAAGAGCAGCGAGCGCAGGGTGCGCGTCACGCCGAACGCCGCGCCGAGTCCGACGACCAGGCCGATGCCGACCAGGACCACGGTCTCGCCCAGCAGCAGCCTGATTACGTCGCCGCCGCGGGCGCCCATCGCGATGCGGATCCCCAGCTCCCGGGTGCGCTGCGAGACGGCGTACGCGGTCACGCCCGCGATGCCGATGACCGCGAGCACCAGCGCGAGGCCCGCGAACAGGGTGATGAGCGCCGCGATCAGCGCGAGGCTCGCGTAGCGCTGCTGGACGATGGCGTCGTAGGTGGAGATGCTCGCGATCGGCTGAGTCGAGTCCTCCGCGCTCACCGCCAGGCGCAGCTCCGGCACGACCCGCAGGGGATGGGCGGAGCGCACCAGGACCCACATCTCGTCGTAGCTCCTGCTCCGCGACTGCGTGAGGGGAGCGTAGATGGCGGGCCCTCCCGCGCGCTCGACCGACTGGCTGCGCACGTCGCCCACGACGCCGACGACCGTGGCGTCGCCCCGCCGGCCCATCCCGCCCTGGCCGACCGGATCCCGCCGCGGCCACAGCTCGCGCGCCAGGGCCTGGCTCACCACCACCACGGGTTTGGAGCTGTCGCGGTCGTCGGCGGTGATCGCGCGGCCCTCGAGGACCGGAATCCGCATCGTGGAGAAGTAGTCGGGCCCCACCGCGGTCAGGTCCACCGCCAGGAACTGGTTCGGCTCGTCGGGCCTGATGGCCTGGGGGTCCATGCCCACCTGGCTCACCGTTCCGGACAGCGGTGGCCCGTCGGCCACGGTAACCGCGCTCACGCCCGGCAGCGTGCGGAGGCGCCGCACGACGTGGTCGAAGAAGGCGCGCTTCTGGCTCGTGGTCGCGTACCGCGCCGGCGTGAGGCGGATGCGCGCCGCGAGGAGCCCCCGGGGGTCGAATCCCGGATTCACGGCGCTCAGGCCGATGAAGCTGCGAACGAGGAGCGCCGAGCCGACCAGCAGCACCAGCGCCAGCGCCACCTCGCTCACCACCAGCACGTCGCGCGCCCGGCGGCGCGGCCGGCCGACGGTGCCGCCCGCGCTCTCCCGCAGTGACTGCTCGAGAGCCGGCGCCGACGCGCGGAGCGCCGGAACGACGCCGAAGCCGAGCCCCGTGGCCAGCGCCAGCAGGATGGTGAAGCCGAGGACCGTGCCGTCGAGGCCGGCCGCGTAGCCGTGCGGCAGCTGGGCGCGGAGCAGGTGAAGGCCCACCGCCGCGAGCCCGAGGCCCACCAGGGCCCCGCCCAGCGCGAGCAGCACGCTCTCGACCAGGAGCTGGCGCACGATCGCCCCGCGCCCGGCGCCGATCGCGCGGCGCACCGCGAACTCCTTCTCGCGAGCGGTGGCGCGCGCGACCAGCAGGTTCGCGGCGTTGACGCAGGCGATGAGCAGCACGAGGGTCACGGCGCCGAACAGGATCATCAACGGCCGCCGCGCGTCACCCACGACCCGGTCGCGCAGCAGGTTCGCCGTGAAGCTCTCGCCGCTCCCGGACTTCGAGGTCGCCTCGCCCGACGCCGTGATGCGGTCGCCCAGGAGATCCAGGTCCCGGCGCAGCGCGGCGAGCGAGACGTCCGGCGCCAGGCGCGCGACCGTCGAGAAGGCGCGGAACGTCCGCATCTGCGCCATCGCGGGATCGGCCATGGCGAAGCGGATCGGGATCCACACGTCGGTGTTCGGGTCCGGGAACGCGAAGCCCGCCGGCATGACGCCGACGATCGTGTAGCTGGTGTCGTCGAGCGAGATCAGGCGCCCCAGGGCGCTCCGGCCGCCGCCGAAGCTCGTGATCCACAGGTTGTGGGAGATGACCGCGACCGGAGCGTTCGTCTCGGTCGCGGTGAAGCTGCGCCCGATGACGGGCGAGACGCCGAGCACCGGGAACAGGTCTCCGGTGGTCCGCGTCACCTGAAGCTCGCGGGGCTGATCGGTGTTCGTGAGGTTGTAGCGGTCGCTGGAGTAGGCGGCGACGCCGGAGACGGCGCCGGTCAGCTTGCCGATGTCCCGGTAGTCCGGATACGACAGGGCCATGCCCGCCCCGCGCCCGGGCATGCCGCCGACGCTCGACGTGACGGTGACCAGGCGGTCGGCGTCGCGGTACGGGAGCGGGCGCAGCAGCACCGCGTCCACCACGCTGAAGATCGCGGTGTTGGCGCCGATGCCGAGCGCCAGGGTCAGGACCGCGACGAGGGCGAAGCCGGGGTTGCGGCGCACGGCGCGCAGGGCGTAGCGCGCGTCGCGCGCCAGCGCGTCGAAGGCCGCGACGCCGCGCGCGTCCCGGTCCGCCTCCTTGGTCGCCTCGACGCCGCCCAGCGCGAGGCGGGCGCGGCGCATCGCTTCCGCCTCGCCCACGCCCTCCCGCCGGAGCTTCTCCGCCTCCCGCTCGAGGTGGAAGCGCAGCTCGTCGTCGAGGTCGCGCTCCAGCGGGCCGCGGCGGAAGACGGCCCGCAGCCGGTAGCGCAGCTCGCTCAGCAGCGTGCCCGGCATCCGGCGCCGGCTACTCGAGCACGCTGCGCGGGTCCACGCGCGCCGCGCGGCCCGCGGGCAGGAGGGCGGCCAGGCCGCCGGCCACGCCGATCAGCACCGTGGCGCCCACGAGGGCGCGCGGGTCCAGCGGGCTCACGTGGAAGACCATCGAGGCGATCACGCGGGACAGCGCCACCGCCCCGAGCAGCCCGACGGCGATCCCCGACCCGATGACCACCGCGCCGTGCCGCAGCACCGCGCCCAGCACCTCGGCCGGGCTCGCCCCCAGCGCCATCCGGATGCCGAACTCCTGCGAGCGCAGCCGCACCACGTAGGACAGCACGCCCACGATCCCGAGCACGGCGAGGATCAGCGCCGTGGCGGCGAACGTGACCAGCAGCACCAGCGTGAACCTGCGCTGCGCGGTGCCGCGGCCGACGACGGCGGCCAGGGGCGCCGGGTGGTCCATCACGAGCAGCGGATCCATCCCGGCGAGGACGGCGCGAACCGCCGGCACCAGCGCTTCCGGGTCGCCGGCGGTCGAGACCACGTCGAACAGCGGCCAGTTGCGGTCGCCCGCCCACTGCGCGTGGGCGTGGTAGACGTACGGCACGAGGTCCCCCTCGACGTCCACCGCGACGTCGGACACCACGCCGACCACCGTACCGGTCCGCCCACCGGTGTAGACCTGCTGGCCCAGCGGATCGGCGCCGGGAAAGAGCCGCTTCGCCAGCGCCTCGCTGATGACGACGCGGTCCGGCACCTCCATCACGTCGCTTGCGTCGAACGGGCGGCCCTCGAGCACCCCGATGCCAGCCGCGCGGAAGTAGTCGGGCGTGACGATGCGGTTGTCCGCCTGCGCCCACGCCTGCCGCGTGCCCGCCAGGGGCCCGGTCCGGGCCTCGACGCCCCAGGTGTGGTACGCGCCGGTCGCCGGCAGCCACGACACGCCGCCGGCAGCCGTCACGCCGGGGATCGCCCCGACGCGGCGGTCGAACTCCTCCCAGAAGCGCGCCCGCGCGAGCGAATCGTAGCGCGCTTCGGGCAGGTGGAGCTGGAAGGTGAGCGTCCCCTCGCTCCGGAACCCCAGGGGCATCGAGGCCACGGCGCGGAAGCTCGCCAGCAGGATGCCGGCGCCGGCCAGGAGCACGAACGCCAGGGCGACCTGGGAGGTCACGAGCGCGCTGCGCAGCCAGCCCGACCGCGCGTCGCCGGTGCCCGCGCGGCCGGTACCCCGCAGCACCTCCGCCGCCTCGGTCCGCGCCGCGCGCCAGGCCGGCGCCAGGCCGAAGACGACCGCGCTCGCCACGGCGACCGCGACCGCGAAGGCGAGCACCGTGCCGTCGAGCCGGAGCCCCGCGAGGCGGGGGACGGACGACGCGCCGAGGGCGAGCAGCGCCGCCATGCCGAGGCGGGCCACCGCGAGTCCCGCCACGGCGCCGAGCGCCGCCAGCAGGAAGCTCTCCGTCAGCAGCTGGCGCACCAGGCGCCGGCGCCCCGCCCCGAGCGCCGTGCGCACCGCGAACTCCCCCGCCCGCTCCGACGCGCGCACCAGCTGCAGGCCCGCCACGTTCACGCAGGCCAGCAGCAGCACCAGGGCCACGGCCCCGAGCATCAGCTCGAGCGCCCGTGCCGCCGACCCTACCACGTCAGGCTTCAGCGGCACGACGTAGGTCCGGTCGTCGCGGCTGTCCGGGTACGGCGCCGTGAGGCGCTCCGTCGCGACGTCCAGCTCGGCCTGCGCTTCGGACGGCGTCGCCCCCGGCCGGAGCCGGCCGATCAGGCTGAGCCAGTGGTTCTGGATGTTGCTCATGTCGAGGCCGGTCGTCAGCGAGAGCGGCACCCAGGCCTCGACGCCCCGGCCGGTGAGCGGGTCGCCGAAGCCGGCCGGCATCACGCCCACGACCGTGAACGGCACGCCGCTCATGCTCAGCGTCCGCCCCACGGCGCCGGGATCGCCGTGGAACTGCTCTTCCCACAGCCGATGGCTCAGCACGACCACCGGCGCGCCGACGGCCATGTCCGAGTTCGGGCCGTGCTCCTCGGCCCGCTCGAACGCACGGCCCAGGACCGGATGCACCCGCAGCACGTCGAAGTAGTCGGCGCTCACCTCGAGCGTGCGGATGCGCCGCACCCCGTCCCCGGAGCCGATGTCCGCTCCGGTCTCGCTGTAGGTGTTGAGGGCGGCGATGCTCTGCAGCGCCGGGGCGGCCCCGCGGTAGGCGAGGAAGTGGACCGGCGTCGAGACCATCTCCTCGGTCCGGTGCTTCACGCTCGCGGCATAGATGCGCACCAGTTGTCCCGGCGACGGGTACGGCAGCGGCTTCAGCAGGACGGCGTCCACCGCGCTGAAGACCGCGGTGGTGCCGCCGATCCCGAGCGCCAGCGTCAGCACGACCGCCGCGGCGAAACCCGGCCGCGCCCGCAGGCCGCGCCACGCGTAGCGCACGTCGCGCAGCAGCGCGTCGAAGGCCGCGACGCCGCGCGCGTCCCGGTCCGCCTCCTTGGTCGCCTCGACGCCGCCCAGCGCCACGCGGGCGCGGCGCATCGCTTCCGCCTCGCCCACGCCCTCGCGCCGGAGCTTCTCCGCTTCGCGCTCCAGGTGGAAGCGCAGCTCCTCGTCGAGGTCGCGCTCCAGCGGGCCCCGGCGGAAGACGGCCCGCAGCCGGTAGCGCAGCTCGCTCAGCAGCGCGCGCAGCATCGGCGGCCTACGCCATCCTCAGGACCAGGGCCACCGCCGCCGTGAGCTGCCGCCAGTTCTCGGCCTCGGCCTCGAGCTGCCGCCGCCCCAAGCGCGTCAACTCGTAGAACTTCGCCCGGCGGTTGTTCTCCGAGGCGCCCCAGCGCGCCGCGACCCAGCCCCGCCGCTCCAGCCGGTGCAGCGCCGGGTAGAGGGAGCCCTGCGGCACCTGGAGCGTCGCCTGGGACACCTGGTGCAGCCGCTCCGAGACGGCCCAGCCGTGCATCGGCCCGAGCGACAGCGCCTTGAGGATCAAGAGGTCCAGCGTGCCCTGCGGGAGATCCAGCCCTTCCTGCCCCACCAGCGCCCCCTTGTGCTTCTACATGAGAGACTAGCCGACGACCTGTAGAAGTGCAAGGGAAGCTACCCCCGGGCCCGACCACGGGGTCGCACCCCGGGACCAGCCGCCGCCCCTCCTGGGAAGCACGTGGTGAGCGTCACCCGGCCGGGTCGCGTGCGGTCAACTACCGCGCGCGCGGGCCTCGCGGGGGCGGGGACGGGCTTTGCCCGACCGACGCCCGCCCCTGCCCGGCGCGGCGCGGATCGCTCAACACCTGAAGCACGAAGAGCGCCAGCACGATCAGATGCACGGCGGTGCACCACGCGCACACCTTGCCCACGACGCCCAGCTCCTGGTAGACGAGCCACAGCACCGCCGCCACACCGGCGCCGGTCCACCAGAGCGCCGCCGAGCGCAACCGCGGCGGTTCCACGGCGCCCTCGAGGCGCAGCGACGCCCGGGCCAGCGCCAGGGCGACGAGGAACCAGACCACGCCGTAGGCCGCCACCGGCACGCCCAGCACGACCGACGACGGGCTGGTGACCACCTGCCGGCAGTCCACGAACTGCCCCTCGTTGCACACCAGCGGGATGCCGGCGTCGAAGTGCAGCAGCGTGAGGTACGCCGAGATCAGCAGGCCCATCGCCGCGAGCGCGACGCGCCAGCGATCGTACGCCCGCCGCCCCATCAGGGGATCCTGCCCGGTAGCGCCCGGACGGCCCGCCGAATGAGCGGGGCGTCGCAGACGGCGGCCGGCTGGTTCCCGTCCACGGCGCAGATCATGGCCGTGAGCTGGTTCGCGTTGGCGAGGATCGCGCGGGCCGCGCGGCCGGTGCCCGACGGCAGTGTGGCGGCGATGCCGGCCTGCGACCGGCCGGCGAGCAGCGCGGGGGAGAACGGCGATCCGGTCCACATGTACCGGCCGCCGACGAGGATGAAGGGGATCCCGCCGGCCGAGATCCGCGGCACATAGGGCGGCCGGTCGTACCCCTCGATCAGGGCTTGCTGCTCCGCCGTGGGACGCTGCAGCGGCTGATAGCGCCCGTTGGGAAGCGGGACGTCACCCTCCAGTTCCACGGTCTGGAAGTCCACGTAGCGGCTCGTATAGGTGGAGCCGTAGAAGGAGAACGTCGGCGTGCCGGGATAGACATCCGCGGTCGCCGACTGGCCGTAGGTGAGACCGGAGAAGGTGCCGAAGCGCGCGAGGGCGGCGATCATGGCCCACCGCGCGGCAGCGCAGTACGGGCACCAGCCGGAGCCGATGTAGAGCACCACGGCCTTCGGCTGCGGCGACGGGACGCCATTCACGAATATCGGAACCGCGGCAGCGGTGAGCCCGGCGCTGTCCCAGGTCGCGGCGGGAATCGCGGTCAGGTCGTCCATGACCACGGCCGGCACGGGGGCCGCCGGCGTGGGGGCGGCGGCGGTCGCCGCCACGGCGCGGTGGCGCGCGATGGCGAGCGCGATGGTCGCGACGAGGGCGACGGCCACGACGACGAGCAGCCAGTTCAGGGACCCGGAGCGCGGGGGCGGCGGCGCCGCCGGCCGGATGGGTCGCGACGACTTGCGGGTCACGATGATCTCCGTGCCTGGGGTTGCACCGACCTCCGCGCCGTCACCGCACACCGCTCGCGCGGCGCTGGCCCGGCTACGCCGAGAGCGCCGCCCGGTTCACCGCGGCGTTGAAGTCCTTCCTCAAGAGCGCGTCGCTCAACGCCGAGGCGATCTCGGTCGCCACCCGCGTCTGCGCCTCCTGCGTCGAGGCGGCCAGGTGCGGTGTCAGCAACAGGTTGGGCGCGGTCCTCAGGACGCTGTCGGCCGGCAGCGGCTCGGCCTCGTACACGTCCAGCGCCGCGCCGCCCACCCGGCCCTCGGCCAGCGCCCTGGCCAGCGCCGCGTCGTCAATCAGCGCCCCGCGCGCGGTGTTGACGATCAGCACTCCCTTCTTGACCACGGCGAGCCGCGCGTCGTCCAGCAGGTGGCGGGACTGCGGCGTCAGCTTGGCGTGCAGGCTCAGCGCGTCGGCCCGCTGGAGCAGGCTGTTCAACGGCACCAGGTCTATCCCCAGCGCCTCCCCCTGCTCGGCGGAGACCCCGGGGTCGTGACCCACCACGGTCATCCCGAAGCCTTTGGCGATGGACGCCACCCGGGTGCCGATGCGGCCCAGGCCGATCAGCCCCAGCGTCTTGCCCCGGAGCTCCGAGCCCTCGAACGACTTGCGGTCCCACTTACCCGCGGCGAGCGACGCCGACGCCGGGGCGATCTTCCGCGCCAGCGCCAGCAGCAGAGCGAAGGTGTACTCCGCGACGCTGTTGCTGTTGGCGCCCGGCGCCGTGAGCACGGGGATCTTCCGCCGCGAGGCCTCGTCCACGTCAATCGTGTCCACGCCCATGCCGGCGCGCGCGATCACGCGGAGCTTCGGCGCCTTGGCGATCATGGCCGCCGTGACCTTGGTCTCGCTGCGCACCACCAGGGCCACGGCCTCGTCCAGCGCCGCGTCCAGCGCCTGCGGCCCCTTGCCGGCGGTCTCCACCACCTCGTAGCCCGGCAGCGCGCGCAGCATCTCCAGACCCGCCGCGCCCAGCCGGTCGGCGACCACGATCTTCTCAGGCACTCTTCAGGACCTCCTCCAGCGCGCCGAGGAGCTTCTCCACCTCGGCGACGGTGTGATCACCCATGTGACCGATGCGGATGGTGGCTTCCTTGAGCTTCCCGTAGCCGGCGCCGATGGTGTAGCCGTGCTTCGCGTCCATCGCTTTCGCCACCTGCGGGCCCGTGAGCTTGCCGCCCTCCGGCAGCCGGAGGCAGGAGACGGTCCAGCTCCGCCGGCCCTCGCGTGGCAGGTAGGAGAGCCCCAGCTTCGCGCCGGCTTCCTTCGCCACCCAGCGCTCCACCCGTTCGCGCATCGCGTTGTGCCGGGCCCAGCGCCGCTCGATCCCGCCCTCGGCGGCGATCCGGTTCATCTGCGCCTCCAGCGCGTAGATCAGCGACAGCGCCGGCGTGTAGGGCGTCTGCTTCTTGCGGATGTTCTCGTCGTAGGGGATCAGGTCCAGGTAGATCCCGCGGTCGGGCAGGGTCTTGGCGCGCTCCAGGAGGCGCGGGGACGCCACACCGAGTGCGAGCCCCGGCGGCAGCGCCAGCGCCTTCTGCGAGCCGGTGAGGACGAAGTCCAGACCCCACTTGTCCGTCTCCACCGGCGAGCCGGCGAGCGACGTGACGGCGTCCACCAGCAGCATCACGTCCGGCCTGGCCTGCACCACCGGCGCGATCTCCCCCACCGGGTTCAGCACCCCCGCCGACGTCTCGGAGTGCGCGAGCGTCACGGCGTCGGCACCGGACTTCTCCAGCAGCTCCCTGACCTGCGCGGCCTCGAACGCCTGGCCGAGCGGGATCTCCTCCCGAACGACTTCCTTGCCGCACGCCGCGGCGATCTTGGCGAACCGGCCCGAGAAATCGCCGTTCACCAGGCACAGGACCTTCTTCCTGACGCCGTTGCGGATCGCGGCCTCCATCAGGCCCGTGGCCGACGTCGCGGCGATATAGACCGGATTGGCGGTCCGGAACGCGTCCTTCAGGGGCTGCTCGAGCCGCCCCAGCAGCGCCTCGGTCTTGGCGCCGCGGTGGCCGATCATCGGTTGGGCCTGGGCCTGGGCGACCTCGGGGAGCACCTCGGTCGGGCCAGGGAGAAAGAACTTGCCGAATGGAGCCGTCATAGGTGCGTGATCTTCCCGGTTGTGGTGATCTCGACGCCGCGCTTCGACCACTCGTCGAGCAAACGCTGTGCCGCGCCCTTCTCTATCGGTTTCATCGCATCCGCGACCGCGAGGAGCTTCAATTGCGGCCGCCGCGCCAGCAATCCCTCGATGGCGTACTTGTCGCACACGTCCTGCGCCACGCCGTAGAGCACCACCGCCGCCGGCTCCAGAATCCCGAGCACCGGCTCGACGTTCTCGTTGGTGAACACGTCGAACCAGTGCTTGTGGAACAGGATGTCGCCCACGTGCGCGCGCACGGTGTCCGCCAGCGCCGCGGGATCCTCGCGGCCGGGCTCGATCACCAGCGGATCCTTGAGCCGTGTCTCCGGGATTTTGGCCTGGCCCTTGGTGCCGCGCATGCAGTGCTCGGGGAAGGT
>JAJYLI010000117.1 GCA_021787855.1 bacterium | reverse complement strand
CTCACACGCCCAGCCGGTAGCCGGCGCCGCGCAGGGTCTGGATCAGCTTGGGCTCGTGGCCGTCGTCAATCTTGCGGCGCAGGCGGCGCACCAGCACCTCGAGCACGTTGGTGAACGGGTCGTGATTCTCGTCCCAGACGTGGGCCGTGATCGCGGCCCGATCCACCACCTGCCCGGCGTGGCGCGCGAAGAACTCGAGCAGCGCGAACTCCTTGGCGGTCAGCGAGATCTCGCCGCCCCCACGGCGCACCCGCCGCGCGCCGAGGTCCACCTCGAGATCGGCGACCTTCACCGTCTCGGGCACGAGCGCGGGTCCGCGCCGCGCCAGCGCCCGCACCCGCGCCAGCAGCTCCCGGAAGGCGAACGGTTTGGTGAGGTAGTCGTCGGCGCCGGCGTCCAGCCCGCGCACCCGGTCGTCCACGGTGTCGCGCGCCGTCAGCATCAATATCGGCGTCCGCAGCCCGCGGCGCCTGAGCTGCGAGCACAGCTCGAACCCGTCGCCGCCGGGCAGCAGGACGTCGAGCACGATCACGTCCCAGGTGCCGAGCACCGCGCGCTGGCGCCCCGCCTCGAAGGTGCCCGCGACCACGGCCTCCATCCGGTGCTCCGCCAGCCCCTCGCGCAGCACCGCGGCGAGCGCCGCGTCGTCCTCCACCATCAGCACCCGCATCGAGCCTCCCGCCCCGCCCCGCGGCCGACCGAAGCGCCCCGGCCCACCCGCTCCGCCCGGGCTCCCGCGTCGTCAGTACTTCAACCCCGCGGCGTCGGCGAAGCTCTTGATCATGGCTTCCTGCTCCGGCGACAGCTTGGCCGGCACGTCCACCTGCACCTCGACGATCTGATCACCGCGCGCGGCGTTCTTCTCGATGCCCTGCCCGCGAATGCGGAACTTCCGGCCCGCCTGGGTGCCCGCGGGGATGCGCAGCACCACGTGCTTGCCGTCGAGCGTCCGCACCTTGAGCTTGGTCCCCAGCATCGCCTGCGCGACGTTGATCGGCACCGTGCAGTGCACGTCCAGGCCCTCGCGCCGGAAGAAGCGGTCGGGCTCGACCTGCAAGCCGACCAGCAGATCACCCGCCGGCGCGCCCCCCGTGCCGCGGGGCCCGTGCCCCCGAAGCCGGATCTGGGTGCCGGTGTCGCTGCCCGGCGGCACGTTGATCATCAACCGGCGCTCCACCCGCACTTCCCCGACGCCCTGGCAGGTCCCACAGCGCTGCGCCGCGACCTTGCCGCGCCCCCGGCACGCCGGGCACGGACGCTTCACCGCGAACCCCCCGTAGCCGAAGGAGATCGTCCCGCTGCCGCGGCACTCCGCGCAGGTCGAGAGGGTCGAGCCCGGCGCCGCGCCCGAACCGCCGCAGCTGGGGCACGCCTCGGTGACCGGCACGGAGATCGGGACCTTGCCGCCCAGGGCCGCCACCCGGAAGGGGATCGAGACCATCGTCTCGACGCTCTCGCCCCGCTCCGCCCCCTCCCCGCCCGGCCCGCGGCGGCGCCCGCCGAAGATGGACGAGAACAGGTCCCCCAGCCCGCCCAGGCCGCCCAGGTCCGAGGGGTTGAAGCCCTCGAAGGGACTGCCCGCCCCCGCGCCACGGCCCGGTCCACCCGCCCCGGGGCGGGTGCGGGCGCCGTCGAACGCCCCGTAGCGGCGCAGCTGATCGTACTGCTTGCGCCGGGCGGGATCGGACAACACGGCGTGCGCCTCCGAGATCTCCTTGAAGCGCTCGGCGGATGACTTGTCCCCGGGGTTCGCGTCGGGATGCCACTTCTTGGCGAGCTTGCGATAGGCGCGCTTGATCTGCTCCGGCGTCGCGTTCGCCGGCACGCCCAGCACGCCGTAGAAGTCCTTGTCCGGCGGCACGCGCTACTCCACCGCGCCCGCGGGCGGAGCCATCGGCTCCGTCCACTGGAGCACCGCCACCCGGGCGGGCCGCACCAGCACGCCGTTGAGCCGGTAGCCCGGCTGGAACACCGCGCCGACCGTGTGATCCGCCGCCGCCGCGGGCGCCGCCATGGTGGTCACCGCCTCGTGCAGCTGGGGATCGAAGGGCTGCCCGGCGGGATCCACACGCTCCAGCCCGATGCCCTCCAGCGCCTTCCGCAGCTTCCGGTTGACCATCCCCACCCCTTCGTGCACCGCCTGCGCCGCGGTCTGGCCCGGATCCAGCGCCGCGATCCGATCGAGGTCGTCCAGCGCGTCGAGCAGGCGGACGAGCAGGTCCGCCTGCGCGTGACCCCAGATCTCGGCGCGCTCCCTGGCGGCGCGCTTCTTGACGTTCTCCAGCTCCGCGGCCGTGCGCAGACAGCGGTCCTTCCAGTCCGCCGCCTCCCGCTCCGCCCGTCGCAGCGTCTCCAGATCCGCGCCGGCGGGGGCGGGGGCGGCGCCCCCCATCTCCACGATTTCGTCGCCCTCGAAGGCCTCGCTCGCACCGGCCTCCAGCTCGGCCGGGGGGCCGGCCTCGACGGGCACGAGGGGCTCCAGCGCACCGGCCGGGGGCGGCGCCGCATGGCCGGCATGACGCGAACGGTCCTTCCTGGTCATCTCTCCTCGGAACGGATGGTCCAGCCGTACAATAAAGCTAAGCAGTTGCGAGACGCCAAGTTGCCAGTGGTTTCCAGCCCAACAGCGGCACGGCGGGCCGAAACAGCCCACCCCGCTGGACGCAAGGACGGGGCCACGCGACGACGCCAACCTGGCAGGACGAGAAAGGGGTCCGGGACCCCGAGGGCGCCGGGGTCGAAGCGCGCCATGAGGGGACGGCGAGATGGCACCGCCCGCGGCGAGGCCGGCCGCGCACAGCGGCGCCACCGGCACCGCCCCTCACGTGGCCGACGGGGCGGCCTGCGCGGGCGTTCGGGCCGGCGCCGGCCGGCCCCGGCCGATCTACGCCGGCCCGCCCAGCGGCGCCAGCCGAGCGGTGAAGTGCGGCAGGACGGGCGCCCGGGACACGATCCTGAGGCCGTGGATCGTGTCGCGGCGCGCCAGCAGCCGCGCGCACGCCTCCACCACGTAGTCGAGGTGCGCGTCGGTATAGACGCGGCGCGGCACCGCCAGCCGCACCAGCTCCAGCTCCGGCCAGGACCACGCGCCGGTGGCCTCGTCGGGCACCCCGAACATCAGGCCGCCGATCTCCACGCCGCGGATCCCCGCCTCCAGATAGAGGGCGCAGGTGAGCGCCTGGGCCGGAAAGTGGGGCTGCGGGACGTGCGGCAGGAAGCGGCGCGCGTCGAGGAAGACCGCGTGCCCCCCCACCGGCAGCACGATCGGCACGCCGGCCGCCTGGAGCCGCTCGCCGAACCGCCGCACCTGGCCGACCCGGTGCTCCAGGTAGCGCTCGTCCAGGACCTCCTCCAGCCCGATGGCGATGGCCTCGAGGTCGCGGCCCGCCAGCCCGCCGTAGGTCGTGAACCCCTCGATGAGGATCAGCATGTTCGAGAGCCGGGTGGCGAGGGCGTCGTCGTTGGTCGCGATGAACCCGCCGATGTTCACCAGCCCGTCCTTCTTGGCCGACATGGTGCAGCCGTCGCCCAGGTCGAAGAACGCGCGGGCGATCTGCTCCACGCTCATGCCGGCGCAGTCCGGGTCGCGGGTCTTGCACAGCCAGGCGTTCTCGGCGAACCGGCAGGCGTCGAAGAACAGCGGGATGCCGTGGCGCCGGCACCACGCGCTGGCCGCGCGCGCGCTGGCCAGCGACACCGGCTGGCCGCCGCCGGAGTTGTTGGTGATGGTCAGCATCACCAGCGGCAGCCGCTCGCGCCCCACCTCCGCGAGGACGCGATCGAGCTTGGCGATGTCCATGTCCCCCTTGAAGGGGTGCGGGCTGGTCACGTCGTAGGCGTCGTCCACGACGCAGTCCACCGCCACGCCGAGGTTGTGCTCGACGTTGGCGCGGGTGGTGTCGAAGTGGATGTTGTTGGGCACGCGGTCGCCCGGCTTCACCACGGTGCTGAACAGCAGGTTCTCCGCCACGCGGCCCTGGTGGGTCGGGATGACATGGCGGTAGCCGGTGATGCGCCGGACCATGTGCTCGAGGTGGAAGTAGTTGCGGCTGCCGGCGTACGACTCGTCGCCGAGCATCATGCCGGACCACTGCCGGTCGCTCATCGCCGACGTGCCCGAATCGGTGAGCAGATCAATGGTGATCAGCGCCGCGGGGACGTTGAACAGATTGTAGCCCGCGCCCGCCAGGGCCGCCTCGCGCTCGGCGCGGGTGGTGAAGGCGAGGGGCTCGACGACCTTGATCTTGTACGGTTCCATGGGCTCACGCGGCGGCGGGTCCGGCGCCGGCCGGCGCGGGTCCCGCCAGAATGCGCTCGAGCCACGTCTCGACGTCGCGGAACACCCGCGCGCGATGCGGCTCGTTGAACAGCTCGTGGTAGAACCCGTCGTACACCCGCACGGTCACGTCGCCCGCCAGGCCGCGCG
Source organism: bacterium (assembly GCA_021787855.1). GTDB lineage: Bacteria > Gemmatimonadota > Gemmatimonadetes > Gemmatimonadales > JACORV01 > Fen-1245. The sequence continues at coordinate 5,386 of JAJYLI010000117.1, read as the reverse complement.
CGAAGCGCTCGGCGACGGGACGCGAGGCGATGCGGTCGTCGCCCGCCAGCAGGAACAGCACCGGCACGCGGATCCGCTCGCCCTCGGCCAGGGTCGCCGCCTGCGCCGCCGTCACCTCGCGGTGGGCGCGCGGCGTCATGACCCGGTGGAACAGCGGATCGCTCCTCACCGCCTGGCCCACGGCGGGGTCGGTGGACAAGTGGGCCAGGTCCAGGCCGGTGGCGACCGGCAGCGCGGGCAGCAGCTCGCCCAGGGCGCGGGCCAGTCCGCGCTTCCACACCGGCGCGCGCATCGCGGCCGCCAGGTGCGGGCTGGACACGATCGCGCCCGCCAGACCCTCGGGGCCGGTCTCGAGGTAGCGCAGCACCACGAAGCCGCCGAAGGAGTGGCCCAGCAGCAGCTGCGGGCCGCCGTCCTCGGCCGCGGCCAGCCGGCGCAGCGCCGCGACGTCGGAGAGGAACTGCGCGAACCGGGAGATGTGGCCCCGCTTGCCCGGCGAGCGCCCGTGCCCGCGCTGGTCGAGGGCATAGACCGCGAGCCCGCGATCGGCCAGCCACGCCGCCACTTCCGGGTAGCGGCCGCTGTGATCGCCGAAGCCGTGGAGCAGCAGGACCGTCGCCCGGCGGCGTCCTCCCCCCCCCGTCCCCCCCGCCCCCCCCGCTCCCCCCGGCAGCGCGCGGCGCAGCGCCAGCCTGGCCCCGTCCGGCGCCGTCCAGAACTCGACGTCGCCGAAGCCGGCCACGGTCAGTCCTCCCCGCCGGAGCTCAGGGCCCGTCGCAGGGCGTCGAGCGCGGCCTGCGCGGCGCGCCGCCGGACCACGTCGCGCTCGCCCGGGAAGGTGTAGTGGAAGGCGCGCACCCGGCCGCCCCAGCCGGCCGCGACCCACACGGTCCCCACGGGCTTCTCCGGCGTGCCACCGTCGGGCCCGGCGATGCCCGTCACGGCCAGCGCGGCGTCGGCTCCGCAGCTGCGGGCCGCCCCGGCGCACATCTCGCGCGCCACCGCCTCGCTCACCGCGCCGTGCCGGGCGATGGTTTCGGCCGAGACGCCCAGCATCGCGCACTTGACGTCGTTGTCGTAGGCCACCACCCCGCCCAGGAACGCGCGCGAGCTGCCGGGCACCGCCGTGAGCCGGGCGCCCAGCAGGCCCCCCGTGCACGACTCCGCCACCGCCAGCCGCGCCTGCCGCGCGACCAGGGCCTCCAGCACCACGGCCGCCAGGTCCGCGTCGTCCTCACCGTAGCACCACGCGCCGAGCCGGGGGCGGAGGGCCGCGGCGGCCCGGCCCAGCGCGGCGCCGGCCTGCTCCGCCGCCAGGTCCCACGCCGTGAGCCGCAAGTCCGTGCCCTCGGGGCCGGGGAGCCAGGCCAGCGTCACGCCATCGCCCAGCAGCGGGGCGGGATCGCCCACCAGGTCCGCGAGCGCCGACTCGGAGATGCCCGTCGTCCGCAGCGTCCGCGAGACAATGACCGTCGGGGGGGAGGCCGGCTCCGCCGCGCCCTGCCCCCCGGTGCCTCCGCCGGCCGGTGCGCCCGCGCGGGTGCGCGCTTCGCCCCGGCGGACCAGTCGCGGAATCACCTCCTCCTCCAGGAGACCGCGCATCTCGGCGGGCACGCCCGGCAGCAGCACGGCCACGCGGCCCCCGGCATCCTCGAGCCACAGCCCCGGCGCCGTGCCCCGGCGATTGGGCAGCACGGCCGCGCCCTCGGGCACGTCGGCCTGCCGGAGGTTGGCCTCCGGCATCGGGCCGCGGCCCAGGCGGCCGAACCGCTCCTCGAGCGCGGCCACCAGCGCCGGATCGCGCACCAGCCGCCGGCCGAACAGCTCGGCGACGGCCTCGCGCGTCACGTCGTCCCGCGTGGGCCCGAGGCCGCCGGTGACGACCACCGTGCCGGTGCGCTCCAGGGCGGCCGCCACCGCGGCCCGGATGGCCGCCGGGTCGTCCCCGACGGTGGCGTGGGCCTCCAGCCGCACGCCCGCGGCCGCCAGCGCCCGCCCCGCCGCGGCGGCGTTGCCGTCCACGGTGAACCCGAGCAGCAGCTCGGTGCCGACGGTGACCAGGTCGCAGCGCACGGATCAGCGGCGCGACCGGAACAGCGCCCGGTAGCGGATGAGGTAGATCACGAAGGAATAGACCGTGAGCACCAGCGCGATCGCCAGCGTCACCGCCACCACGGTGCCGTGGATGTCGTCCCAGACGTCGCGCAGCCGGCCGGTGAACCGGGTCGTGACCAGGAAGTCCTTCCACGCGAACCACGCGATGGTGGCGCCGATGAACACGTACTGGAAGATCGCCTTGAGCTTGCCCTCGCGGCCGGCGGGGATCACCACGCCGCGCTTCTGCGCCTCCCAGCGGAACACGGTCATCAGCAGCTCGCGGCCGACCAGCATCACGATCACCCACAGCGGCAGGCTGCCCCACCAGGGGATGCCGTACAGCACCGTCGGGTGGCGGGTGATCCAGTAGATGGGGACCAGGGTGGCCACGAGGAGCAGCTTGTCGGCCACGGGATCCAGGAGCTTGCCGATGTCGCTCACCTGCTGGCGGTTGCGCGCGACCCAGCCGTCCGCCACGTCGCTCACCGCGGCGATGACGAAGATCACGAAGGCGATCACCTTGGGCCAGTAGCCCTGGATGAACGGCAGCAGCGCGATGACCGGCGCGAGGATGATCCGCGCCAGGGTGAGAATGTTGGGCAGGGTCCACATGCCCGTCAGCCGAGCGATTTCAGAACCAGCTTGCTGACGGCCTTGAGCGTCTCGAACACTCCGTCGCCGGTGATCGCGACGGCCTCGAAGGACGGCGCGCGCTCCACCCAGTCCCCGCTCGGCAGCTGCGAGGCCAGGAACTCGCCCGGCCAGACGGGGTCCGGCGTCACCTTCTGCCTCTCCGGCGCGGTGACCGGCCAGCCCGGGTTGAGGGCGGCCTGGAGGTCCTTGATCGGCGACGCGTTGGGCAGGTCGCGCTTGTTGTACTGGACGACGAACGGGAGCTTGGTCAGGTCGTAGCCGTACTCCGCCATGTTGTCGTACAGGTTCTGCATGGACTCGATGTTCGCCTCCATGCGCTCGACCTGGCTGTCGGCCACGAACACGATGCCGTCCACGCCCTTGAGGATCAGCTTGCGGCTGGCGTTGTAGTACACCTGGCCGGGCACCGTGTAGAGGTGGAACCGGGTCTTGAAGCCGCGGATCGTGCCGAGGTCCACCGGGAGGAAGTCGAAGAACAGCGTCCGCTCGGTCTCGGTGGCCAGGGAAATCAGCTTGCCCCGCGTGTTGGGCTGCACCTTGCCGTACACGTGCTCCAGGTTGGTGGTCTTGCCCCCCAGCCCGGGCCCGTAGTAGACCAGCTTGCAGTTGATCTCGCGCGAGGCGTAGTTGATCATCGACATGGCGCGCGCTCCCGGCCCTCAGTCTCCGAACAACTTGTCAATCTCATCTTCCGCCTCTTTGGTGCCGAAGCCCTCGACCTTCGGGCTCTGCGTCCCCATGCGCGTGAACAGGTCCTCGAACAACCGGGTCAACTCCTCGACGGTGCCCTTCACCTTCAGGCGCACCAGCCCCAGGGTGGTGCGGCTGTCGAACAGCGCGACCAGGATCACCCGCCGCGCCACGTCGGCGAGGTACATGGACTCCTTGTCGCCCTGGTGGAACAGCGAGGAGAACTCGTGCTCGCCGATCATCTTGGCGAGCTGGTCGTTGGCGCTGAAATCGGCGGCGGTGAGGGACGCGAAGGCCTGCGGGTCGAACTGCGGCGGCTCGCCGACGTTGGCGACCACCTGGCCGTTGCGGTCCACCAGCATCAGGCTCTTGACGTTGGTCTCCCGCAGCAGCCCGCTCAACTGTGCGGTGATGGCCTTGTAGTCCTCTTCGCGGAACGACCAGCTCGACGCACCGGGCATCCGTGCTCCGCTTACGAGAGTGTCGCTTCCATCCGTCGCACGATGGCTTCGGCGCGGCGCCGCAGCGCCGGGTGCTCCTCCCAGGCGAGGTAGTCGCGCAGCACCTGCACGGCCTCCACCCCCGGATGCCCGCTCAAATACCCCAGCGCCGCCAGTCGGCGCAAGGGCCGCGCGCTGAACAGGGCCGTGCGCCACTTGCCCATGGAGCGCTGCGCCAGGGCCGCCCCGACCGCGAAGCCCGCCGCCGTGACCGCCGCGAGGACCACGCCGCGATGCTTCATGCCGCCGCCCCTCCCCCCGCCCCTTCCGCGCCGCCCGCTCCGGGGAAGCGGCGCCGCGCCGCGAAGGCCTGGGCGATGGTCTCGCCGTCGGCGTACTCCAGCTCGCCGCCCACGGGCAGGCCCCGCGCCAGCCGGCTGACGCCCAGCGCCGGCGCCCGCTCGTGGAGCGTCCGCTCGAGATAGTGCGCCGTCGCCTCGCCCTCCACCGAGGGGTTGGTGGCCACGATCACCTCGCGCACCGTGGTGCCGTTCGCCAGCCGCTCCAGCAGCCGCGCGACGTTGAGCCGGTCCGGCCCCACCCCGTCCAGCGGCGACAGCCGGCCCCCGAGCACGTGGTAGAGCCCCCGGTACTCCGCCGCCCGCTCGATGGCCGCCACGTCCGAGGCCTCCTCCACCACGCACAGCAGGCCGGCGTCGCGGCGCGGGTCCGTGCAGATCGCGCACGGATCCGCCTCGGTGAGGTCCCCGCACTGCGAGCAGGTCCGCACCCGCTCGCCGAGCGCCGCCACGGCGCGGGCCAGCCGCGCCGACTCCTCCCGAGGCTGCTTGAGCAGAAAATACGTGAGACGCTGGGCGGTCTTGCGGCCGATGCCCGGGAGCTTCGCGAACTCCGCGACCAGCTCCTCGATGGCGGACACCGCTACAGCGAGAACGGCAGCGGAAACGGCAGCGCGGACTGCACCTTCTTGATCTCGTCCTGCGCCAGCTCGGCCGCCCGCTTCTGCACTTCCCCCACCGCCGCCACGACCAGATCCTCCAGCATCTCGACGTCGCCGCCCAAGAGGCTGGGATCGATGTGGACTTCGCGGATCTGACCCCGGCCGTCAGCCGTCACCGTGACCATGCCTCCGCCGGCGGACCCCGTCACGGTGCGCTGCGCCAACTCGCTCTGGATCGCCGCCAGTCGCCCCTGCATTTGCTGCCCGAACTGCAGGAGTCCACGCAAGTCTGTCATTGGCGGAAACCTAGGCCCCGCCCGCCCCCGGGGCAAGCCTATTCGAGGAGCTCCAAGTCCAAGCTGTCTATGGCGCTACCCAGCGTCGGGTCGCGCTCCCGCAAGGCCTTCAGGCGCTCCGCCGCGGCCCCCGTCGAGGTGACCCGCTGGCCGGCCGCCGGGCCGGCGGGAGGCGGCGCCGCCGCCGGTGCCGCGCGGTCCTCGCGGACCGCCCCCCTCCCGCTCCCCGCCCCCGCCCCCCCGCGCGC
>JAJYLI010000116.1 GCA_021787855.1 bacterium | reverse complement strand
GAATCTTCTTCGGAGGATTGCTCGGCAGTCGCCTCACCGAGAGGGTGTCCGCCGACCTGCTGCGAAAGATCTTCGCCGTCTTGATTCTCGCGCTCGGCGTTTGGCAGATCGCCTCCGCCATCCGCGGCTGAGCCCCGCCTCCCTTGGAGCATTGACCGCCATCAATCCGGCGGGCGCCGGGCTGCCCGGCGGAGGGAGAAGGGGCGCGGCGCGCGCCCGCGCCCGTCATCGAGGGACCTCCCCGTGCGACTGTCGGGTATAGTGGGAACGCGTCTGGCGGCAGGTGCCGGCCAGCGTGCGCCATGGATGCGGACAACACGCGGGGAGGCGACGAGAATGGGTGACCAGCGAGTCCAGCAGCCAACCACCGATCAAGTCGCCCGGGCCGCCTACCTGCTGTGGGAACGGGAGGGCCGGCCTCAGGGGCGGGACGTGGCTTACTGGCTGCGCGCCGAGCGGCAGCTGATGGAGGGCGGCGATGAGGCGGGGGTCGCCCCCGACCCGGGTGCCCAGCCCCGGACCGAGCCGCCCAAGCGGTCGCTGGCTGGCCGGCGCAGCGGACTCAAGGGGTCGCACACCGCGAAACTGTAGGGACAACCTCGGCTCGCGAGAGGCCGCACTCGGAAGGGGCGCGGCGGCTCTCGGGCGCACTCCTCGACGAAGGGAGCAGACCGTGGCGCCGCCCATCGCCTCCTCCTTGCCCGCCGTCCCGCACGTCACGTTCGGGATCTTCAACCTCGCGGTGCCCGACATCATCGCGTGGGCCGTGGTGCTGCTCGTGTTCGCGCTGGCCGTCGGCCTGCGCCTGCCGCGGTTCTTCCATCCGGCCGAACCGCCCGGCGCCACGACGTCCGCCGGCGACCGGGAGCCCCGGCGGTGAACCTGACACGCCGCGCGCGGCAGTGGCTGGGGCGCGAAATCACGCTCGAGGACCTGCTCCCGACCAGCATGCCGGTCTACGTGGACTCGGCGGCCTATCTCTTCGGGGCGGCCGCGCTCGCGACGCTGGGGCTGCTCGCGCTCACCGGCCTGGTCCTGGCGGTGTTCGGTCCCGGGTGGTACCACGCCTCGCCGGCCGGCCATTTCGTGAATTCGCTGCACTTCTGGGGCGTTCAGGTCTTCTTCGCGTCCCTGCTGCTGCACCTGCTGGCCAAGTTCGTGATGGCGGCCTGGCGCGACGGCCGCTGGAAAACCTGGATCGTCGGCACCCTGATCTTCGGCGTCGCCGTGTTCACGGGGCTCACCGGGTTCCTGTCGCAGACCAACTGGGACTCCCAGTGGATCGCGGTGCAGGCGAAGGATGCCATGAACGCCCTGGGCGTGGGGGCCGTGTTCAACACCATGGACACCGCGCAGGTGCTCACGCTGCACGTGGCGGTGCTGCCGGCGGCGATCGTGCTTCTCGTGCTGCTGCACCTCTTCCTGGTCCGGCGTGACGGGCCCGTCAAGCCCATGGACCGCCGGTGGCGCCGGGCGGGGAGGCCGCAATGAGCGCGCGCAGCGAGGCGTATCTCGCGGGCATTCCGACCAAGCCGTACGACCTGCTGCGGGAGGGGCTGGTCGTGCTGGCCGCCATCGCGGCGATCGTGCTGGTGCTGGCCGTGGCGTTCGGCTCGCCCGACTACCCGCCGGTGACCGGACAGCAGGTGGCGCGGAGCGAGCCGGTGGCGTTCCTCGAGACGTCGGCCGGCATTCTCGCGGGAGCGAGCGGCATCCAGACGTACGGCCCGCCGTACACGGCGGACCGCGGCGCGGCGCAGCGGGTCCTGGGGCTGGCACCGGCCAATCTGCCGGGGGTCACCATCCCGCTCGACCCGGCGCGCGATTTCGTGCTCCGGCCGCTGCACCGGCTGGCGCTGCTGAGTCGCGGCGTGGCCGGCGCGCTGCGGGCCTTCGAGGCCGCGTCCGGGGAGCAGCGCGCGAGCTGGCTGCGCGCCTATCAGGCGGCGCTCGCCCACGCCGCCGCCGCCGGCGACACGGTCCGCCTGCCGGCCGGCGATTTCGGCCCGGTGCCCGCGCTCATGGACGGCATGCTCCGGCTCGGCCGCGCCGGCCTGCTCGAGGGCGCGCTCGAGGCCGGCGGGGCGCCCTACACCCTGGACTTCACCCGCCCGCTGCTGTTCTTCCAGGACGACGTGGATCACGGGGTCGCGCGGCGGCTCGACATGACCGGCGAGCAGTGGGGCATCAGTAACGAGACCGGCGCGTTTCCCGGCGCCTGGTGGCTGTGGCCCTACACCTTCCTGTACCAGATCCCGCCCATGTCCACGTCGCCCAACGGCGACCTGCAGGTCGCCGTGATCATGACCCTGATCTTCGCGGTGCTGGTCTTCCTGCCCTTCATTCCGGGGCTGCGCTCGGTGCCGCGGCGGCTGGGCCTTCACCGTATCATCTGGCGGGACTGGTACGCGCATCATTCCTGACCGGTCATGGACCTCCGCTCCGCCGTGTGACGCCGCGCCCGTGACCTCGACCACGCCGGCCACGGGCGCGGCCGCCAGGCCCTGAGATCGCCCGCAAGCATCATCGCCGGGCGGCCGCCGCGCGCCGCTCGTTCAGCGCCACCGCGGCGCGAACCAGCGCTGTGAAGGCCTCCTTGTCCAGCTCCTCGCCCTCGCGAACGATGATGGCGCGCATCGCGTTGCCCTTGAGACTCGCGTTGAACAGGCCCTTCCGGTCCTGGAGCAACGCCCCTTTGGCGAACGTCAGCCGCAGGTGGTCCTTGTACGTCTCGCCGGTGCAGATGATCCCGTTGCGCTCCCACACGGGGACCCCGTCCGGGTTCGAGGGCTTTCTCCACTTGATGGTCTCGTCCACCCCGGGCTCGGCCTGCTTGATGAGCGCCCGGAGGCGGGACAGCGTCTTCCCCCGCCAGTCGCCCAGCGCCTTGATTCTGGCGTCTATCAGCCGCGTCGCGGAATCGCTCGACCGCCTTGCGCTCTTCGTCATGGTCCGGTCTCCTGCTGGTTGCGAGGTCGTGGTCCGCAGTCCCGTCATCCGGCGCCGGTCAGCGCGATCGTGTCTCGCGTCGCCCGGACGACGCCCATACCCGCGTCGCGGGGCGGAGGTCCGGGTGCCACTGCGCCGCCGCCGGCGGAATCGGTCACATTCACCCGTCGGGCTCCGTCATAGCGGTGACGGGCTCGCCCTCGAGACGGTCACAAGTGCACGGAGGAGGCACCATGAGAATCGGACTGACCGGCGTCTACGTGGATGATCAGGACAAGGCTCTGAAGTTCTACACCACGGTGCTCGGCTTCGCCAGGAAAGCCGACGTGCGCAACGGGCCCTACCGGTGGCTCACGGTCGCCTCACCCGAGGAGCCGAAGGGCGCCGAGCTCAAGCTCGAGCTGAACAACAACCCCGCGGCGAAGGCCTACCAGCAGGCGCTGTTTCAGCAGAACCAGCCGGCGGCGATGTTCTACGTGGACGACGTGCAGCGCGAGTACGACCGGATGAAGGGGCTGGGCGCGAACTTCACGCTGCCGCCCACCAAGGTGACGGGCGCGACCATCGCCATGTTGAACGACGGTTGCGGCAACCTCATCCAGATCTCGGCGCTCGACGCCCGGGGCTGAGCGACACGACCAGGTGATGGTGCGGGGCCCCGCGTCGGGGTCCTCAGCGGCCCGGCTCGCGCCAGCCCCACCGCTCGGCCAGCGCCAGGCACTCCGATACCGACCCCACCGAGCCGGTGGTCGAGACGGACCCCAGGGCCGACGCCGCGGCGCACGACCCGAGGTCGAGGCTGCGCTCCAGCGGCCAGCTCTCGTGCAGGCCGTAGAGCACGCCGGCCACGAAGGCGTCGCCCGCGCCGTTGGCCCCCTGCACGGTGTCGGCCGGCACGCGCAGCGAAGGGCGCGCCACGACCCGGCCGTCGCGGGTCGCGGCCACGCAGCCCGCCGGGAAGTGGATCACGGCCAGCTCGCGCACGCCGGCGTCGAGCATCGCCCGCGCCGCCGCCTGCGCCCGGTCCACGGATACGGCGCCCCCGGCCGCCAGCTCGATGCCCGTCAGCGCCGCCGCCTCGTACTCGTTGACGATCAGGCTGTCGAGCAGCGGCAGACAGGGGAGAACCAGGGTGCGGATCAGGTCCGGCGCGGCGGAGACCATCTCCAGGTTGGTCTCCAGGCCCGCCTCCCGCGCGCGGCGCAGCACGGTCACCCAGCCGCTGGCGTCGCCGCCCGCGGGCTGATCCAGCCGCCGGTGCACGCCCGGCGCGCCCAGGTGGAGGATGCGCGCGGGCAGGCCGGCGAAGTCGCAGTCGTCCGGAGCGAGCAGCGCGTTGGCGCCCTGGAAGTGGAAGAAGGTCCGCTTCCCGCTGGCGCGGTCGGTCATCACGTCGGTGTACGAGGTGGGCACGCCGGGAAGGACACGGAGGTGGCCCGCGTCCACGCCGCGCTCGCGGCACGCCTTCAGCAGGAACTCCCCGGCGGCGTCGTCGCCCACCACGCCCATGGCCCAGATCGGGAACGGCGCGCCCCGCGCGCCGCCCAGGCGCGCGAGGTCCATGGCCACGTTGTGGGCGGGGCCGCCGCCGTCCATCCGCGCGTCCACGATTTCGGTGAGCGTCTCCTCGGCCGGCCAGCGGGCGATGCTCTTGTTGTGGTCCACCAGCCAGCAGCCGGCGCAGACGATGCCGGCGGGGGTCCCCGACCGCTCGGGCGTCAGTCCGGCGCGCGCATCCCCACGGCGGCGGCCCCCGGGCCGGCGCCCGCGGTCAGCGGCCACCGCCGCCGTCGGTCGCCTGGGCGTAGCGGCTCACCAGGTTCTCGAGCATCTCCTGGCGGCCGGAGCGCGGCGTCGGATCGAGCCGGTGCGCCAGCGCGTAGTCGGCCACTTCGCTCAGGCCCTTGCCGCCGCTCAGGATGTCGCGGCCGAGCAGGGAGTCCCAGCGGGCGTAGCGCTGACGGCGGAACGCCTCCAGCTTGTCGTCCTCGATGATCCGGGCGGCGACGAGCAGCGCCCGGGCGAGCGTATCAATGCCGCCCACGTGCGCGTGGAAGAGATCCACGGGGTCCACGCTCTGGCGGCGCACCTTGGCGTCGAAGTTGAACCCGCCGGTCCCGAGCCCGCCCGCCTTGAGGATGTGGTAGAGCGCCAGGGCCATCTCGGTCACGTCGTTGGGGAACTGGTCGGTGTCCCAGCCGAGCTGCGGGTCGCCGCGGTTGGCGTCCACCGAGCCGAAGATGCCGAGGGAAACCGCGGTGGCGACCTCGTGCTCGAAGCTGTGACCCGCCAGCGTGGCGTGGTTGCACTCGAGGTTGACGCGGACCTCCCGCTCCAGGCCGAAGCGCTGGAGGAAGCCGTACACCGTCCCCACGTCGCGATCGTACTGGTGCTTGGTCGGCTCCATGGGCTTGGGCTCGATCAGGATGGTGCCGGTGAAGCCGATCTTGTGCTTGTGCTCCACCACCATGGAGGCGAACCGGCCGAGCTGCTCGGCTTCCCGCGCGAGGTCGGTGTTGAGCAGCGTGTCGTAGCCCTCGCGGCCGCCCCACAGCGCGTAGGCGGAGCCGCCGAGCTGGTTGGTCGCTTCGAGGGCGTCGCGCACCTGGAGAGCGGCGCAGGCGAACACCTCGGGGTCGGGGTTGGTCGCGGCGCCCGCCATGTAGCGCGGGTGCGCGAACAGGTTGGCCGTGCCCCACAGCAGCCGCACGCCCGCCTGCTCCTGCGCCCGCGCGGCCTTCTCCACCATCACGGCGAAGGCCTTCTGGCTCTCCGCCATGGTGGCCAGCTCGGGCGCGAGGTCCCGGTCGTGGAACACGTAGAACGGCGCGCCGAGCTTCGTGACCAGCTCCATGAGCGCCTCGAGCCGCTGCCCGGCGACGCGCATGGGGTCGGCGCCCTTGAGCCACGCGCGGTCGAAGGCCGGCGCGCCGAACATGTCGGCTCCCGTCCCGCCGATGTTGTGCCACATGCAGACGGCGATCCTGAGCTGTTCGGCCATGGTCTTGCCGAGCACCTTGCGGCCAGGATCGTACCAGCGGTAGGCGAGCGCGGCATCGCTGTCGGGCCCCGCGTAGCGGACGGCCTCGACGTCGGGAAACCAAATGGTCATGGTCGTGTCCCCGGTGGTGATCAGCGGCCGCGGCCGGAGGCGCCGGCCCGGGCCATGAGCGCGATGCCCCAGGGCGGCAGCGCCACGCCGAGCGCCGCGCCCGAGGCGGACGGGGGCCCGCCCGAGAGCAGATCCACCAGCGGCCCCGACAGCGTGGCCGGCAGGCTGTCCCGCGGCACGGCCGCCGTGGCCGCGCTGTCGGACAGGTTCACCAGCAGCAGGCTCGCGGCGGCCGGCGTGGCGCGCAGCACCGCCAGCACGCCGGGCGCGCCCGCTGCCAGCACCCGCTCGTCCCCCAGCCGGATCTCGGCCCGCTCCCGTCGCAGCGCGAGCACCGTGCGGTAGAACGACAGCAGCGAGTTCGGGTCGCCCTGCTCCTCCGCCACGGAGATCCCGTCGTCGTCCCGGTTGAACCGGTTCGTCCACCAGGGCCCCGTGTCCTGGTACCAGACGGCGCAGCCGCGGCACGCGACCTTCGCGGTCCACTTCATGGCCTCGCGGTCGGGGATGTCGTTGGCGTCGGAGCTCCACGCGTGGGACTGCTCACCCAGCATGCCGATCTCCTGCCCGTAGTAGATCAGCGGCGTGCCGGCGAGCAGAACGTCGAGCGCCGCGCCGACCTTCTCCTTCCGGAGATCCCCGCCCATCCGCGAGGCGAACCGGCTCATGTCGTGGTTCTCGATGAAGATCAACTGGCCCTTGCCCGGCGGCGTCCGGGCGAGCGTCTGCCGGATGGCGGCGGCGATGGAGTCGCGGTTCAGCGACCCGATGGCCCGCTCCAGCGGGAAGGCGAACACCAGGTCCGCGCGGCCCCGCGTGAGCCAGTCCTCGCCGAAGCCCCAGTCGGCCTGCTCCGCGAAGACCTCGAGGCCGGGATGCACGGCCCGCGCGGCCGCGAGGACCGGCGCCCAGAAATCGTCGAACAGGTGGGCGAGCCGCGGGTTGCCGTCCAGCTCGTCCTGCATGTGGTCGAGGCGGAAGCCGTCCACGTCGTCGCCGCGGCGGCTCGCCAGCGAGGCGAACAGGCCCTCGAAGTACCGCAGCACGGCGGGGTCGTGGAGGTTGACCGGGGCGACCGGGATGTTGACGCCGGTCCAGGTCGGCAGGGCCTTGAGGCCGTAGATGATGGGCGACGGGTCGGTGTTGCCGGGGCCGTCGTACAGCAGGTAGTGACCGTACGGCGAGAGCGGGTGGCCCAGCGCCTTCACGAACCAGGGGTTGTCGAAGGTGGCGTACTGGGTCTCCTCGTCCAGGCAGATCTTCATGCCCCGCGCGTGGACGGCCGCCACCAGGGCGTGCAGCGCGCGCGCGTCGCCGTAGTCGGGGTCCACGCCGTAGAAGGCGGAGGCGAAGTAGTTGTGGTAGGTGGGCGACGGGTTGACCGGCGTCAGCAGGAGCGAGGTGACGCCGAGGCGCTGAAGGTAGGGCAGCTCCTCCTGGATGCCCCGGAGGTCGCCGATGCGGTCGCCGTTGCTGTCGCGGAAGCTGCGGACGAAGATCTGGTAGACGACCTCGTTGCGGGCGGCCCAGTCGGCGGCGGAAGCCGTGGTGTCCTGGGCCGGCGCGCGTGGGGCGGCGAGCGCCAGGGCGAGCGCGGACAGCGCCAGGGTGCGCGTGAGGCGGGCGGTGCCGGGGTTCACGTTGGGATCCTCTCACGGCTGAAGCGGTGGTAACGTTAGGGCCAGATGAAAGACTACTCCGCCGCAGGCGAAGCCGCGACGGCGCCCGAGGGAGAGGCGCCGGCGTTCCGGGCGCTGCCCCTGGGCGCGGTGCGGCCGCGGGGCTGGATGCTGGCGCAGATGCGTCGCGACCTCGACGACGGGTTCGCGGGGTGCCTGGACCGGCTCACCCCGCGCGCGGCCCACGACCTGTTCCGCGACCGGATCGGCACGTCCGGCGACCCGCGGGCCTGGTGGGACGCGGAGACGCGGGGCAACTGGCTGTGGGGCTTCGTGATGATGGCCCACCTCGCCGGGTCGGCCGAGCACCGTGCTCGCGCGGGAGCGCTGGTGGCGGACCTGCTCGCCTCGCAGGACGCCGACGGCTACCTCGGCATCTACGCGCCGGGCGCCCGCTACGCTCACGCCGACGGCGAGAACGGCGAGCTGTGGGCGCAGAGCCGGGCGCTGCTGCCCTTGATCGCCCACCACGAAGCGACCGGCGACGCCCGCGCGTTCGACGCCGTGCGGCGCGCGGTGGACCTCACGCTGCGCCACTACACCGACGACCGGCCGTACTTCCGCCGGGGCGGCGGCGTGCTGCGGGACTCGCTGACCGGCCTCACGCACGGGCTGTGCTACCTGGACGTGCTGGAGTGGCTGCACGACCGGAGCCATGACGGCGCGGCGGCGCGGGCCGGCGTCCGGCTGTACGGCGAGTTCTCACAGATGGCCCGCCCGTTCCCCAACGACGACTTCGCCCTGCCCAACCTGATGGAGCCGCGGCAGCTGCTCCACGGCCACGCGGTCCACACCGCCGAGCACCTGCGGGCGGTGCTGTGGGTGAGCGGGGTGGCCCCCGAGCGCGTGCCTCCCGCGAGCGTCGAGACCGCGCTCGAGCGGCTGCGAGGGATGCGCCTCCCCAGCGGGGCGCTACCGGGGGACGAGGCGATCCACGGCCTGCCGGTCCCCGAGGCCGCGTACGAGTACTGCACCACGACGGAGCTGGCGTTGAGCCTGGGCAGCGCCGTCCAGAAGCTGGGGCGCGCGGACCTCGGCGACTGGCTGGAGACGCTGGTCTTGAACGCGGCGCAGGGCGCGCGGCTGCCCGACGGCCGGGCCCTGGCCTATCTCTCGGCCGACACGCGCCTCGCGGCGACGGCGGACCGGCGGGACAGCTACTCTCCCGCCGAAGGCGGGCGGCGGTTCAAGTACTCGCCCACGCACGAGGACGTGGCGTGCTGCTGCAACCCGAACGCGGTGCGGCTGCTGCCGCAGTTCGTGAGCCAAATGTGGGTGGCGCTGCCCTCGGAGGAAGGTCTCGCGGCCGTCGCCTACGGGCCGTGCGAGCTGCACACGGCGCTGGGCGGCGTGGGCGTCACGATCGTCGAGGAGACGAGCTACCCGTTCTCGGACGTGGTCGAGCTGGCGGTGGCTTCCGAGCGCGACCTCACCTTCTCGCTGCTGCTGCGCAAGCCGGCCTGGGCGGAAGCGATGGACGTCTCGGTGGCCGGCGCGCGGGTGGCACTGGAGCGCGGCTGGTTCCGCGTCCGGAAGACGTGGCGGGCCTTCGACCGGGTGCGGATCGGCTTCACCTGGGGCGTCCGCGCGGAGCCCTACGCCAACGGCGAGGTCGCGGTGCTCCGGGGCCCGCTGCAGTTCGCGCTCCCGCTCGAGCACCGCGCCGAGGCGACCCGCGACTACCCGCTGCCGGGGTTCCACGACTACGACGTGCGGCCGGTGGACATCGCCCGGGGCTACCGGATCCCGGTGCTCGATTCGCGGGCGCCGGACCTGGGTGTGACGGTCGAGCGGCGTGCGGGAGGGGATCCCGAGCGGCCATGGGACGCGCCGCCGCTGGTGCTCCGCGCGGGCGAGACGGCGCTGGCGCCGCTGGGCTGCACGGTGCTCAGGCGGGCCGCGTTCCCGGCGCGGTGATCCGCGGGCCGAAGCCACGCGCGTCGCGTGGCCCGGCCGCTACGGCACCGTGGCGCTCACGACCGGGACCATCCAGACCGCGTACGCCGTCGGATCGAGGATGTTGGCGACCATCCGGTCGAAATACGCCACCGCCTCCTCGCGCGTGAACCGGGTCGCCTCGGCCACGG
>JAJYLI010000115.1 GCA_021787855.1 bacterium | reverse complement strand
CCCGCGCGCCGGGACCGGGCCGGGCCGGGTCGCGCGCCGGGGGCGGAGCGGGGCGGCGGCCGGGTGCCGGGCCGACCAAAGCGGCGCCGGGTTCCGGCCGGTGTCCTCTGCCGAGGTCACTCCAAGCACAACCGGGGGTTCGGGCGGGCCAGGATGGTTGACAAGATTCTTATGGAAGGGTTATGTGGTGGGCCGTAAGATCGGGTTTCGGCTCGATCGCCCGGGCGCGACGGACGTGGGCTTGGCGACCCGGGGAACAGTGCGACGGTGTGTGAGGCTGGTGGCAGAACCCTTCGATGGTGGCGCCCCCGCTGCTGCGGGGGAGTGCTGCTGTGTACGGCACCCGGGCCAGGCGGGCCGCCCGGGTCGCTCGGTCGCTGTCACTCCGGCCCCGCGCTCCATCTTCCCTCTGTCTTTCGTTTCCACCGGCAGGAGAGAACGCGCATGAAACGAGTTCCGTGCATGACCGGTGTGCTCCTGGCCTTGTTGGCCGCGGTGCCGCTCGCCGCCCAGCAGCCCACCGGCACGATCCGCGGTCGCGTCACCGACGAGACCACCCAGCAACCTCTATCCGGCGCGTCGGTCATGATCGCCGGCCACGCGACGCAGACCATCGGGGACGGCACCTACGCCTTGAGCGGCGTGGCGGCCGGCACCGACACGCTGCGGATCCGCATGATCGGCTACGCGCCGACCAGCCGGCCCGTGACGGTCCGCGAAGGCCAGACGGTGCTGGTGGACGTCACCATGGCCCAGCAGGCCATCGAGCTGTCGGCCCTGGTCTCGGTCGGCTACGGCCAGCAGCACGCCGGCAACGTGACGGGGTCCATGCTCCAGGTGTCGGACTCCGACTTCAACCCCGGGCAGATCGTCACGCCGACGAGCCTGATCCAGTCCAAGGTGGCCGGCGTCCAGGTCGTTGACAACAACTCCCCGGGCGGCGGGCTGGCGATCCGGATCCGCGGCACCACCTCGGTGAACGCCAGCAGCGACCCGCTGTACGTGGTGGACGGCGTGCCCCTCGGGACGGGCTCCGGCGGCGGCCTCTCGGCCGGCGGCGACCCGCTGAGCTTCCTCAACCCGAGCGACATCGCCAGCATCACCGTGCTGAAGGACGCCGCGAGCGCGGCCATCTACGGCGCCAACGCCGCCAACGGCGTGGTGCTGATCACCACCAAGACGGGCCGCAACGCGCCGCACGTGGTCTACAGCACCAGCTTCTCCAGCGCCTCCGTGGTCAAGGTCCCCGGGGTCCTCAACGCCGCGCAGTTCCGGACGGCGGTGGCGCACGACGATTCGCTTTCCTGCCCGCCGGCGGGCGGCGCGTGCGGCAACCGGCTGAGCATGCTGGGCAGCGCCAACACCGACTGGTTCAGCCTGATCGACCGCAACGCCTTCGCGATGCAGCACAACATCGCGGTCTCGGGCGCCGGGACCAACAACAGCTACCGCCTGTCCCTCGGCTACTTCAACCAGGACGGCGTGGTCAAGAGCAGCGGCGTCCAGCGGCTGTCGCTCGGCATGAACTACGAGCAGCACCTCCTGCACGACGACCTGACGCTGACGGCCAACGTGAACGGCGCGCGCACCTACAACGAGTTCCAGGCCGGCGAGGCGCTGGGCGACGCGGTCTCGATGGCGCCCACCCAGCCGGTGTTCGATCCCAACAACACCCAGGGCTACGGCAACGGGTACTGGGACTGGAACAACAGCGGCGCGAACGCCAGCAACCCGGTGGCGGCCCTCGCGCTGACGTCCAGCAAGGGCGTCAACTGGCGCAGCGTCGGCAACATGACGGCCGAGTACCGCCTGCCGTTCCTCCAGGCGCTCAAGGCCCATGTGGACCTGGCCTACGACTACTCGCAGAACGACAACCAGACCTTCGTGCCCAGCAACCTGGCCAGCCAGAGCCGCTCGCTGCACGGGTTCATGAGCCTGTCCAACGCCAGCCAGATCAACACCACGCTGGACATGTACCTCAACTACGCGGCGCCGCTGGTCTGGGTGCCCGGCTCGGTGGACGTCACCGGCGGCTACTCCTACGAGCAGTCGCACGCCAACTACCCGTCCATGCAGGAGACCAACCTGAGCAGCAACCTGCTCGGGCCCAACGGCATCGTGGGCGGCGTGATCCAGAACTTCCAGAGCGTGGTGGACAGCCGGCTGATCTCCTTCTTCGGCCGCGTCAACTACAATCTGAACAACACCTACCTGGCGTCCTTCTCGCTGCGGCGCGACGGCTCGTCCCGGTTCGGGCCGAGCAACGCCTGGGGCTACTTCCCGGCCTTCTCGCTCGGCTGGCGGCTCTCGCAGATGCCGTTCTTCCGGAACATCACGGCGCTCTCCGACCTGAAGCTCCGCGGGTCGTGGGGTGAGACGGGGAACCAGGCGTTCGGCGACTACCTGCAGTACCCGAACTTCGTGTACAGCAACCCGCAGGCGCAGTACCAGCTCGGCAACCAGGTCATCACCACGATCCGTCCCAGCGCGGTGGACCCCAACATCAAGTGGGAGTCCACGGCGACCACGGACATCGGGCTGGATTACGGGTTCCTCAACGAGCGCTTCACCGGCTCGATTGACTGGTACCAGAAGAAGACCAGCAACCTGATCTTCACGGTGCCGGTGGCCGCGGCGACGAACTTCTCCAACTACGTCACGGAGAACGTCGGCAGCATGCAGAACACCGGCCTCGAGCTGAGCCTCAACGCCCGGATCCTGGACGGCGGGCCCCACAAGCTCGGGTACACCGCGAACTTCACGGCGTCCACCAACGCCAACAAGATGCTCACCGTCACCTCGGCCGGCGGCTCGCCGATCGTCCAGGTGGGCAACATCTCCGGCGGCGTCGGCACCACCATCCAGGTGCTCGAGCCGGGTCAGCCGGTCAACTCGTTCTACGTGTGCAAGCAGTACTTCCAGAACGGGAAGCCGGTCGAGGGCAAGTACTTCTATGCCAACACCGACAGCGCCTTCACGTCGAACCCGGGGTCCGACAACTGCGACGCGCGCGGGCTGGTGCCCGACCACAACCCGGCGCCGAGCTGGATTCTGGGCCACACGTCGTACCTCACGTACGGCCACTGGGACCTGAGCTTCACCCTGCGGGCGTACCTCGGCAACTACGTGTACAACAACGTGGCCTCGTCCACCGGGTTCTACAACGCCGTGTCCAACGGCGGCTCGCCAAGCAACATGTCCACGTCGGTCCTGAACACCGGCTTCGTGGTGCCCCGGTACCTGTCCTCGGTCTACGTGCAGGACGCGTCGTTCCTGAGGATGGACAACATCACGCTGGGCTACGGCTTCACGTACAAGGGCCAGCCGATGCGGGTTTACGGCACGATCCAGAACGCCTTCACCATCACCGGCTACAGCGGGGTGGACCCAACGGCCGGGGTTGGTGGTATTGATAACAACATTTACCCAAGCTCTCGGACCTTCACCGGCGGCCTCAGTGTCCAATTCTGAGGACAGGGCCATGCTTTCGACCTCTAGACGGGACCGGCACATGAACACCATGCACATAAAGTGGAAGGCGCTTGCGGTCGCCGGGGGGCTCGCGTTCGTGGCCCTGGCGGGCTGCACGGACCTGACGGTGCAGCCGAAGAGCAGCGTCACGAGCGCGAACATCTTCAACGACCCCAGCGCCTACCAGGAGTACCTGGCGCGGATCTACGCCGGGCTGGCGGTGAGCGGGCAGCAGGGCCCCGCGGGCGCTCCCGACATCCAGGGGATTGACGAGGGGTTCTCGCAGTACCTGCGGCTCTACTGGGAGTGCCAGGAGCTGCCCACCGACGAGGCGGTGATCGCCTGGGGCGACATCGGCCTGCCGGAGATGAACACCGCCACGTGGACGTCGTCGAGCCGGATGGTCGTGGCGATGTACTACCGGATCTACGTGCAGGCCGTCATGGCCAACGACTTCCTGCGGCAGACCACCGCCGCGGCGCTGGCTTCGCACGGCACCCTGAGCCCGACGCTCCTGGCGCAGATCCAGTCCTATCGCGCCCAGGCGCGGTGGCTGCGCGCGTTCAGCTACTGGAACGCGCTCGACCTGTTCGGCAACGTGCCGCTGGTGACGGAGGCCAACCAGGTCGGTGGGCCGCCGCCGGGGCAGGTCACGCGCCAGCAGCTTTACACCTACGTGGTGAACGAGCTCACGGCGATCTATGACTCGCTGCCGGTGTCCGGCACGTCCGGCACGATGGGCGAGGCCACGCAGCAGGCCGACAACATGCTGCTGGCCGAGCTGTACCTGAACGCGGGCGTCTACACCGGCACGCCGGACTGGACCGACGCCATGAACGCGGCGGCGGCCGTCATCGGCTCCAACGTGTACAGCCTGCAGCCGACGTTCAGCCACCTGTTCAACGCCAGCAACCGGAACTCGTCCGAGATCATCTTCCCGATCGAGTCCGACGGCCAGAACACGCAGACCTGGGGCGGCGTGACCTTCATCATCCACGCGGGCTGCGGCGGCAGCATGTCGGCGTCGAGCTACGGGATTGACTACTGCTGGGGCGGGACGCGGATCAAGCCGCAGGCCGACAGCCTGTTCAACGTCACCGCCGACCATCCGGCGGGCGACGTCCGCGGGTCCATGATCTACACCAGCGGCCAGACCCTCGGCGTGGCCAACATCAGCAACTTCAACGACGGCTACGGGTTCCCGAAGTTCACCAACCTCACCAACGGCGGGGCCCGGGGCTCGAACCCGACGTTCGTGGACACCTGGTTCCCGGTGTTCCGGCTCGGCGAGGCGTATCTGATCTACGCCGAGGCCTGCCTGCGGAGCGGCGGCGGCGCCTGCGCGGCCCAGGCCCTGACCTACGTCAACGACCTGCGCCAGCGGGCCTATGGCAACACCAGCGGCAACATCACCGCCGCCCAGCTCACGCTGCCGTTCATCCTGGCGGAGCGCGGGCGCGAGCTGATGTGGGAAGCGCACCGCCGCACCGACCTGATCCGCTACGGTCTGTTCGGAGGCGCGAACAGCGGCAACTACCTGTGGGCCTGGAAGGGCGGCGTGGCGGGCGGCCAGGCGCTGAGCGCGGACTACAACCTGTATCCGCTGCCGGGGTCCGAGCTGACCGCGAACCCGAACCTGAAGCAGAATCCGGGGTACTGAGGCCCGGAGCGAAAGGGTAACCTCAACCGTCCGCAGCTCCGTCGCCGTCCTGGCGGCGGAGCTGCGGGCCTTTTTCCCGGCCAGCTTCCCGAGCCGATCCGTGTCGCCTGCGCTTCGCATCACGGTCGCCGCGCTCCTCGCCGCCGCCACGTGGGCCTGCCACGGGAGCTCGACCGCGCCCGTCGTCGTCGGCGGTCCACCGCCCGGGCGCCCCGCCCTGCCGCAGACCTACCGCCCCAGCGGTCACATGGCCGCCGGCGACGTGTTCGTCCAGCTGTTCGAGTGGCCCTGGCCGGACATCGCCGGCGAGTGCGAGCAGGTCCTGGGGCCCGCGGGCTTCAAGGCCGTGCTGGTCTCGCCGCCCGAGGAGCACAGCGTCATTCCGGATCAGGGCTACCCGTGGAGCGAGCGCTACCAGCCGGTGCGCTACGACCTCGCGCGCAGCCGCTCCGGCGACAGCGCCCAGTTCGTGGACATGGTCCAGCGCTGCCACGCCGCCGGCGTGGACATCTACGTGGACGCGGTCATCAACCACATGACCAACTACCCGAGCCCGGGCACCGGCAGCGCGGGCTCGCCGTACTCGAAGTTCGTCTATCCCGGGCTGTACGACTCGCTGGACTTTCATTGGCCGGAGTGCACGGTCGTCGACTACAGCAACGCGGCCAACGTGCAGGACTGCGAGCTGCTGGGGCTGCCGGACCTCAACACCGAGCTGCCGGCCGTCCGCGACACCATCGCCGCCTACCTGATCAAGCTCGCGAACCTCGGCGTGGCGGGCTTCCGGATTGACGCGGCGAAGCACATCCAGCAGGTGTCCCTGAACGACATCCTCGCCATCGTGGACTCGACCATGACGGCGGAGGGGCGCCCGCTCCCCTACTACTTCCTCGAGGTGAGCACGGGGCCGGGCGAAGCGCTGGGCCCCCGGGACTACTACGGCGAGGCCTACAGCTCGGGCGGCGCCGCCGACATCACCGAGTTCACCTTCCAGGGCGTGGGCGACAAGTTCCTCGGCACCGGCGGGCAGCACATCTCCCAGCTCAACGACAGCGGCCCGCCCGGCGCCCAGTTCTCCGCGGCCGCCTGGGGCCTGATGCCCTCGGACAAGGCCGTGGTGTTCCTGGAAAACCACGACACGCAGCACGACGTGGGCCGCATCAGCTACCGCGACGGCCAGGTGTACCGCCTGGCCAACGTGTGGATGCTGGCCCAGCCATACGGGTACCCCATGATCCTGTCGAGCTACTCCTTCGTCCGCCCCCAGGAGATCTCCATGGGGCCGCCGTCGGACGGGAGCGGCTGGACGATCACGCCGATCACCTGCGATACCAGCTGGGCGACGGCGCCGGACGACCGGTTCCTGTGCCAGCACCGCGACCCGTACATCCGCAACCTGGTGCGCTTCCGGAAGGTCGTCGCCGGCACCGACGAGAACCACTGGTGGGACGACGGCTGGAACGCCATCGCCTTCTCGCGCGGCGCCAAGGGGTTCGTCGCGATCAACCTGGAGGACACGTCGGTCGCGGCCACGGTCACCACCGAGCTGCCGCCGGGGAGCTACTGCGACCTCATCCCGGGCGGCGTGGCCGGCTCGGCGTGCGCCGGCGACACGCTGGTGGTGGACTCGACCGAGGCCGTCCAGCTCCGCCTCGGCGCCAAGTCGGCGGTGGCGGTGGATATCCTGTCCAGGCTGTAGTCGCGCGCGGCCGGGCACGGGCACGGCGCGCATTCTCCGGAGGAGCCTGCTGGTGACGAAGCGATCGGGGTCAACCGGTGTCGCGGCGGCGCTGGCCGCCGCGCTGGCGTTCGCCGTCCTTCCGCCCCGCGCGGCCCTGGGGCAGCCGAGTCCCCGCGCGCCTCGTTGGACGACCGGCGCCACCTGCTACGAGGTGTTCGTCCGCTCGTTCTTCGACAGCAACGGCGACGGCATCGGCGACCTCAACGGCCTCACGGCCAAGCTCGACTACATCAACGACGGCAACCCGCGCTCCAGGACCGACCTGGGCGCGTCGTGCATCTGGCTGATGCCGGTGGCCGCGTCGCCCAGCTATCACGGCTACGACGTCAGCGACTACTTCACGGTCCAGCCGGCGTACGGCACCAACGCGGACTTCAAGCGCTTCGTCGCGGCGGCCCACCGGCGCGGCATCAAGGTGCTGGTGGACATGGTGCTGAACCACACCTCCAGCCAGAACCCGTGGTTCCAGGCCGCGCTGCACGACACCGCGTCGCCCTACCGCTCGTGGTACATCTTCCGGCCGACGCCGGGGGGAAAGGGGCCGTGGGGCTCGCAGGCGTGGTGGCGCTCGCCCGTGCGCGACGAGTACTACTACGGCGTGTTCTCGCCCTCGATGCCGGACCTCGACTACCACACGCCCGCTGTCCGGGCGGAGGCGATGAAGATCGCCGACTTCTGGCTCAAGGACATGGGCGTGGACGGCTTCCGGCTCGACGCCGTGCAGTACCTGGTGGAGCAGGGGAGCTGCCTCATGGACTGCGGGGGCACCCACGTGTTCCTGCACCAGTACGCCGAGCACGTGGACAGCGTCGAGCCGGGCGCCTACACCGTGGGCGAGGTGTGGGACAGCCTGGGCGCGCTGCTGACCTACTACCCCGACCAGCTCACCTCGTACTTCACGTTCGAGCTGGCGGATTCGCTCAGGACCGCGGTGCGGCGCGGCACGGCGGGCGGCGTGCTCGCCGAGTACCTCCGGCTCCAGGACACGCTGCCGTTCTACCGCTGGAACCCGATCCTCAGCAACCACGACGGCACGCGCGTGATGACCGTCCTGGGTGGCGACGTGGCCAAGGCGAAGGTCGCGGCCACGCTGCTCCTCACGCTGCCGGGGCTGCCGTTCGTCTACTACGGCGAGGAGCTCGGGATGACGGGCGACAAGCCCGACCCGCGCCTCAGGACCCCGATGCAGTGGGCGCCGGGCACCGGCGTGGGATTCACGACCGGGAAGGAATGGGAGCGCCCCCAGTCCGACTCCCTGACCGTCAACGTGCAGGTCGAGAACCACCGGCCGGGCTCGCTCCTCGATCTGTACCGGCGCCTGATCCACCTGAGGAAGCAGAACGCCGCGCTGGCCGCCGGCCGGCTGGAGCCGCTCACGAGCGCGGACAGTCACGTGCTGGCCTACCTGCGCCGCGCCGGCGCGCGCGCGGTGCTGGTGGTGGCGAACCTGGGCGCGACGCCGGCCGCGGGCGCGGCCTTGAGCTCCGCGGCCGACGCCCTGCCGGCCGGGCGCTACGTGACCCGCGACCTGCTGGGCGGGCGGGCCGGCGCGGGCTTCACCGTGGCGCGCGACGGCCGGATCGCCGGTTACGTCCCCGCGGCGACGCTCGCGCCCGAAGCGACCATGGTCCTCGAGCTGGTGCGCCGGTGAGCGCGGGCCGCCGCACCGCGTGGCGCCTCGCGCTGGGCGCGGCGCTGCTCGCGACCCCGGCCGCTCCGACGGCGGCGCGGGCGCAGGCCGGCGCTCCCCGGCCGGTGCGGATCTCGACCGGGCTCGTCGTGGGGCTCGTGGCGCCCGGCGGCATCCGGGAGTTCCGCGGCATCCCCTTCGCCGCGCCCCCGGTCGGGCCGCTGCGCTGGCGGGCGCCGGAGCCAGTCGCGCCGTGGCGGGGGGTGCGGGACGCCACGCACTTCGGCCCGCGCTGCATGCAGCTCCCCCTGTTCGGGGACATGGTCTTCCGCTCCGACGGGATGAGCGAAGACTGCCTGTACCTCAACGTGTGGGCTCCGCCCGCGAGTGCCGGGCGGCGGCTTCCCGTGCTGCTGTACTTCTTCGGCGGCGGCTACCTGGCGGGCGACGGTTCGGAGTACCGCTACGACGGCGCGAGCCTGGCGCGCAAGGGCATCGTGGTGGTCACGGCCAACTACCGGCTGGGCGTGTTCGGCTTCCTGGCGCTCCCGGCGCTCGCGGCCGAGTCGCCTCATCACGCCGCCGGCGACGACGGCCTGCTGGACCAGGTGGCGGCGCTGGAGTGGGTGCGGCGCAACATCGCCGCCTTGGGCGGCGATCCGCGGCGCATCACCATCGGCGGGGAGTCGGCGGGCTCGATCTCGGTGTGCGCCCTGATGGCCTCGCCGCTCTCCCGCGGCCTGATCGCCGGCGCCATCGGCGAGAGCGGCGGCCTGATCAACCCGATCGCGCCGGTGTCGCTCGATTCGGCCGAGCGGCGCGGCGCGGGGTTCGTCCGGAGCCTGGGGGACACGACCCTCGAAGCCCTGCGCGCGATCCCGGCCGACAGCCTGCTCCGCGCCACGCGCGCGGCCGGCTTCGGCGCCTTCCCGGTCACGGTGGACGGCTGGTTCCTGCCGGCCGCGCCGGCGGAGATCTTCGCGGCTGGCCAGGCGGCGCGCGTACCGGTGCTGGTGGGGTGGAACTCCCAGGAAGGCTACTGGAAGGATCTCCTGAGGAACGAGCCGCCGACACCGGAGAACTGGGCGGCGGTGCTGCGCCGGATGTTCGGCGCGGGCGCCGACACGGCGCTCGTGCTGTTCCCCGGCGCGACGCCGGAGCAGGTGATGGCCTCCGGCACGCTGCTGGCGGGCGCGCGCTTCACCGCCTTCAGCACCTGGAAATGGGCGGAGCTGGCGGCGCGGAGCGGGGCGCCGGTGTATCGCTACTTCTACGCCCACCCGCGGCCCGCGCCCAAGGTGCCGCAGCCGGAACCGCCCCCGCCCGGGGCCGTCCATTCCGCGGAGAT
>JAJYLI010000114.1 GCA_021787855.1 bacterium | reverse complement strand
CCCGCTAGCGCCGGCTCAGATCGCCTCGGCCGGCCGCGGCCGGAACCGGCCGAAGCGCAGGGCCAGGGGCGGCAGCACCAGCAGGTTCAGCACCATCGAGGTCACCAGGCCGCCGAGGATCACCACGGCCATCGGGCCTTCGATCTCGCGGCCCGGCGCGCTCATGCCGACCGCGAGCGGGAGCAGGCCCAGGCCCGTGACCAGGGTCGTCATGACGATGGGGGTGAACCGGTCGAGGGCGCCGAAGGCCGCCGTCTCCGCGTCCCACGAGCGCCCCTCGTCCTGGACCAGGTGCTCGTAGTGCGAGACGAGCATGATGGCGTTCCGCACCGTGATCCCGAACAGCGTGACGAACCCGACCAGCGTTCCGATGGAGAGCGTGGCGCCGATCAGGCCGTCGGCCAGGACTCCGCCCACCAGGGCGAAGGGGACGTTGGCCAGGATCAGCACCAGGTTGCGCCAGTCGCCGGTCACCAGCGAGAGCAGCAGCACGATGCCCACCGCGGCCATGGCGGCGTTCACCAGCAGCTCGTGCTGGGAGGCCGCCTGCTCCTCGGCCGTCCCGGCGTACTCCAGGTAGCTGCCGGGCGGGAGGGGCACGTCGCGCGACAGCCGGCGCTGCGCCTCCCGCATGAAGCCCGCGACATTCGAGCCCGCGATGTCCGCGGTCACGGTCTCGACCCGGCGCCCGCCATCGTGCTGCACCTGCTCGCGCCCGTCGGTCTCGTAGATGGTCGCGAGCCGGCCGAGCGGCACGTAGATCCCCGCCGGCGTACGGATGGGCAGGCTCGCGAGCCGCGAGGCGTCGCGCCGGTCGGCGGGCTCCAGCACGACCGAGACGTCGAACACCCGGTTGCCCTGATAGACCTGCCCGACCGTCTCGCCGTCGTAGGCGACGTGGACCGCGTCCATCACCGCGGCCGGCGTGAGGCCCCAGGCGAGCAGCGCCTCCGGCCGGAGGCGGATGGCGATCTGCGGCATCCCGGGCGGCGACTGGAGGGTGACGTCCCGGGCCCCCGGCACCGCGGCCAGGACGGAGGCCACGTCGGCCGCCGCCCGGTCGAGGGCGCCCAGGTCCGGGCCGTAGACGTTGACGACCACCGGCGAGACGAAGCCCGAGATGGTCTCGTCCACCCGCTCCGTGAGGAAGGTGTTCGTGCTGAACGTGGCCCCGGGGAACGAGGCGATCACCCGCCGGATGGCCGCCTGGGCCGCCAGGGTCTGGCTGCCGGAGAGCGGCTTCAGCGCCACCTCCAGCTCCGAGGCGTTGGTGCCGACGATGTCCGAGCCCAGCTCGGCGCGCCCGGTGGACTGCACCACCGACTTCACGTACGGGAGCTTCACGAGCGCGGCCGCCACACGGTCGCCGAGCGCGATGGACTGCTCCAGCGAGCTGCCCGGGAGCAGGGTCATGTGGACGATGTAGTTGCCTTCCTTGAGCGCCGGGATGAAGTCGCCGCCGAGGAACGGCAGCACGCCGGCGGCCGCGAGCGCCAGCGCGCCGACGCCGATCAGCACGGGCGCGGGGCGCCGCTCCACGGCGTCCAGGAGCCGCCGGTAGCGGGCCTTGGCCCAGCGCGTCAGCCGCGGCTCCTCGAGCGCCGGCGGGCGGCGCGCCAGCAGGGCCAGGGACAGCGCGGGCGTCACGGTGAGGGCCACGACCAGGGAAGCCAGCACCGCCGCGACGAACGCCACGGCCAGCGGCGCGAACAGGCGCCCGGCCAGGCCCGACATCACCAGCACCGGCAGGAACACGAGGATGACGGCGAACGTGGCGTAGACGATCGCGCCCCGGACCTCGAGCGAGGCGTCGAGCACCACGCGCCACGCCGGCGCGGGATCGCTCCGCGCCCGGTTGAGGCGCAGCCGGCGCACGATGTTCTCGACGTCAATGACGGCGTCGTCCACCACCACGCCGATGGCGATCGCCAGGCCCCCCAGGGTCATGGTGTTGAGCGTGTAGCCCAGGCGCGCCATCACCACCACGGCGGCCAGCAGCGAGAGGGGGATCGCGGCGTAGGAGATGGTGGCGGTGCGCCAGTCGGCCAGGAACAGGAGCAGCACGCCCAGGACCAGCACGCCGCCCACGATCAGGGATCCGCGGATGTTGGCGGTGGCCGTCTGGATGAAGCTGGCCGGGCGGAACAGGTCGGGATAGAGGCGGATCCCCTCGGCGGTCAGGGTGGGCCGCAGCTCCCCCAGGGCGCGCTCGATGGCGCGCGTGACGACCAGGGTGTTGGTCCCGTACTGGGCGTCCACCCTCAGCTCGATGCCCGGCCGGCCATCCACGGCCGCGGCGCCGATGGCGGGCGCGGGCGCCTCGGTCACGGTGGCCACGTCGCCCAGGCGGACGGGCCGGCCGGCGTGGCTCGCGATGACGGTCCCGGCGATGGTCGCGGCGGTGACCGCGGGGGTCTCGGTGCGCAGGGTGAGGCGCTGGTTGCGGGTGTCCACGTACCCGGCGCCGACGATCCCGGTCGCACGGCGCGCCGCCGCCAGCACGTCGCCCACGCCCAGCCCCAGGCGCACCAGCGCGTCCGGCCGGAGCTGCACCTGGTACTGCATCACCTCGCCGCCGAACACCTCGACCGCGGCGACGCCCGGGACGGCGAGCAGCCGGCGCTTCACCGTCCAGTCGGCCTCGGTCCTCAGGGCCATGGGCGAGAGGCGATCGGAGGTGAGCCCCACGTACATGACGGTGGAAGTCGAGGTGGTGAGCGGGGTCATCACGGGCGCGCCGACGCCCAGGGGCAGCGCCCCCGCGAGCGTGCCGAGCTGCTCGGCGACGAGCTGGCGGTCGCGGAAGATGTCGCCCCGGGGGTCGAACACCACCGTGACGATCGAGAGGCCCAGGATCGAGGAGGAGCGGAGCGACTGGACGCCCGGCACGCCCTGGAGCGCGATCTCGATCGGCTGGGTGACGAGCAACTCCACCTGCTCCGGCGCGAGCCCCGGCGCTTCCGTCTGGATCGCGACCCGCGGCGGCGCGAACTCCGGGAACACGTCGTACCTGGCCTGGGAGAGCGCGTACAGCCCGTAGCCCACCAGGACCGCGGCCAGCGCGACGACGATCCAGCGATGGCGCAGCGAGCCCTGGACGATCGCCCGCAGGACGGCGTGCCGGCCGTCGCTCATGGCCGCCTCATCCGTCTGCGTCCGCGTCGCCCTTCACGGGCACGGCATGCGAGCGGTATTCCTCGGAAAGAAGCAGTTGCGCGCCGCGCGTCACCACCCGGGCGCCGGGCGCCAGGTCGGTGACGGCGTAGCCGTCGGGCGCGGCCAGGTCGGTGGAGATGGGGCGGCGGGTGAAGGTCGTCGCGCCGGTCTCGACGTAGATCCAGGCGCCGCCTTCGGCCCACACGACGGCGGAACGCGGCACCACGACGGCGCGCCGTGGCGCTCCCGCGGGCAGCGCCACCGTCACGCGCATGCCGGCGAGCAGGCCGGGCGATGCGGGGGCGCGGTAGAAGAACGCCGCGCCCTGAGTCGCGGGATCGGTCTCGGTGGCGGTCGAGATGAACGCCGCCCGGACGGCGTCCGCGGCGCCCCGCACGCTCGCGTGCCGGGGCGGGTCGGCGAGCACGGTGCCCGTGGGCAGCGACACCAGGATCAACACGCTCCGGCGCGCCAGCAGATCATCCAGCGCGGCGCCTCCTTCGGCCGCCCAGCGGCCGACGACGGGGCCCCAGGCCTGGACCACCTGGGCCCGCCGAGCGCGCTCGGCCGCGCGGGCCGCGGCCGCGTCGGCGTCGGCGCCGCTCGACGCGGCTTCCGCGTCCTGCAGGGCCTTGACGGAGGCGGTCTGGTCGGCGGCGTTGAGGGACCGGATGCGGGCCAGCTCCTCGCGCGCGGCGGCGGCGGTGGCGGCGGTGCGCGCCGCGGCGGCCTGCGCCGCGGCCAGCGCGGTGCGCGCGGCCGCGAGGGAGTCCACGTCCAGGACCGCGCCGTAGCCGGTCAGCGAGCCCTGGAAGGCGGCGGCGGGAAGGACCGTGGCCACGATGCCGGCGCGGGCCATGGCCGCCGGGTCGAGCACGACCGACGTCACCCCGCTGTCGGTCGCGAGGCGCGCCGGCGGCGCGTGGTCGGGCGCGGGCGCGGCCGGACGCCGCAGCAGCGCCCAGGCGACGGCGGCCAGCACCACGACCGCCGCGGCGGCGAGCAGCGGCCCGCGGCGGGCACGCGTCGGCCTGAAGGGATCAGCGGTCATCGAGTTCCTGCCTCCGGAAGGGTGTCCAGCGCGGTGGGAGCGGGCACCCAGCCGCCTCCCACGAGCGGCCGCTGGGTCGCGCTCTCCAGCGCGCCCAGCGCGGTCCACGCCTGGGTCCGCGCCGCGAGCTGCTCCTGCCCGGTCGCGACGGCCGCCACCTGGGCGCTCACCAGCGCCACGCGGTCCACCTCGCCGGCGCGGAACATCGCCTCGGTGCGCGCGGCCAGGGCCCGCTGCGCCACCGCCGCGGAGTCGGCCGACGCCAGGGCGCCGAGTGACGCGCCGTATTCGGCCAGCGCCTGATCCACGCTCGCGAGCGCCCCGGCCTGGAGCCGGACGAAGCGCGCCGCCGCGGCGTCACGCTCCGCCGTCGCGACGGCGATGGGGCCGCGATTGCGATTGAAGAGGGGCAGCACCACGGACGGCGTGATGGTCAGGCCCCGGAGCTCCGGCTCCCAGTGCACGCCCGGGCTCAGGGTCAGGTTCGGGAACTGGCGCGCCACCTCCAGCCGCAGTGCCGCCTCGGCGGCGGCGTAGGCCGCGAGCGCGGCGCGGATGTCCGACCGCGCCAGGACGGCGCTGGCGCGGGCGTCCACGTCGCTCGGCGGTGCGGGGAGGGCGCCGGCGAACGCGTCGAGATCCAGGCGCACGCTGTCCAGGGCCTCGACCGGCACGCCGACCGCGGCGGCGAGCCGGACCCGCGCGGCGGCCCGGCGGGTCCGGTCGCGCCGCAGCGAGGCGCGCGCGCGGTCGAGCGCGATCTCCTCCCGGCCCAGGTCCAGCGCCGACGACTCGCCCGCGGCCAGCCGCCGCTGGAGCATCGTCACCAGGGCGCTCTCGCCGTCGGTCGCGCGGCGCGCGAGCGCCGCCGCCCGGCCCGCGCTCCACCACGCCAGCGCGGCGTCGCGGACCGCCGAGCGCACCGTCCAGGCCGCACTCGCGATCCCCAGCAGCCGGGCCCGGGCTCGCGCTTGCGCCGCCGCGACCTTGATGCCCCGCCGCCCGGCCGTGAGGAACGGGATCCCCAGCATGGCGCTCAGCACCGAGGGCGACCTGGTGCTCCCGGAGGTGATCGCCGCCACGTCCACGTCGAGCGCGGGATTGGGCCACGCGCCCGCGGCGCCGACGGCCGCGCGGGCGGTCGCGAAGTCGGCGCGGGCCACGGCGAGATCGGGATTGAAGTACAGCGCCGCGGCGGTCAGCGACGGCAGCGTCCACGAAGTGGGCGGCGCGGCGACGGAATCCTGGGCCCGGAGGAAGGCGAGCAGGCCGGGGTCGGAGAGGCGCCGGGCCTCCAGCGCCGCCGCCGTGCGTTCGGGAGCGATGGGACGGGGCACGTAGCGCACGCAGCCCGCCGCGGCGGCTACGAGCGCAAGCGCGAGCGGCGTGCCCACTGGCCCTCGCCCCAACATTCGAAGGGTCTCCTCTCCGGCGCGGCGGCGCCCTCATGACGCCGACCGCGCGAGAGAGTACCCTGGCGCGGATTACCGCGCTGTAATGTGCGTCGAGGCGGCCGCGCCAGACGTGAGCCGGGGGAACCGCAGGGTCACGGTCGTGCCCTCCCCGGGCCGGCTCTCGATGGCGGCGGAGCCCCCGTGCAGCTCGGCGATGGAGCGCACCATCGCAAGGCCGAGGCCGGCGCCGGGCCGGCGCTGGCCTCCCTCCGACGTTGTCTTCGCGCCGCCCGCGGGATCTCGATCCGTCCCGGAGACCACCACGTCCGGGCGGGAGGCGGGCCCCGGGTCCGCGGCGCGATAGAAGCGGGTGAACACGTGCGGCAGGTGCTCGGGCGCGATGCCGGTGCCCGTGTCGGCCACGCGAAGCACGGCGCCGCCGTCGGTGGCTTCGGCCGTGACCGTGATCCGGCCGCCGGCCGGCGTGTGGGCGAGGGCGTTGGCCACCAGGTTGCCCAGGGCCCGCCGCACCATCACCGGGTCGGCGTCGGCGGTGGCGTGGCCCGAACGCAGCAGGGCGACGCCGGCCTCCTCGGCCAGCGGGGTGAAGTACTCGCAGGTGGCCTCGATCTCCGAGCGGAGGTCGAGCGGCCGGCGCTCCACCGCCGCGGCTCCCGTGTCCGCCCGGGCGAGGAACAGCAGCCGGTCAATCATGTCCGTGAGCCGCTCGTACTCCTCCAGCGCGGATTCCAGCACGTCGCGGTACTCCTCCGGCGACCTGGCGCGCCGCAAGGCCACCTCCGCCGCGCCGCGCAGGTTGGTGAGCGGCGTCCGGAGCTCGTGGGCGATGTCCGCCGAAAAGCCGCTCAGCCGCTGGAACGCCTCCTGGAGCCGGTCCAGCATGCCGTCGAACACCCGCGCCAGGTCCGCCAGCTCCGCCGGCCAGGTCGTCACGCCGAGGCGCCGGTCCAGCCGCGTGGCCGAGACCGTGCGCGCGGTCGCCGTGATGCGGCCCAGGGGCCTCAGCCCGCGGCGCGCGACCAGCCAGCCGGCGCTTCCCGCGACCAGCGTGCCGAGCACGACGACCAGCGCCAGCAGCGCGGCCTGGACCCGCAGCACCTCCGCGTCGCGACTCACGTCGAGGGCCACCTGCACGGTGCGCCCGCCCGCCGGCGTGAGCGCGGCGGCGAACAGCGCGTAGGTGTGACCGCCCGGGGCCCGCCACGCGACCGGCCGCGGCAGGCCGGGCGCGGGGAAGCGCGAGGGCGGCAGCTCCCGTTCCATGCCCGGGCTTTCGGCCTCGGTCGCGCCCGTGGCCGAGAGAATCCGGGCCGCGTAGCCCTGGAGCGTGGGCATCGCCGACTCGATCGCGATCTCCTCGCGCAGCATGTCGGGCTGGTCGCGGTAGCGCGTCGCGATGGTCCGGAGCTCGCGGGCCTTGGCGAGGACGAAGCGGTCGTCCTGGGTGCGCAGGCTGCGCGCCAGGCCCCAGTAGAGCGCCGAGGCGGCCACCGCCAGCACCGCCAGCGCCACGGCGGCGTACCACACCGTCAGCCGGCGGGTGAGGCTCCAGGGCGCGCGGGGCGCCGTCACGGGCGGTCCTCCAGGACGTACCCGACGCCGCGCACCGTGTGGATCAGGTGCCGGTCGAACGGATCGTCCACCTTGCCGCGCAGGCGCCGGATGGCGACGTCAATGACGTTGCTGTCGGAGTCGCGCGGCATGCCCCAGACCTGCGCCGCGATCTCACGCCGCTCCAGCGGGTCGCCCCGGCGGCGCGCCAGCAGGCCCAGCAGGGCGAACTCGCGGCCCGTGAGCTCGAGCGGGCGTCCCTGGCGCGACGCCCGCTGCCTCAAGAAGTCCACCTCCAGGTCCGCCACGCGCACCACCGCCCCCTCGGGGCCGCCGCGGCGCAGCGCCGTGCGCGCCCGGGCCAGCAACTCGGCGAAGGCGAACGGCTTGACCACGTAGTCGTCGGCGCCGAGCTCGAGCCCGCGGACCCGGTCCTCCACGCTGTCACGCGCCGTGAGGCAGATGACCGGGACCCGCACGCCGGAGCGCCGCAGCTCGGCGAGGATGTCCCAGCCGTCGCGGCGCGGCAGCATGATGTCCAGCACCACCAGGTCGAAGTCCCCCGATCGCGCGAGCACCAGCCCCTCGTCGCCGCGCCGGGCGCTGGCGACCTCGTACCCGGCCTCGCGAAAACCCTGCTCGAGGGCCGTGACGGTCTTCTCCTCGTCCTCGATGATCAGCAGCCGCATGCCTCAACGATACCGCCGGGGGGAGCCGAACGCCCGCCGGGCGGGGCGGGCCGTGGCGGAAACGACCCCGGCCTGGCGAATGTTCCTGCTGCCCGGCCCGCCGCGGACGGCGGCCGGGGACCACCAGCACGGAACCCGACATGTCCAGCCTCTTCGACGCCCTCCCGCTGCGGGACCTGACGTTCCGCAACCGGATCTTCGTCTCCCCGATGTGCCAGTACTCGAGCGAAGACGGCTTCGCCACCGACTGGCATCTCGTGCACCTGGGGAGCCGCGCCGTGGGCGGCGCGGCCCTGGTGCTCACGGAGGCCACGGCGGTCACGGCCGAGGGGCGCATCAGCCCGGAGGACCTGGGGATCTGGAAGGACGAGCACGTCGAGCCCCTGAGCCGCATCGTCCGGTTCATCCACGCGCAGGGCGCGCACGCCGGCATGCAGCTCGCGCACGCCGGGCGGAAGGGCAGCACCTGGCGGCCGTGGGCGGGCAGGCCCGGCAGCGTGCCGGAGGCCGAGGGCGGGTGGACGGCGGTGGCGCCCAGCGCGGTCGCCTTCGAGGGCTATGCGACGCCGGCCGCGCTGGACGACGCCGGCATCGGCCGGGTCATCCAGGCCTTCGCCGACGGCGCCCGCCGGGCGCGCGAGGCGGGCTTCCGGGTGATCGAGCTGCACGCCGCGCACGGCTACCTGGTGCACCAGTTCCTCTCGCCGCTCTCCAACCGGCGCGACGACCGCTACGGAGGGTCGTTCGAGAACCGCACCCGCCTGGCGCGCGAGGTGGTCGAGGCGGTGCGGCGCGAGTGGCCCGAGCGCCTGCCGCTGCTCCTGCGCGTCTCGGCGACCGACTGGGTCGAGGGCGGCTGGGACGTCGAGCAGTCGGTGGAGCTGGCGAAGCTGGTGGGGCCGCTGGGCGTGGACCTGGTGGACTGCTCCTCGGGCGGCCTGGTGGCGGGGGCGAAGATCCCGGTGGGCCCGGGCTACCACGTGCCGTTCGCCGAGCGGATCCGCCGCGAGGGCGGGGTGCCCACCGCGGCCGTGGGGATGATCACCGATCCCGCGCAGGCGGAGCAGATCGTGAGCACCGGCCAGGCGGACGCGGTCGTGATGGCGCGCGAGCTGCTGCGCGACCCCTACTGGCCGCTGTTCGCGGCGCGGGCGCTGGACCGGCCGGCGACGTGGCCGGCGCAGTACCTGCGGGCCGCGCCGGCCGGCGCGAAGGCCCGGGAGCCGGCGGCGGAGCCGGGCCGGAAGGAGGAGGCGGCATGAACGTCGGATTCCTCGGCCTCGGCGCGATGGGCGCG
Source organism: bacterium (assembly GCA_021787855.1). GTDB lineage: Bacteria > Gemmatimonadota > Gemmatimonadetes > Gemmatimonadales > JACORV01 > Fen-1245. The sequence goes on along the minus strand of JAJYLI010000114.1, from coordinate 692 downwards.
CCCATCGCCCGGACCCTGCTGGTCAAGGGGCACGCGGTCACGGTGTACAACCGCACCCACAGCCGGGCGGAGGCCCTGGCGGCCGACGGCGCGCGGGTGGCGGCCGGTCTCGCGGAGGCCTGCCGCGAGCCGGTCGTGGTGACGATGCTGGCGGACGACGCGGCGGTCGAGGCGGTGGTCCTGGGGGATGGGGGCGTCCTCGCGAGCCTGCCCCGGGGCGGCGTCCACGTCTCGCTCAGCACCGTCAGCCCCGCGCTGTCGCGGCGTCTGGCCGACGCGCACGCGGCGCGCGGCCAGGGCTTCGTGGCCGCCCCGGTGTTCGGCCGCCCCGAGGCCGCCGCCGCGCAGCGGCTGGTCGTGGTGGCCGCGGGGCCGGCCGCGTCCGTCGAGCGCGTCAGGCCGCTGCTCGAGGCCATCGGCCGCAAGCTCTACGTGCTCGGCGAGGACCCGCCGGCCGCCAACGTCTTCAAGCTCGCCGGCAACTTCCTGTTCATCGCCCTGATCGAGACGCTGGGGGAGGCGTTCGCCGTGCTGCGCCGCTGGGATATCCCGCCGGAGCAGTTTCTCGACGTCGTGAACGGCCAGATCTTCCAGTCGCCCATCTACGAGAGCTACGGCCGGATCATCGCCCAGGAGCGCTACGAGCCCGCGGGCTTCAAGCTGCGGCTCGGCCTCAAGGACGTGCGGCTGGC
>JAJYLI010000113.1:6947-10060 GCA_021787855.1 bacterium | reverse complement strand
TGGCGCACCCGGCGGTATTCCGGGTCGTGCAGCAGCAGGTAGGCCAGCTCCGCGCCCTGCTGCACCAGGTGCACCTGCGAGAGGCCAGCGACTTTCTCCCGGAACCCGGACAGCCCCAGCAGCTCGGCCAGCACGACGCCCGAGTCGTTGAAGCTCAACGTCTGGTCGAAATCGCACGCCAGCAGGCCATGCCTCGTCACGCCACTTCTTCGATCTTCCATGCGCTCGTCACTCCAGCGAGTGGTACTGCGGCGGCCCGCCACGGCGGCGGACCCCGAAAAACCGGCGCCCCCCCGGAGTCAGCTCCGGGAGGGCGCCCATTCATCTTCGCGGCCCAGCGGGCTCACTCCTCAGGGGACCCTGCCTCGACAATTGTCCATCGCCAGGCCCGGGCGCTGCACGCCATAGCGCGGCGCGTCCAGAAAGACGCGCGGCGCGTGGCGGAAGGCCAGGTGCGACAGGCGCAACATCGCGGAAGACATCGAGGTCAGGCTCCCCAGATCCTATTATCGTTCAATATACCCAGAATTCAGGGAAAGTGCCCGATTGGCCGCAAGGGCGCGGCGTGCCGCAGCTTACGGCGACCGCAGACCGGCTCCCGCGGAGCACGCGAGGGTGCCGGCACGGCTGGCCCCAACCTTCGCGGCGCCGGCGGCGTCCAAACTTGGGAGCGCGCGCGCCCGGCGCCGGCGCCACGCCCCATCCCTCACGCCAGGACCAGCGCGCAATGCGCAACGTGAAGCTGGCCTTCCGGACGCTGTTCCGCACGCCCTTCGTCACCGCCGTCGCGGCGCTGTCGCTCGCGCTCGGCATCGGCGCCAACGCGGCGATCTACTCGCTTACCGACCAGGTGCTCCTCAAGCCGTTGCCCGTGCCGGAGCCGCAACGGCTGGTGAACCTCACCAACCCGGGGCCCAACTACGGCATGACGTCGTGCAACACGTCCGGCGGGTGCGACGAGATCTTCAGCTACCCGATGTTCAAGGACCTCGAGCGCGGGCAGCAGGTGCTCACCGGGCTGGCCGCGTACCGGATCGTGAGCGCGAACCTGGCCATGCGGGGCGAGCCGTTGACGGGCGAGGCGGCGCTGGTCTCGGGCTCCTACTTCCGCACCCTGGGGCTGAGGCCCGCGCTGGGCCGCCTGCTGGGCCCCGAGGACGACGCGACGATCGGGGCGGGGTTCGTCGCCGTGCTGAGCTACGCGTTCTGGCACGGCCGCCTGGGCGCCGATCCCTCGGTGCTGGGCCGCACCATCGAGGTCAACGGCCAGAGCCTGGCCATCGTGGGCGTGGCGCCGCGCGACTTCGACGGCACGACGTTCGGCATGGATCCGCTGGCGTTCATCCCGCTGTCCATGGCCGGCCGGGTGACGCCCGCGTACGACAGGTTCCAGAACCGGCGCGCGTACTGGCTGTACCTGTTCGGGCGCTTGAAGCCGGGCGTCACGCTCGCCCGGGCGCGGAGCGCCCTCAACGGCATCTACGCGCCCATCCTGAGCGACGTCGAAGCGCCGCTCCAGGAGGGCATGAGCCCGGCGACGCTGGCGCGGTTCAAGGCCAAGCGGATGAAGGTGCTGCCCGGTTACCGCGGCCAGAGCCAGGTGCACGCCGAGGCCACGACCCCGCTCACCATGCTGTTCGGCGTCACGGCGGTGGTGCTGCTCATTGCCTGCGCCAACATCGCCAACCTGCTCCTGGTGCGGGGCGCCGGGCGCGGCAAGGAGATGGGCGTGCGCCTCGCGCTCGGCGCCGGGCGCCGCCACCTGGTGGCGCAGCTGCTGACCGAGTCGGTGATCCTGGCCGTGATGGGGGGCGTGCTGAGCCTGGTCGTGGCCGGCCTCACGCTCAAGCTGCTGGCCGCGCTCCTGCCCGCCGAGGCGGCGACCGCCATGCGGTTCGCGCTCCAGCCCGGCGTCGTGGCGTTCAGCGGCCTGCTGGCGATCGGCACGGGCCTGCTGTTCGGGCTGTTCCCCGCCCTGCACAGCACCCGCTCCAGCCTGGTGGACGCCATCCGCGCCAACGCCGCCCAGATCTCCGGGCACCGCGGGGCGGCGCGGTTCCGCAGTGCCCTGGTGACGGCGCAGATCGCCCTGGCCAGCGCGCTGCTGATCTCGGCCGGCCTGTTCCTCAGGAGCCTGGTGAACGTCGCGCACGTGGACCTGGGCTTCCGGGCGGACGGCCTCGTGACGTTCGCCATCTCGCCGTCCCGGAGCGGCTACGACAGCGCGCGCTCGGCCCTGCTGTTCCGGCAGGTGGAGGACGAGGTGTCGCGGCTGCCGGGGGTCACGGGGGTCACCGCGTCCATGGTGCCGCTGGTGGCGGGCAGCAACTGGGGCACCGACGTCTGGGTCGAGGGATTCCACGTGGGGCCCGACGTGGACCACAACAGCCGCTTCAACGAGGTCGGGGCGGGCTATTTCCGCACCCTGGGCATCCCGGTGCTGCAGGGGCGCGAGTTCACCACGGCCGACGCCGCGGGGACGCCGCGCGTCGCCGTCGTCAACCAGACCTTCGCGAAGCTGTTCCACCTGGGGGCGAACCCGGTCGGCAAGTTCATGTCCGACGAGTCGGCGGACTCGCTCAACATCCAGATCGTGGGCCTGGTGAAGAACGCGAAGTACAGCTCGGTGAAGGACGAGGTCCCGCCGCTGTTCTTTACGCCGTGGCGGCAGGACCCCGGCGCCGGCTCCCTGAGCTTCTACGTGCGCACCGCGGTGCCGGCCGAGCAGCAGCTCCGGGCCATTCCCGCGCTCCTGAAGCGCCTGGCCCCCACGGTCCCGCTGGACGACATCAAGACGATGCCGCAGCAGATCCGCGACAACGTGTTCCTCGACCGGTTGATCAGCATCCTCTCGGCGGTGTTCGCGGGCCTGGCCACGCTGCTCGCCGCGGTGGGGCTGTACGGCGTGCTGGCCTACACGGTGCAGCAGCGCACCCGCGAGATCGGCATCCGCATGGCGCTCGGGGCCGACGCCGGCCGGGTCCGCGCCCTGGTCGTGCGGCAGGTGGGCGCGATGAGCGCGATCGGGGGCGTCGCGGGCATCGCCCTGGCCCTCGCCCTGGGGCGGCTGCTGCAGTCGCTGCTCTACCGGCTGGAGGGTGACGACCCGGTGG
>JAJYLI010000113.1:0-6847 GCA_021787855.1 bacterium | reverse complement strand
GCCCTGGTCGTGCGGCAGGTGGGCGCGATGAGCGCGATCGGGGGCGTCGCGGGCATCGCCCTGGCCCTCGCCCTGGGGCGGCTGCTGCAGTCGCTGCTCTACCGGCTGGAGGGTGACGACCCGGTGGCCTTCGTCCTCTCCCTCGCCGTGCTCGCGGCGGTGGCGTTCGCCGCCAGCTACGTCCCGGTGCTGCGGGCGAGCCGGGTGGATCCGGTCGAAGCGCTGCGGTACGAGTGATCGAACGGGTTGCCAGTTGCTGTAGACGGCAAGTCGCCAGCGGTTGCCGGCTCGCGGACGGCCGGGTGGCGGTGGTGCCGTGGCCCGCTGGCGTTCCCGCGCGGGACCGGTAGATTGGGCGCACCCCTCTCCTCACCGCGTGAGGACACTGTCGCGCCCGTGAACCAGGCCACCACGCCATCCGGGAGCCCGGACGCCGTCGTCCCGGGCCCGGGCCACCAGGTCCCGAACCTCCAGGACCCCGACACCCTGCGCGAGCTGGTCGGGAGCCTGCGGGAGGGCGTGTACATCACCACGCTCGAGGGCCGGATCCTGGACGCCAACCCGGCGTTCCTGGAGATCGTCGGCGTGCCGAGCGTCGCCGCGCTGTCCCGCTACCGCGTGTACGACCTGCTGGCCGACCCCGCCCAGCGCGCCTCGGAGCTGGAGCTGCTGAGCCGCGAGGGCGCGGTACGCGAGTTCGAATTCCTGATCCGCCGTCCCGACGGGCAGGTCCGCGCGGTGCTGGACGCCTGCCACGCGCTGCGCGACCCGGTGAGCGGCGAGACGCTGTTCCACGGCATCCTGGTGGACATCACGGACCGGAAGGCCGACGAGGCGCGACTGGAGCGCTGGTTCTCGCTGCTCCGGGCCACGCTGGAGTCCACGGCCGACGGCATCCTGGTGGTGGACAACGACGGGAAGATCGTCAGCTTCAACCGCAAGTTCGCCGAGATGTGGCGCCTGCCCGGCGAGCTGCTGGCCACGGGCGACGACCGCAAGGTGCTGGGCCACGTGGTCGAGCAGCTCCGCTACCCCATCCTGTTCATGGCCAAGGTGGAGGAGCTGTACGCCGACAAGGAGGCCACCAGTTTCGACGTCATCGAGTTCAAGGACGGCCGGGTGTTCGAGCGGTACTCGCTGCCCCAGCGCATCGGGGGCGCGAGCGTGGGCCGGGTGTGGAGCTTCCGCAACGTCACCGAGCGCCACAAGGCGGAGGCCGCGCTGCGGGAGAGCGAGGAGCGGTACGCGCTGGCCGCCCGCGGCGCCAACGACGGGCTGTGGGACTGGAATCTGGCCACCAACGAGGTCTACTACTCGCCTCGCTGGAAGGCGATGCTGGGCGCCACGGACGCCGAGATCGGGACCTCACCCGACGACTGGCTGAGCCGCGTGCACCCCGACGACGTGGAGCGGGTGCGCGCCGACATCGCCTCGCACGTGGCCGGCTACGCGACGCAGCTCGAGAGCGAGCACCGCATCCGGCACCGCGACGGCCGCTACCTGTGGGTGCTGTGCCGCGGCGTGGCGGTGCGCGACGCCATCGGCAAGGCGTACCGCATGGCCGGCTCGCTCACCGACGTCAGCGAGCGCAAGAGCACCGAGCAGCAGCTCCTCCACGACGCCTTCCACGATTCGCTCACCAACCTGCCCAACCGCTCCCTGTTCACGGACCTGCTGTCGCGCTCGCTGGGCCGCGGACGGCGCCGCGCCGACTACCGCTTCGCGGTGCTGTTCATTGATCTCGACCGCTTCAAGGTGGTGAACGACAGCCTCGGCCACTCGATCGGCGACGAGCTGCTCAAGTCCATCGCGCAGCGGGTCGAACGCTGCGTCCGCCCCGGCGACACCGTCGCGCGGCTGGGCGGCGACGAGTTCACCATCCTGGTGGACGACATCGGCGACCCGAGCGACGCCACCCGCGTGGCCGACCGGGTGCAGCGCGAGCTGGCCCAGCCGTTCACGCTGGGCGGGCACGAGGTGTTCACCACGGCGAGCATCGGCATCGCGCTGTCGGCCAGCGGCTACCAGGCCGCCGACGACCTGCTCCGCGACGCCGACATCGCCATGTACCGCGCCAAGGCGCTCGGCAAGGCGCGCTACGAGCTGTTCGACACCGCCATGCACGCCCACGCCAAGGCGCTGCTCGAGCTGGAAACCGACCTCCGGCGCGCGGTGGAGCACGCCGAGTTCACGCTCCACTACCAGCCGCTGGTGAGCCTGGAGACCGGGCAAATCACCGGCTTCGAGGCCGTGGTGCGGTGGGACCACCCCACCCACGGGCTCATCGGCCCCGCCGCCTTCATCCCCATCGCCGAGGAGACGGGGCTCATCATCCCCATCGGGAGCTGGGTCCTGCGCCAGGCCTGCCGCCAGATGAAGACGTGGCAGGACCGCTACCCGGCGCTCGCCGACCTCGCCGTCAGCGTGAACCTCTCGGCCCGCCAGTTCGCCCAGGCCAACCTGGTGGAGGAGATTGACGGGGCCCTCAAGGAGACCGGCCTCGAGCCGCGGCGGCTGCGGATCGAGATCACCGAGAGCGTGGTCATGGAGAACGCGGCGTCGGCCATGGCCGTCATTGACCAGCTCCGCGCCCTCCACATCAAGATTGACATGGACGACTTCGGGACCGGCTACTCGTCGCTGAGCTACCTGCAGCGCTTCTCCCTCGACCACCTCAAGATTGATCGCTCGTTCGTCACCGACATTGACGCGGCCGGCAGCGAGAACGCGGAGATCGTGCGCACGATCGTCACGCTGGCCGACCACCTCGGCATGGACACGGTGGCCGAGGGCGTGGAGACGCCCGGACAGCTCGCCCGGCTGCGCGAGTTGGGGTGCCGCAAGGTGCAGGGCTACCTGTTCTCGAAGCCCGTGGGGGAGGCGGAGGCGGACCAGCTGCTGGCGGCGGGGAAGATCTGGTGACGACCAGGACCGGTTGCGAGACGCGTGGTCGCGAGCAACGGCCCCGGCGGGCGAGCCTCGATAGCCCTAAGGGGAATCGAACCCCTATTCCCACCTTGAAAGGGTGGTGTCCTGGCCGTTAGACGATAGGGCCGAGTAGCGGTAACGGGATTCGAACCCGTGTTTTGGCCTTGAGAGGGCCACGTCCTAGTCCCCTAGACGATACCGCCAGCAGGCCCGGCAGGACTTGAACCTGCAACCCCCGGTTTTGGAGACCGGTGCTCTACCAATTGAGCTACGGACCTATCCCAGGTTGCCGGACGGCAAGGCGCCAGTTCCCGGTGGTTACCAGCCGTCCGCACCGCCATACCACTTCCGACCAGTTCCAAGAGGGTGGCTGAGGGGAATTGAACCCCCAACCTCTGGAGCCACAGTCCAGCGCTCTGACCAATTGAGCTACAGCCACCATCACCACTGGTTGCCAGTTGCCAGACGGCAAGGTGGCAGACCCCCCGCCCAGCCAACAAACCTAGTCAGCGGCGACGAACTCGGTCAACGCCTGCGCACCAGCCGGCGGTAGTCCGCGTACCACCGGGACGTCTTCTTCCAGAACCCGAAGCCGTCGGTGCCGGGGAAGACCTGGACCCGCCGGATCTCGAACAGGTCGGCGCCGAAGCGCGGGGGCCCGCTGTCGGACGCGACGCCGAAGGCGTAGCCCGCCGCCGCCGTGGCCGCCTTGACGGCCGGATTCACGGCCCCCCAGGGGTAGCAGACCGACGTCACCGGGGCGCCCAGCCGCCGCTCCAGCGCGCGCCGGGAGCCCTCCAGCTCCTCGGCCAGCTCCGCCGGCCCGAGGTCCGTCAGCCGGGCGTGGTGCAGCGTGTGGGAGCCGAACTCGATCCGGGCCGCGGCCATCTCCCGCACCTGGGCGTCGGTCAGCAGCGGCAGCGGCGGCTCGCCGGGCGTGCCCGCCGCGTCCCAGGCGTTGGTCGTGACCGCGGGGTCCCCGATCAGGAACACCACCGCCCGCATCCCGTGCTCCCTGAGCAGCGGGAGGGCCAGGGCGTGGTTGTCCGCGTACCCGTCGTCGAACGTGAGGATGACCGGGCGGCGCGGGAGCGCGGCGCCGCCCTCGAGGCAGGCCGCGACGTCGCCGAACGTCACCGGCGTGAAGCCGCGCCGCGCCAGCGAGGCGAGCTGCCCCGCGAAGCGGTCCCGCGTCACCCAGATGCCGTGGCGCCCGCCGTCCGCGGCGGAGGCGACGACCCGGTGGTACATCAGCACCGGGATCGCCGGCAGCCGCGCCGCCCGGGCCCGCCGGTAGATCTCGCGCACCCGGGGCCACAGGGCGGCCGCGGCGTAATGCCGCTCGACGAACGAGCGGCCCCAGGCGCCCAGCTTGGCGCGAGCGGCCGGATCGCGCAGCAGCCCCGCGACGTCGCCGGCGACCCGGGCCGCATCGGCCGCCGCGCGGGCGCCGGTGTCGCCGAAGTTGGTGCGCCGCGCCTCCGCGGCCGTGGCCTCGTCCACGACGCCGACGTAGTGCGTCTCCCCCAGCGCGACAACCGGCCGCTCCACGGCCAGCGCCTCGAGCGCGCTCCGGCCGGCGGCGATCACCACGTCGGCCGCCGCGAGCACGGAGCGGACGTCGGCCACGTGCCCGAGGTGGAGCACCGCTCCCTCGCCCAGGCGCCCGTTGGCCTCGACCACCACGGCGGCGAAGTCGCCCGCCACGCGCATCCCGCCGGCCACCACCAGGCGCGCGTCCGGCACGGACGCGCGGAGGCGCGGGAGGACCTCGGAGACGACCAGCCGCGCCGCGTCGAAGCGCGGGCCCGACAACCGGCCCACCAGCGCGATCAGCGGGGCCCCGACCGGGATGCCCAGCGCGCGCCGGGCGTCGGCCGCGGCGCCCGCGTCCGCCGGACGGAAGTGCTCGAGATCCACCCCGTTGGGCACCAGGTGCACCCGCTCGCGCGGCAGGCCCAGGCCCCGGACCGCGTTCTGTTCGACGCTGGGCGAGACCACGATCACCTGCTCCCCGTACACGCTGAAGGCGCGGGCCGTGGGGTGCAGCGGCTGGAGCGCGTGCAGGGTCGAGACCAGGGGCACGCCGGTGGCCCGGGTCGCGAAGTACGCCACCCAGCTCGCGGCCCGCGAGTGCGCGTGCACGAGGTGGATCCCGCGGCGCCGGAGCAGCCGCCGCAGCGCGACCACGTTCGAGAGCCGCCGCGGGTACGACCGCCGCGCGATGGGCATCGGCAGGTGCTCGGCGGCGAGCGGCGTGGCGAACGTGTCGGACACGACCGTGACCTGGTGGCCGTCCTTCACCTGCTGCGCGACGAGCGCGGCGGCGTAGGTCTCCGCGCCCGTCACCTCCACCTGCGAGAGGACGTGGAGGATGTTCACGCGCCGGTTCGCCTCTCCTGGGCCGGGGGGTTATCGTTGCTGCCGACAATGGTCGCCCTCGCCACGCCCTTCACGCAACAGGCGGGTGTCGAGGTGCCGCTCCTCTGCGGCGCCATGTACCCCTGCAGCAACCCCGAGCTGGTGGCCGCGGTCTCCGCGGCCGGCGGCCTCGGCATCGTGCAGCCCCTCGCCATGGCGTACGTGCACGGCCACGAGCTCCGGGCCGGCCTCGCGCTCATCCGGAGCCTCACGCCGAAGCCGATCGGGATGAACGTGCTGATCGAGCGGTCGTCCCGCGCCTACGAGGAGCGGATGCGCCGCTGGCTCGACATCGCGCTGGAGGAGGGGGTGCGCTTCTTCGTCACCTCGCTGGGCAAGCCGCGCTGGGTCGTCGAGCGCGTCGCGGCCGCGGGCGGGGGGGGCGTGGTGTATCACGACGTCACCGAGCGGAAGTGGGCCGTGCGGGCCCTGGAGGGCGGGGTCCACGGCCTGATCGCCGTGAACGACCGCGCGGGCGGCCACGCCGGGCCGAGGAGCGCCGAGGCGCTGATCGAGGAGCTGCGGGGCCTGGGCGTCCCGGTGATCTGCGCCGGCGGCGTCGGCGACGAGCGCGGGTTCGTCAACGCGCTCCGCCTGGGCTACGCCGGGGTGCAGATGGGCACGCGGTTCATCGCCACCGACGAATGCCGCGTGCACCCCGACTACAAGCGCCGCATCGTCGAGGCGGGCGAGAACGACATCGTGCTCACGGAGCGGGTGACCGGCGTGCCGCTGGCGGTGCTGCGGACGCCCTACGTGGAGCGGGTGGGCACCAAGGCCGGCCCCCTCGCCCGGTGGATGCTCCGGGGCCGCCGCACCAAGTACCTGATGCGCACCATCTACGGCCTGCGGTACGTGCGCAAGCTCAAGCGGGCGGTGCTGGCCGGGGGCGGCTCGCGGGACTACTGGCAGGCGGGCAAGAGCGTCGCCGCCATCACCCGCGTGGAGCCCGCGGGCGCCATCGTCCGCCGGTGCCGGGAGGCGGTGCTGGCGGCGCGCTGAGCCGCGCCGCCGCGCTCAGCGGCTCAGCGCCGCAGCATGGTCCGGTAGGTGGTGTTCTGGATCATCGAGTCGGCCAGCGACAGCATGTGCATCGCGTCCTTGGGCTGGGTCTTGACCAGGTACAGCCCCATCGTCTGGTAGAGATAGGCGTACGTGGCCAGGATGTTCTGCGAGGGGACGTCCACCCAGCCCATCGGCCGGTGCCGCGCCGCCATGTGGAAGTGATAGACCGTGTCCAGCAGCGCCATCGAGCGCTTCACGTTGACCAGGCCGCCCATCTCCGCCGCGTTCTGAATGGTGTCGTTGAGCGTCACCGGCGAGGGCACCAGCAACCGCACCAGCCCCTGTCCGACCAGGTTCGACGTGAGGCCGAACCGGTCGGGGTAGTCGGCCACCGTGCGGGCGAAGATGATCGGGCGCTTGCCGAAATCGTCCTGGATGGCGCGCAGCACCAGCACGTCCGCGCGCTCCAGGTAGTCGCGGCCCAGGCGCTGCG